>DASZIU010000062.1:0-100601 GCA_035948815.1 Solirubrobacteraceae bacterium | reverse complement strand
GGCCCTTCAAGCACTCCCCCTACGGCGCCCTCTTCACGCTCGCCAGCTACGCGACGGCGCCGCTCGGCGTGGCCGGCGCCCTATGGACGTTCAAGGTGGTCGCGGTGGCCTCGAGCCTGGGCGCGGTCGCGCTGATCGCGCGCGCAGCCGGTCGTCTCGGCGGCTCGAGGCGCTGGGCCGCCGCCTTCGTCGGGCTGAACCCGGTCCTGCTCGTGCTGGCGGTCGGCGGCGCACACAACGACACCCTGATCGTCCTCGTGCTGGCCGCGGCCCTGGCGCTGACCGCCGGGACGAGCCCGCGCTACCGGGCCGCCACCGCGACCGTCGTCGCCGGTGTCGGCGTCAAGGTCACCGCCGGCCTGCTGCTGCCCTTCATGCTCCTCGGTGCGCGCCGCGCGCGCGAGCGCCTGGAGGTGCTGGGGAGCGCATGCGTGAGCCTGCTCGCGCTCGGAGCGCTCGCGCTGGTGGGATTCGGCTCGCACGCGCTCGGCTTCCTCAATGCCGTCGGAGAGCAGCAGCAGCTCGTCGCGACGCACAGCATCCCCGCCGAGACGGCCCGCCTGGTCGGCCTCAGCGGCACGCCGTCCTGGTGGCGCCACCTGTTCGTCGCCGGGCTCGTCGTCGTGGTCCTCGTCGCGCTCTGGCGCACCGCGCGCGGCGCCGACTGGCGAGTGGCGGCGGGCTGGGCGATGCTCGCGCTGCTGCTTTCGACGGCTTGGCTGTTGCCGTGGTACGCGGTCTGGCTGCTGCCGCTAGCGGCCGTCGGCGGCGATCGGCGCCTGCGTGCCGCCACGCTTCTGTTCTGCGCCTACGCGATCCTCATCCACCTGCAGCTGGCCGATCCCGTCCTCAGCCCCCACGCGACGCGCATCGCCTACCACGTGCACAGCGCCGTCCCCGGACTTCGTCACGGCCTGGAACTCGCCGGTTTCGAAGTCCTTCACCACGTCCAGCTCGATCTCGGCTGGTGATGCCTCCGGGCGCAGGCGCCTGAGCCGGACCGCGTCGAGGCGCCTGAACTTGAGGATCTCGAGGACGTAGACCAGGTACACGCTGGCGCCGATGACGATCGCCCCGAGACCCGCGAGCACGAGCGTCCAGGCGAGGTGGAAGTGGCCTTTGTGGTCGCTGTAGGGGATGAAGCGGAGCGCCAGCGCGAGGCCTGCGAGCAGCACCGTCCAGGCGTAAAGGTAGGCGATCGTGCGCCGGCTGGAGAACCCGATCCGCGCCATCCGGTGGTGGAAGTGCTCGCTGTCGGAGCGATAGATCGGCTGGCGGTACTTCAGCCGCTTGAGCACGACGAAGGTCGTGTCGAGGAAGGGAACCGCGAGCAGGATCAGCGGCAGCACGAACGAGACGACGGCCGGGGTCTTGACCGCCGCCTCGACGGTGATGACGCCCATCAGCAGGCCGAGAAGCTGGGCTCCGCAGTCGCCCATGAAGCTGGAGGCGGGCGGGAAGTTGAAGACCAGGAAGCCGAGCGCGACGCCCGCCGTGATCGCCGCGAGCACTCCGGGCTGCCCGCGATTCAGGTCGAAGGCGATGATCGCGATGGCCGCTGCGATGGTCACGCAGACGCCGGCCGCAAGCCCATCGACGCCGTCGGAGAAGTTGACGACGTTCATCATCGCGACGAGGCCGACGATGGTCAGCAGCGGACCGGCATTGGTGACTCCCGCATTGGGAAAGTGCAGCAGGCCGATGAACGGCAGCGTGATGACCTTCACGGCGACGCCGTAGTGCACGACGATCACCGCGGCGAGCACCTGTCCCGCCAGCTTCACGCCGGGGGGCAGATCGAACCGATCGTCCAGCGCTCCGACGAGCGTGATCACGGCCGCGCCCAGCAACACGCCGTGCCACAACTGGTGATCCGCGTGGTAGCCGGCCGGCAGCCAGATGAGCGCGGCGACGAGCAACCCGCCGAAGATCGCAAGCCCGCCCAGGAGCGGCGTCGGGCGCTCGGAGAGTCCCCGCTCGCGTGGCTCGTCGATCGCGCCGACCGCCCGCGCGAACCTCATCGTGAGCGGCGTCAGCAGCGCGGTCACGACCGCGGCGGCAAGGAAGGCGTAAAGCGCGTCGAGCTCGTTCGGATGCGCCATCGACTAGCACACAGCATCGCAGGCGCGCAGGTCGCAAGCGCCGCGGGGCTACGCGGGTGTGGCGGCCTCCAGATCCTCGTAGAGGGGGTAGCGCTCGGTGATCGCCGCGACTCGCGCCGCGAGCTCGGGCGCGCGTGACTCGTATTCCGGCGTCAGCGCCGTCGCAAGGATGCGCCCGACCTCGATGAAGTCCTCTTGCGCCAGCCCCCGCGTGGCGAGCGCCGGCGTGCCGATGCGAAGGCCCGACGCCTCCATCGGCGGGCGCGGGTCGAAGGGAACCGCGTTGCGGTTGACCGTGATCTCGATCTCGTGCAGGCGGTCCTCGGCCTGCTTCCCGGTCAGCTCCGGCTCGGCGGCGCGAAGGTCCACGAGCGCGAGGTGCACGTCGGTGCCGCCGGTCAGCACGTTGACCCCGTGACCCGCCTTCAGCAGCTCCTGCGCGAGCGCGCGCGCCCCCTCGATCGTGCGCCGCTGACGCTCGGCGAAGAGATCGCTCGCCGCGATTTTCAGCGCGACCGCCTTCGCGGCGATCACGTGCTCGAGCGGGCCACCCTGCTGTCCCGGGAAGACGGCCGAGTCGATCTTCTTCGCGTACTCCTCCTTGGACAGGATCACGCCGGCGCGGGGGCCGCCGAGCGTCTTGTGGGTCGTCGTCGTCACCACGTCGGCGCCATGCTCGAGCGGGTTCGGGTGAAGCCCGGCGGCGACCAGGCCCGCGAAGTGCGCCATGTCGACCATCAGCATCGCGCCCACCTCGTCGGCGATCTCGCGGAAGCGCGGGAAGTCCAGCTGCCGTGGATAGGCCGACCAGCCGGCGAGCAGCAGCTTCGGCCGGCGCTCGCGCGCGATCCGGGCGACCTCGTCCATGTCGATCAGGCTCGTCTCCGGATCGACCTCGTAGGCGGCGATCTCGTAGAGCCGGCCGGAGACGTTGAGCCTCATGCCATGCGTGAGGTGACCGCCGTGGGCGAGCGACAGGCCCATGATCATGTCGCCGGGCGCCAGCAGCGCGTGGTAGACGGCCGCGTTGGCCTGGGAGCCGGAGTGCGGCTGCACATTCGCGTGCTCGGCGCCGAACAGCGCCTTCGCGCGGTCGATCGCGAGCTGCTCTGAGATGTCGACCCACTCGCACCCGCCGTAGTAGCGGCGACCGGGGTAGCCCTCGGCGTACTTGTTGGTGAGCACGGACCCCTGGCATTCGAGCACCGCGCGCGGCACGAAGTTCTCCGAGGCGATCATCTCGAGCGTGCGCTGCTCGCGCTCGAGCTCGCCGCGCAGGACCTCGGCGATCTCGGGATCGACCTCGGCGACCGGGCGGTTGAAGTAGTCGGGACTCAGATCGGACACGGCGCTCTCCTTGGCGGCGACGGCGATTTGGTGCCCAGGCGCGCGGCGTCTTTCACTGGCCGCTCCCCGGTGGTCGTTTCCACCTCAGGCGCCAGTCGCGGCAGCTGCCACGAGGCTAGCAGGAGCGGATGATCAGCAGAGCGGCGCGAGCAGCTCCTCCACTGCACCCCGTGGGAGCGCTCCCTCGCGCAGCAGGTGCCAGCGACGCCGGGGGTGGAACTCGCGCAGGTCGACGACCGTCGATGGCGTGCCGGGCAGCTCGCCTCCGTCGAGCACGAGCTCAGCGCCCTCGAGCAGGCTGCGTGGGACCTCCTCGAGCGTCCGCGCGTCCGGCTCACCCGAGCGGTTGGCGCTCGACTGCATAACCGGCAGCGTGACCGAGCCGAGCGCGGCGATCGGCTCGGGCAGGCGGGGCACCCGCAGGCCGAGCGTTGCGGGATCGGTCCGGCAGGCGGGCGCGAAGCGGCCCGCGCGGTTGGGGAGCAGCACCGTGACCGGACCGGGAAGCAGCGCCTCGAGCGCGCGGCGCTCGGCGTCGGCCAGCTCCCCGATCGCATCGAGCGCGGGCTCGAGCGCGAAGAACATGACCGCGGCGGGACGGGCGCTGGGGCGGCCCTTGAGCTGATACAGGCGGACAGCCGCCCGCTCGTCCTCAGCGTCGCAGCACACCCCATAGACCGTGTCCGTCGGGAACACCGCGACCCCGCCGGCGGCGACGCAGTCCTGCAGGCGACCGGCGTCCTCACCGACCAGCGGGCCGCCGCTCACGCGCGATCCTCGCCGAGCACCACGCGCTCGACACCGGCGAGATCCCGCAGCCGCCGGGCCGAGCGAAATCCTGCGCCGCGGACGAGGCCCGCGACCGCCCCCGCCTGACCGGCGCCGACCTCGAGTGCCACGAATCCCACGCGCGGCAGGGACGCGAGCTGCTCGATCAGCGAGCGGATCGCCTGCAGCCCGTCCGCGCCGGCGAAGAGAGCCCCGAGGGGCTCGTGGCGAAGGATCTCGGGGGCGAGGGCGCTGCGCTCGGACTCGGCCACATAGGGGAGGTTCGCCACGAGCGCCTCGAAGCCGTCGGGCACGCCGGCGAGCAGGTCCGCGCGCAACCAGCGCACGTCCAGGCCGAGCCGCAGCCCGTTGGCGCGCGCGAGCTCGAGTGCCGGATCGCTGATCTCGCTCGCCGTCACCTCGAGGTCCGGGCGCTCGGCCTTGAGGGCCAGCGCGACGGCGCCACTGCCGGTCCCGACGTCCAGCACGTGCGCGCCCTGCGGCAGCTCCAGCGCAGCTTCGACGAGCAGCTCGGTCTCCGGTCGCGGTATCAGCGCGCGGCGGTCGACCGCGAGCTCGAGGCGCCGGAACTCACGGCGCCCGACAATGTAGGCGACCGGCTCGCGCTCGACGGCGCGGCGGCGGACCGAGTCCTGGAACGCGCGCACGGCGCCGCCCTCCACCCGCAGCTCGCGGTCGAGCAGCAGCCGCTCGCGCGAGACGCCGAGGATGCTCGCGAGCAGCACTTCGGCGTCGAGCCGCGGCGTCTGGCAGCCGGCAGCGGTGATCGCCGTGATCGCACCGTCGAGCGCATCGCGCACCGTATGGCCCCGCGCCGCGCGACCCGTGGCGCCGAGCGCGCCGGCGGCGGCCGGGTGCGGTTGGCGAACGGCCTGCATCAGGCGACCGCCTGCGCCTCCAGGCGCCGGCGCTTCTCGTCGGCCTGCAGGGCGGAGGTCAGCTCGTCGAGGTCACCTTCGAGCACCTGGTCGAGGTTGTGGACGGTCAGCTTGATCCGATGGTCGGTGACCCGGCGCTCGCCGTAGTTGTAGGTGCGGATCTTCTCCGCGCGGTCGCCGGTGCCGACCTGTGAGCGGCGGTCGGCCGCGAGCTCGGCCTGCTGTTCGGCCAGCGCGCGCTCGTACAGGCGGGCGCGGAGCACGCGCAGCGCCCGCTCGCGGTTCTGCAGCTGGGACTTCTCGTCCTGCATCGAGACCACGATTCCCGACGGCTTGTGCGTGACGCGCACCGCCGAGTCCGTCGTGTTGACCGACTGGCCGCCCGGGCCGGAGGAACGGTAGACGTCGATCTGCAGGTCGCCGGGGTCGATCTGCACGTCGACGTCCTCGGCCTCGGGCAGCACGGCCACCGTCGCCGTGGACGTGTGGATGCGGCCCTGGGACTCGGTCTGGGGAACGCGCTGGACGCGGTGGGTGCCGCCCTCGAACTTGAACACCGAGTACGCCCCGTCGCCCTTGATCGCGAACGTGTACTTGCCGTCGCCCACCTCCATCTGCTCGGTCTGGAACCCCAGCCGCTCGGCGTAACGGGTCAGCATGCGATACAGGTCGCCGGCCCACAGGCCGGCCTCCTCGCCGCCTGCACCTCCCTGGATTTCGACGATCACGCTCTTCTCGTCGTTTGGGTCGCGCTCGACCATCGCCAGGCGGATCTCCTCTTCGAGCTGCTCGGTTCGCTGGCGCGCGGCGGCCAGCTCCTCGCGCAGGTCCGCGTCCTCGCCGACCTCCGAGAGCAGCTCTTCGGCGCCGCCCGCGTCGTCCTGCGCGCGCCGCCATTCGCTCGCGAGCTTCGCGGCGGGCTCGAGCTGGCGGTAGGCGCGGCCCGCGTCGGCGTAGCGGACACGGTCGGAGATGACCTCGGGGTCGGTCATCTGCTCGCCGAGCTCGGCGAAGCGCGTCTCGATCTGCTTGACGAGGTCCTCGATCACAGAGCCAGTCTAAGTGGCCTGGGCCGGCGCCTCCGGAGTGCTATGCCGTCACGAGCCGCTCGGGGCGGGCCAGGTCGATCAGCTCGGAGACCATTGACTCGAGCACCTCTCTGGCCTCCTGCTCCTGCGGGAGGCCGTCCTCGCCCAGGGTCTCGTGGGCCTGCGCGACGGGCAGTTCGCGGTCGACGACCCGCGCGCCCATCGTGCTGAGCACCTTGCGCAGCTCGGCCTGCGCCCAGACCGCTCCGAACAGGCCCATGCTGGCACCGACGACGAGCGCCGGCTTGCCCTGCAGCGGCTGGTCGGTAGACGGTCGCGAGACCCAGTCCAGGGCGTTCTTCAGCGCCCCGGGAATCGAGGCGTTGTACTCGGGCGTGGCCACGATCACCGCGTCGGCCCCGGCGATCGCCGCCTTGAGGGCCGCGACCGCGGGCGGAGCCGTGTGCTCGTCGTCCTCATTGAACGGGGGGATCTCGCCGAGCCGGTCGAACACCTCGAGCTCGACTCCCTGTGGGAGCATCGCGGTGAGGCCGCGCAGCAGGCGCGTGTTGTGCGACGCGCGCCTGAGGCTGCCGGATAGTCCGAGGATGCGCATCTTCCTACGCCTGCCTCACGAGCTCGAGTGAGACCTCGAGCTTGACGTCGTTGTCGACCGCGAAGCCGCCTTTGGGCAGCGGCGCGTTCCACTCCAGGCCGAACTCGCGGCGATCGACGATCGTCTCGAGCTCCACCCCGAGCCGCTCGTTGCCCGCGATGTCCTCGTGGGGCCCGGTGACCGTGCCGCGGGCGACGACGCCGTGCGTGTGGCCCTTGATGGTCAGCTCGCCGTCGACCTCGAGCCGGCCGCCGGGGGCGATCTGGACGGCGCGCGAGCGGAAGCGGATCTCCGGGTAGCGCTCGGAGTCGAAGAAGTCAGCTGCCTTGAGGTGGCCCTCGAGGTTCTCGTCCTTGACGACGATCGAGTCGACGCTGACGCGGCCCTCGAGCCGCGGCGCGCCGTCATCATCCACGACGAGCAAGCCGTCGTAGTCGTCGAAGTGGCCGCGGAAGGTCGAGACGACCATGTGCTTGACGGCAAAGCCGACGCGCGAGTGGACCTTGTCGATGCTCCATGTGCCGACTGAGATGGTTGGTGCTGTTGCAACGCTCATTGGGGCTCCTTGAAGAAGTGTGATCGACGATTGCGGACCGCAGTCCGTTTCCCACGAATTAATATAGCAGAGAATCGGACCATGGTCCGTTTAGTAGGATGTAGGTGATGAGCGACCCTTTTGAGCTCCCCCAGATCGAGCCCGACTCCTTGGAGCGGGCAGATGCCGCGCGCAACCGCGAGCGCATCCTCTGCGCCGCCAGGCGCCTGTTCACCGAGCGCGGCGCGGGCTGCGTGTCGATGGACGAGATCGCCGAGGCGGCCGGCGTCGGCAAGGGGACGCTCTTCCGGCGCTTCGGCTCGCGCGCGTCGCTCGCGGCGGCGGTCCTCTCCGAGCGGGAGCGGGGCTTCCAGGAAGACATCATCAGGGGCGAGCCCCCGCTCGGCCCCGGAGCGCCGGCCGATGAGCGCCTGATCGCCTTCGGCGAAGCGCTGCTCGACACGCTCGAGCTGCACTCCGAGTTGTTGCTTGCGGCCGAGACGGGGCCCGTCCGATACACGCACCCGGCCTACCGCGTGCACCGGCTGCACGTCATGCTCCTGCTTCAGGAGGCCGATCCCGGGTGCGACGCGGAGATGCTCGCGGAAGCGCTTCTGGCCGCGCTGGGAGCCGAGCTGTTCATCCATCAGCGCCGGGCGCGCGAAATCCCGCTCGAGCGGATGAAGCAGGGTTGGCGCGAACTCGTGCGCCGCACGGTGCCGCGGGCCGAGCCCGAGCCCGTCTAGGCCACGACCTCCACGCCGACGAGGTCCTCCGCCGTCAACTGGCCGGGGGTCTCACGCTCGAGAACCGCGCGCAGCGCCGCGATCGCCACCTCGAGCTGATCGAGGTCGGGCTCGCGCGTCGTCAGGAGCTGGAGCTTGAGCCCGGGCCACATCACGATCTGGACCCAGCGGCGGCGCCGGTTGCGCCCGGCGAACTTGATCAGCTCGAAAGAGATGCCGGCGATCAGCGGCACTCCGAGGATTCGCGTCGCGACGAGCCAGTACCAGGCGGGGAGGCCGAGCGGCGCGAACACGAAGATCGCGACGATCATGACGATCAAGAGGAAGCTCGTCCCGCAGCGCGGGTGCAGCCTCGAGAAGCGCTGTGCATTGGCGGGGGTCAGCGGCAGGTCGGCCTCGAAGCACGAGATCGTCTTGTGCTCGGCGCCGTGGTACTCGAAGACACGGCGCAGGTCTCGGATCCGCGACAGCAGCAACAGGTAGCCGAGAAAGATGCTCGTCCGCAGGAGCCCCTCGACGAGCCAGAACAGGAACGAGGAGCCGAGCTGGTCCTTGATCAGGCTCGTGAGCCCGACGGGCACGAGGAAGAAGAGCACGATCGCGAACGCGAGCGCGACGACGATCGTCCCCGCCCACACCCCGCGTGGTATCTCCTCGCCTTCGTCGGGAGGAAGCTGCGCGTTGGCCGAGACCTCGAGCGCGCGGAAGCCGATCATCAGCGACTCGCCGAGCGCCACCACGCCGCGCAAGATCGGCACCCGCAGCAGGCGATGGCGCTTGAGAACCGAGGTGAGCGGGTGGGCGGTAACGGCGATCTCGCCGAGCGCCGGCTCCTCGGGGGAGCGCTCGCCCTGCTCGAGCTGCTCGGGGCTCGGCTTGCGCACGGCGACCGCCCAGTTGGAGACGCCCCGCATCATCACGCCCTCGAGCACCGCCTGCCCGCCAACCGGGGCATCGCGCTGGGCGCTCAGCTCAGCGCCGTCGGAGCCCTCCACGCCAGGCGCCGCGCCACCGGACCCGCCGGTCGGGTCGAGCGCACCTGCCGGCCCCTCGCCCGCGGTGGCCGCCCCTACCGATTCGGCTGGCGTCGTCGGCGAGCCGGCGGCCGCGAGCGCAGACATCGAGCTATTTCGCGGACCGGGCCGTCTGGAGGCGGCCTTTGGCCACCCGCCGCTGGAAGCGCTCCACCCGTCCGCCGGTGTCCATCAGCTTCTGCCGACCCGTGTAGAAGGGATGGCAGTTCGAGCAGACCTCGACGTGGAGCTCGTCGCGGGTCGCGCGGGTCGTGAACTCGTTGCCGCAGGTGCAGCGAACGTGTGCCTGGACGTAGTTGGGGTGGATCTTGGCCTTCATCGTCCTACCATTCTAGCGGCCGTCCCCCGCCCGGCGGCCGGCGCTCGCCGCTAGGCGCCAGCAGCTGCGACGGGAACCGGCTCGATGCACGTCGAGGTGTGCCGTTCGACGCTGCGGATGAGCTTGCCCCTGGGGTTGAGCCAGCGGAAGCGCACGGCCGCGCGGTAGACCGCGGGGGCCGCGAGGTCGGTCACCTGCTTGATGTAGCGGTAGACCTTGACGCCGCTTGCGGCAACCCGCCAGACGCCCAGGCCGGGCGCCGAGATCGTGCGGAAGGAGGCCTCGCCTGCGGTGCGCTCCTGCAGCTCGATGCGCATCGACATCCGGCCCCCCGACATCGCGGTCATTTCGCCGATGAACGTCGCCGAGCGTTCCGCCGGCGAGGACGACGTCACGCACTGTTCGAGCGTCGCCACCGGGCCCGCGGGGGTCGTCGCGCCCGACTGAGCGCTCGAACGACCTGCCGTCGCGGCCGCCGCGGGCAGTGTGTGCGCGAAGGCCAGCGCAAAGAGGCACACGAGCAGGAGCCTGCGCGGGCTCCCGCAGTTGACTGATGGACGCGGCTCGCCGTCGTTCATGACAACCCGACTAACACCACTGCGGTACGCATGTTGCGCCTTTTTGAGCATCCGCCTCGCTGGCGCAGCGCCCGGCAGACGCGCGTCGGCGTTGTCTCAGGTGATCTGGTAGAGCGGGCCGTCGCCGCCCTCGGGCGTCGTCAGACGGCCGCCCTTCGCCGTGATCGCGCCGCACTGCACGCAGTTGGTGTAGTTGACGATCACGTCCACCTCCCCATGCTCGGGAGCGTCCTCTGGGATCTCGTAGACCCCGGCGGGGCACATCCAGCGCCATGTCTCGGCGATCTCGCGGGGGACGCGTTTCTGCACGCGGATGTGGTTCGGCGCGTCGTCGCGCGTCGCGTTGCCGGTGATGAAGACCGAGGAGAGCTTGTCGAAGGTGTACTTGCCGTCCGGCTTGGGGTACTCGTCCTTGGTCTTGCCGACGAACATCGGCGTCGCGTCGTTGCGATGCCAGGAGAAGCGCCCGGGGAGCTTCCCCTTCGTGATCTGCTCGATGCCACTCAGCGGACCGCCCAGCAGCAGCCCCTTCTGCAGCGGCTGGCGCGCGTTACGGACCTCCCACAGCTCCTTGCCGACCGAGGATTCTTCGATCACCTGCTCGTAGGACTCGAAGCTCTTCTCGCCCCGCTTCAGCGCGGCGTAGATCGACTCGGCAGCGAGCATCCCGGACCTGATGCAGTGGTGGACGCCCTTCAGGGCCATCGTGTCGACCATCCCGCCCGCGTCGCCGACGAGCACGGCCCCCGGCATCGAGAGCTTCGGCATCGACCAGTAGCCGCCGCCGGGCAGCGCCTTCGCGCCCCAGGCGACGCGCTCGCCGCCCGCGAGGATCTTGCGCACCAGCGGATGGGTCTTGAACGCCTGCAGGAGGTCGTGCGCGGAGGTCGTGGCGTCGGCGTACTCGAGCTCGACGACGAAGCCGATCGAGACCATGTCCTCGCCGGTCTTCTCGTTCTTCATCGGATAGATCCAGGTGCCGCCGATCTGCCCGTACTTGTGGGACAGCTTCAGCGGCCATGGGCCCATCGTGTGGATCAGGCGGTCGAGCGGCTTGGGCACCTTCCAGATCTCCTTGACGCCGAGCTCCCACACTTGCGGCTCGCGCCCGGCGGCGAGGTCGAACTCCTTGATCGCCGCGCCCGTCAGGTGCCCCCAGCAGCCCTCGGCGAGCACCGTCGCCTGCGCCTTGATGTCGGTTCCGGGCTCGAAGTTGCCGAGCGGCTCGCCGTCCTTGCCGCGGCCCTTGTCGCCTGAGCGCACGCCGACGACGACGCCGTCCTCGACCACCAGCTGCGTTGCCGCGGTCTCGGTCAGGACGTACGCGCCGGCCTCTTCGGCCTGCTGCTGCTGATAGCGGGCAAGCGCGGCGACGGAGATCACCTCGTTGCCGTGGTTCTTGAACGGCGGCGGAGTGGGGATGCGCACGGACAGCTTGGAGGTCGGCGTCAGGTACACGGCCTCCTTCGTGACCTCGCCGAAGGCGAACCCCTCCTTGCGCCAGTCCTCGCGCGTCATCTCGGGGAACAGCTCCTCGAGCGCCGCGGGTCGCATCACGGCGCCGGAGAGGCTGTGGGCTCCGCAGGTCTTGGCCTTCTCGATCACGGCCACGGGCACTTCACCGAGCCGCTCCATCGTCTCGGGATCGTCGGCGAGCAGCTGCAGCAGGCGGTTGGCGGTCGCCAGGCCTGCAGTCCCTCCACCGACGATCGCCACGCCGACCTCGATCAGATCGTCCTCCGGGTCCAGGCCCCGCTTGATGAACTCCCTCTGCGAATCGACGGGCGGCGGGAAGGCCGCCGGTGCGACGCTCCCGTTGTGGCTGCTCATCTCAGCTGGCCTTCTTCGCCTTCACGGCCTCGGTGAGCTTCGGCAGGATCTTGTTGAGGTCGCCGACGATGCCCAGGTCGGAGAATTCGAAGATCGGGGCGTTGGCGTCCTTGTTGATCGCGACGATGTTCTCCGAGGCCTGCATGCCGACCTTGTGCTGGATCGCGCCGGAGATGCCCGCCGCGAGATAGAGCTTCGGCGCGACCGTCTTGCCGGTCTGGCCGATCTGCGCGGCGTACGGGTACCAGCCCGCGTCGACGACCGCGCGGGTGGCGGCGACAGCGGCGCTGCCGCCGAACGCCGCGGCAAGATCCTCGGCGAGCTGGAAGCCCTCGGCCTTGCCGAGGCCGCGGCCACCCGCGACCAGGATGTCGGCGCCCTCGATGTCGACGTCTGCGCCGCGCTGTTCACCGCGCGTGATCATCGTCGCCTGCTGGGCATGCGGGCTCAGCTCGTAGGAGAGCTGCTCCACTGGAGCGTCCTGGTCGCCCGTCTCGCGGATCTCGAACGCGTTCAGGCGACCAATGACGATGCCGACGTCAGAGCGGTATTTGACTTCGGAGATCGCGGAATCGCCGAGGATCGGGCGCTCGGCGATCAGCTCGCCGTTCTCTGCCCGGACGGCGGTGACCTCCATCACGACGCCCGCGTCCAGCCGCGCTGCGAGGCCCGCGCCGATCTCGAAGCCGAGCAGTCCGCCGCCGAACAGCGCGTAGGAGTAGCCGCCACCGGTGATCGCCGCCGCCATCGCGTCGACGAGCGGCTGGGCGAGCCCCTCGGGGCCCTCGGCTACGAGAGCCTTCTTGGCGCCGTATTTGCCGAGCGAGGCCGCGAGCTCCTCCGGCACGTTCTCGCCGAGCAGGATCGCGTGCGCCTCGCCACCGAGCTCGGAGGCCAGTCGAGCGCCCTCCGAGACGGCGCCCAGTGAGTTCTTGTTGATCGCGCCTTCGTAGTGCAGCGCGTAGACCAGGATGTTCGCCATTTCAGTTCAGTTCCTTTCGCTCATCGTCCGCGACGTCAGATGAGCTTGCGCTCGTCGAGCCAGGCGATGATCTGCTCGACCGTCTCGTTGGTGTCCTCGTCCTCGATGATCCGCCCGGCGGCCTTCGCCGGCGGAGCCTTCGCGGCGACCCAGTGGGCGGCGGAGTGCTCGCCCCCGACTTTGCCGGCGTCGATCCCGACGTCGCCGATGCCGAGTGAGTCGAGCGGCTTCTTCTTGGCCCCCATGATCGCCTTCAGCGAGGGGTAGCGCGGCTCGTTGATCGCGTCGCCGACCGAGATCACGGCGGGCAGCTTCACCTGGACGGTGTCATAGCCGTACTCGGCCTGGCGCTCGCAGCGCAGTGCATCCGCCTGGACGTCCATCTTGATCACCTGCGTGAGCGAGGGCATCCCGAGGTGCTCGGCCACGACGGCGCCGATCGTGTAGCACTCGCCGTCGTCGGACTGCTGTCCCAGGAGCACCAGGTCAGGGGTCTCCCGCTCGAGCGTCTGCGCGAGCGCGTAGCCGGTCGCCGCGACGTCCGATCCGGCGACGGCCGGGTCGTTCAGGTGGACCGAGCGGTCCGCGCCGAGCGAGACCGCCTTGTGCAGCGCGCGAACCGCGCTCTCGGGGCCCATCGTCACAGCGACTATCTCCTCCACCGGAACGGCCCCGCCCTCGCGGATCTGCATGGCCGCCTCGATGGCGTGCGTGTCGTACGGGTTGAGGTTCTTCTCACCGCTTCGGTCCATGCGCCCCGTCGAGGGGTCCAGCCTCTTCTCGACGGCGGCGTCCGGGACCTCCTTCACCAGGACGCATATCTTCATTCTCGGGTGACTCCTTGGGTCTGTTGAGTGCGATCCTACCCGTTTCAGCGGTTGACTGACGAGTCAATCAGGAACTTGGCGCCGCCCGGCCCGCTGTCGCCGAACGGATGAAATCGACGATCGCCTGCGTCGGCGCGCCGGGCGTGAAGACCTCGGCCACGCCGAGCGCCTTGAGCTCGGGGATGTCCTCGGCCGGGATCGTGCCGCCGACGGTGACGACGACGTCGTCGATGCCCTGCTCGCGCAGCAGCTCGACGATCCGCGGCACGAGCGTCATGTGGGCGCCCGAGAGGATCGACAGGCCAACGGCGTCGGCGTCCTCCTGGATGACCGTCTCGACGATCTGCTCGGGGGTCTGGTGCAGGCCCGTGTATATGACCTCCATCCCGGCGTCTCGCAGCGCCCGGGCGATGATCTTCGCGCCGCGATCGTGCCCGTCGAGCCCGGGCTTCGCCACGACCACGCGGATCTTGCCCTGGTGCTGCTGT
Organism: Solirubrobacteraceae bacterium; assembly: GCA_035948815.1. Taxonomy (GTDB): domain Bacteria; phylum Actinomycetota; class Thermoleophilia; order Solirubrobacterales; family Solirubrobacteraceae; genus Palsa-744. The sequence goes on along the minus strand of DASZIU010000062.1, from coordinate 86,502 downwards.
GCGGTCGCCGAGGAGCTCATCGGCGGATCACGCTACATCCTCCCCGTCCTGGAGGGCGCTCGCCCCGTGCGCCGACCCGTCGGCCCCGCGCCGTTGCGCCGGCGTCGCGAGCCCGCGGCGCTGTCCCGCCTGCGCGGCCGGCGCAGCTCGGCGTGCCCGGGGCGGCGCTCGCGCACCGCGCGACCCAGCGAGGCCAGCATCGTCCCCGCGCTGAGCGCGGCGAGCAGCTTCAGCCGGCGGCCGAGGCGGTCCAGACGCACGACCTCCCAGGCTTCCTCGGCCGCGATCCGCCTGAGGTGAGGGTCGGGGTTCACGACGACCGCATGGCCTACGGCTCGCAGCATCGGCACGTCGGACTCGGAGTCCGAGTAGGCGAAGGAGGCGCCGAGGTCGATCCCCTCGCGCTCGGCGAGTTCGCGCATCGAGGTGACCTTGCCCTCGCGGTAGTTGAACGGTCCCGCCGGCCTACCCGTGTAGCGGCCGTCGACGATCTCCGAGCGCGACCCGAGACCGCCGTCGAAGGCGAGCACGCGGGCGAGGAGATCGGCCATCTCCTGCGACGCGGCGGTCAGGATGTAGACGGGGATCCCCGCATCCTGGTGGGCGTAGGCGCGGGCGAGCATCTCGGGGTACAGCCGCGGAAGGACACCCGCGAGCACGCGCGGCGTGAGGCGCTCGAGATCGCGCACCCGAACGCCCGCGATCATCGCGCCGACCCTTCTTCGCACGTCATCGGCACGCTCGTCGGTGGACCCGCGCAGGCGGAAGCGCAGGTTCTCGTAGACGTCGCGGGCCAGCCGGCCCCGCGAGATCATGCCGCTCTCGTACGCCGCGCGGGCGAAGAACACCCCGGAGGACCCAGCCATCAGGGTCTTGTCGAGGTCGAAGAACGCAGCGGCGCGCTGGGGGCGGCTGCCGTTCGGCTTGGCGCTCACTAGACCTTGACGATCACCGCGTCGCCCTGGCCGCCGCCCGAGCAGATGGCCGCGCACCCGAGCCCGCCTCCCCGCCGCCGCAGCTCGAGCACGAGGCTGCCGAGGATGCGCGCTCCGGACGCGCCGATCGGGTGGCCGAGCGCGACGGCGCCGCCGTTGACGTTGACCCGCTCCTCGTCGATGCCGAGCATCCGGATCGAGTTCAGCGTGACCGAGGCGAACGCCTCGTTGATCTCCCACACGTCGATGTCCCCCGGCTGCAGCCCGGCCTTCTCGAGCGCCTTCTTCGCCGCGCTCGCGGGCGTGGTCGCCAGGTAGGCGAAGTCGTTCGCGCTCTGCGCGTGGGCGACGATCTCCGCGAGAACCTCCTTGCCGTTGGCGCTGGCCCACTCCTCCGAGGCCAGCACGAGCGCGCCTGCACCGTCGTTGACGCCGGGAGAGTTGCCCGCCGTGTGCGACCCCTCCTTGCCGACGAGGCCTGGAAGCGCAGCGAGCTTCTCGAGCGAGGTGTCGCGGCGCGGTCCCTCGTCGATCTCGACGACGGTGCTCCCCTTGCGACCGTTGACCGTCACGGGGACGATCTCCTCCGGCAGGCGCCCCTCGTCGGTCGCCTTCAACGCCCGCTCGTGCGAGCGCAGCGCCCAGCGATCGAGGTCGGCCCGGGTCATCTCGAGCTCATCGCTCACCTCGGTCGCCTCGATGAACATCTGCTTGCCCGAGAAGGGGTTCGTGAGCCCGTCGTGCACCATCGCGTCGAGCATCTTCGCGTCGCCCATGCGATAGCCGAAACGCGCGCCGGGAAGCAGGTAGGGGGCCTGCGACATCGACTCCATTCCTCCGCCCACGCCGACCTCGAGGTCGCCGGCGCGGATCGCCTGGTCGAGGACCACCGACGCGCGCAGGCCCGATGCGCAGACCTTGTTGATCGTCTCGGAGGAGACCTCGTTGCCGATCCCGGCCTTGATCTGCGCCTGGCGGGAGGGGATCTGCCCCTGTCCGGCCTGGAGCACCTGGCCCATGACGACGTGATCCACCTGCTCGGGCTCGACGCCGGCGCGCTCGAGAGCGGCCTGGATCGCGATCCCACCGAGCTCGGTGGCGTCGAGCGAGGCCAGCCCGCCGCCCATCTTGCCGATCGGTGTGCGTGCGGCGCCGAGGATCACGGTCTTTGGCATGGCGGCAGGTGTCTCCTGTGGGTCGGTGGCGGCGAGCGGGTCCCGAATGGTAGTGGACCGCCCCTCCCAGCCACGGCCGACCGAGCGCCCCGAAGCGCATCCTGCTGGCCTTCGAGACCTCCCGAGCCGGCCGGGCACCCAGCCGCGCGGGCGACGCCCCGCGGACGGGGACGGCGTGAGCGACGCGCCGCGCGAGAGGCGGTTATCGTGCGCTGGCGATGGACGTCTCGACCACCACCGAGCCGGTCCGCTCGAGCGATGCCGACACGGTTGCGATCGGGCTGTTCGAGGGTGAGCGGCCCGGCGAGCTGCCCGGCGAGCTCGGCGAGCTCGTGGGCTCGGGCGAGGCGCGCAGCTCGTTCAAGGCGCTCGCGGTGGGCCACGCGGAGGGCAAGCGCTGGCTGCTGGTCGGACTCGGCGAGCGCCAGGACCTCACTCCCGAGCGAGCACGCGTGGTGGCGGCCGCCGTGCGCGCCCGCGCCCTCGAGCTCTCGACGCGGGCGCTCTGCTGGGAGGCCCCGCCCGGCGCCGAGCCCGCGGTGACCGGCGCCCTGGTGGAGGGGACGCTCCTCAGCGACTACCGCTTCGAGACCTTCAAGTCGGCGCCCGCGGACGCCGACGATCAGACGCCCAGGCACCTCGAGCGGCTGATCATCTCCGGCCCCGACGAGCTCGGGACCGTCGTCGAGCAGGCGGCCATCGGCGTGCGCGCGGTGAACGCCGCGCGCGATCTGCAGAACCGGCCGGCCAACGACCTCACGCCCACGGCGCTGGCCGATCACGCCCGGGCGCTCGCCGAGGAGCTCGAGGGACTGTCCGTCGAGGTCGAGGGGCGCGAGGGGATCGCCGCACGCGGGATGGGCGCCTTCGCCGCGGTGGCGCAGGGATCCGATCAGGAACCCGCGCTGATCACGATGCGGTATGAAGGCCCGCCCACATCCGGGGCAAGCGGCCCCAAGCTCGGCCTCGTCGGCAAGGCTGTGACCTTCGACAGCGGCGGCATCTCGCTGAAGCCCGGGGCGAAAATGGCCGAGATGAAGTTCGACATGTCCGGCGGCGCGGCGGTCATCGAGGCCGTCGAGGCGATCGCCCGCCGTCGCATGCCCGTCAGGGTCGTCGCGGTCATCGGCGCGACGGAGAACCTGCCGAGCGGGCACGCGATCAAGCCGGGCGACATCGTCACGGCCTCCAACGGCAAGACGATCGAGGTCAACAACACCGACGCCGAGGGCAGGCTCGTGCTCGCCGACTGCCTCTGCCACGCGGTCGCCGAGGGCGCCGAGCAGATCGTCGACCTGGCGACGCTCACCGGAGCGGTGATCGTCGCGCTCGGCTCCACCTACGCAGGCTTGATGTCCAACGACGACGAGCTCGCCGGTCGGATCCTCGCCGCCGGCGAGCGCACCGGCGAGATGGTGTGGCGGCTGCCGCTGCACGAGGAGTACCGCGAGCTCGTGAAGGGAACCTACGCCGACCTCGACAACGCCCCCGAAGCGCGGAAGGCGGGAACGATCGTCGGCGGCACGTTTCTCGCGAACTTCGTCGGCGAGGTCCCGTGGGCGCACCTGGACATCGCCGGCACCGCGTGGGACATGGGACGCGACTACGTGGGCAAGGGCGCGACCGGGTTCGGTGTGCGGCTGCTGCTCGACCTGGCCGCCTCCTACGTACCCTGACCGAGCGCGGCGAGCGAATCCGGCCCGCGGGCCGTCTGTGAGAATGGCCGCACGATGGACTTCGACCTCTCGGCCGACCACGAGCTGATCCGGCGCACCGTCCGCGAGTTCGCCGAGGAAGAGATCGCGCCGGTCGCGGAGGAGCTCGACCGCACGAAGTCGTTCCCCTATGAGATCGTCGCCCAGCTGGGGCGGCTGAACCTGATGGGGATCCCGTTTCCGGAGGAGTACGGAGGCGGCGGCGGCGACACGCTCGCCTACGCACTGGCGGTCGAGGAGCTGACGCGCGTGGACTCCTCGGTCGCGATCACGCTGTGCGCGCACACGTCACTGGGGACCCAGCCGATCTACCTGTTCGGCACCGAGGAGCAGAAGCTCGAGTGGCTGCCGCGACTGTGCTCGGGGGAGGTGCTCGGCGCCTTCGGCCTGACCGAGCCCGAGGCGGGGTCCGACGCGGGCAACACGCGCACCCGGGCCACGCTTCAGGACGGCGAATGGGTGATCGACGGGGCGAAGCAGTTCATCACCAACGCCGGCACGAAGATCTCAGGGGTCGTCTCCATCACCGCCGTCACCGGCGAGGAGGAGAGCGGCGCCAGGGAGATCTCCAACCTGATCGTCGCCAACGGGACGGAGGGCTACGAGCCCGGCGAGCCGTACCGCAAGATGGGCTGGAACGCCTCCGACACGCGGCCGCTCACGTTCACCGGATGCCGGATCCCGGAGGCCAACCTGCTCGGGCCCCGCGGCAGTGGATTCAGGCAGTTCCTGCAGATCCTCGACATCGGGCGCATCGGCGTGGCGGCGATGGGCGTCGGCCTCGCGCAGGGCGCGCTCGACCAGGCGCTGAGCTACGCAAAGGAGCGCAAGGCCTTCGGGAAGCCGATCTCGAAGTTTCAGGCGATCCAGGGCAAGCTGGCGGACATGAGCACCGAGATCGAGGCGGCGAGGCTGCTCGTCTACAAGGCGGCGCGCGAGAAGGACGCGGGGCGCAACTTCACCTTGACCGCCGCTCAGGCGAAGCTGAAGACGGGCCGCCTGGCGGTGCGCTGCACGGAGGAGGCCGTGCAGATTCACGGCGGCTACGGCTACATCGAGGAGTACCCCGTGTGCCGCTTCTACCGCGACGCGAAGATCCTCACGATCGGCGAGGGGACCGACGAGGTGCAGCAGATGGTTATCGCCCGGGCCCTCGGGGCATAGAGAAGCCATGAGGGACGGGGCCGAGACCGACCGCTACACGGCGCCACTGAAGTCGCTGCGCACGCGGCGGCGCGAGGGGCCGGTCTCGCTCGGGGAGTGCGCGCGAGCGTTCCTGCGCCAGCCCTCCCCTCCCTACCTGCTCGGCGCCGTCGCGATCGCGCTGGCGCTGCGGATCGCGCAGGGCGCCTGGAGCTGGCGCGACGCCGTGATCGCGCTCGGCCTGCTCGCCGCGACGCCGTTCGTCGAGTGGGCGATCCACGTCTACCTGTTGCACGCGCCGCCGATCGAGATCCGCGGGCGCCGCCTCGAGATGCTGACGGCGCGCGAGCACCGCGCCCACCATGAGGCACCCGGTGTGCTCGGCGGCGTGCTCCTGCCCGTATACGGCGTGCTCGTCTTTCTGGCGATGATCGCCGTCGTCAACTGGCTGCTCTCGCTCCCGATCGCAGCGGTGCTCGGTGGACCTCGCCTCGCGTACGCGACGACTGGCGTCCTGGTCAGCTTCGCGATCCTCGCGGCGTATGAGTGGACGCATTTCCTGATCCACGCTCCATACAAGCCTCGCGGGCGCTACTTCAGGGCGATCTGGCGCAACCACCGCCTGCACCACTTCAAGAACGAGCGCTACTGGTTCGGCGTGACCTCGACGCTCGGCGACCGCGTCATCGGCACCCTCCCCGACCAGCGCGCGGTGCCGCGCTCGGCGACCGCGCGCTCGTTGCACGCCGAGCCCTGAGCCACCTTCAGCGGGGCTCGAGGATCACGAGCGGGATCTCGCGCTCGGTGCGTCGCTGGTAGTCGTCGTAGCCCTTGTAGACCTCGACCACCTTCGGCCACAGGCGCACGCGCTCCTCGGCGTCCGCGACCCGCGCGCGAACCGGCCTGCGGCGCGAGCCGATCTGGATGGTCGTGTCCGGGTTGGCCATCAGGTTGTGGAACCAGCCCGGGTTGCGGGGATAGCCGCCCTTGGAGGCGACCAGGATCACGTTCTCGCCGTCGGTCGCGTAGACGAGCGGGCTCGTGCGCCGCTGGCCGCTCTTCGCGCCGACGTGGTCGAGCAGCAGCACTGGCGGGGAGCCGGGGAAGCGGTGCCCGATGACGCCGTTCGTGGCGCGATAGACAGCCGCGTGGCCGCCCATCAGGCGACGCAGCACAGGCCAGCTTCGATCGGCGAGGCTCAGGTAGTCCACGAGAGCGACCCTACTCGACCGCGCGCTCGAGCGGTCGTGCACGCGCGAGCAGCGCGCTCGCCGCGCTCGCGGGGTCGAGCTCGCGCTGCACGACCGCCTCGAGCAGGCGCTGGAACTCGGCGTCCTCGACGAGGTCGTCTTCCAGGCGCCTGCGCATTCGAGACGTGGCGATCGCGAGCACCTCGTTGCGCAGGTTCCGGGCGCGGCGGACCTGCAGTTGACCCGCGGCGAGGATGTGCGCGCGGTGCTCCTCGAGGCGTTCGACGAGCTCCTCGACGCCGGCGCCGCGGCCGGCCTCGGTCCTCACGATCGGGACGCGCCAGCTGGCGTGGACCTCCTCGGCGGAGCGGTCCAGGTTCGCCAGCGAGAGCACGCCTCGGATCTCGCGCACCATCGTGTCGGTGAGGGGATGATCGGCCTTGTTGATGACGATCACGTCGGGGATCTCCATCACGCCGGCCTTCAGCGCCTGGATCGAGTCGCCCGAGCCGGGCATCAGGACCAGCACGATCGTGTCGGCGTGATCGATGATGTCGATCTCGGCCTGCCCGACGCCGACCGTCTCCACGAACACGTCCTGACGACCTGCCGCGTCGAGCAGCAGCGCGGCCTGCAGCGCGGCCTCGGAAAGCCCCCCGAGCGCACCGCGGTTGGCCATCGAGCGGATGAAAACGCCCGGGTCGAGAAAGTGCTCGCTGAGGCGGATCCTGTCGCCGAGCAGGGCGCCCTTGGTGAACGGAGAGGAGGGGTCGATCGAAAGCACGCCAACGGTCCGGCCGGCCGCGCGACGCGCCCTCGTCACGGCGCCGATCAAAGTCGACTTGCCGACGCCGGGCGGGCCGGTGAAGCCGACCACCGCCGCCTTGCCGGTGTGGGGGTAGACCTCCTTGACGAGCTCCCATCCCTCGGGCCGGTCGTCCTCGACGAGCGTGATCGCGCGCGCCAGCGCGCGGCGGTCGCCATCGAGCAGTCGCTGGGCGAGAGAGGCGTCGGTGGAGGCGCTGCCGGCCACGGGCCGCAATCATCGCAGGGCCATCCACGAGCTATGCCGCGGTCCCTGCGCGGCATTACGATTCGCGCGCGATGGAACCGCTGCTCGCCGAGCCCGCCGCGTCGTCCCCCACGAGTGAACTCGCGCAGGCGCTGCGCGGCGCCCCCGAGCCGCTGCACGGCGGGCCGCTCGCGCTGCTGCGCTTCATGCACGCCAACCACATGCTCACTCCGTCCTACGCGCGCCTGCTCGTGCGCTTCTGGCGGCTGAAGCTGCGCTTCGGCTCGCGCCTTCAGACCGAAGGGCTGTGCTTCATCTGCCCGCGCGTGCGCCTGGAGATCGGACGCCACGCGACGCTGCGGGTCGGCCGCTGGGCCTGGATCGGGCATGGCAGCAAGATCCGCGTGCACGAGGGCGAGGTCAGCATCGGGGCCAAGACGGTGATGGGACAGGACTGCACGATCTCCGCCTACCAGCACATCTCGATCGGCCGCGAGTGCATCATCGCCGACCGCGTGATGCTGATCGACTTCGACCACGGCGTCACCGAGGTCGACCGCCCGATCCGCCTGCAGGGCATCTACAAGCGAGATGTTCGCGTCGGCCACAACGTCTGGATGGGCTTCGCCTCCTGCGTGCTGCGCGGGGTGACGGTGGGCGACAACGCGATCGTCGGGACGAACTCCGTGTGCACGAGCGACGTTGCGGCCAACGCCGTCGTCGGCGGAGTGCCTGCGCGGCTGATCCGCATGCGCGAGACGCCGCGCTCGATGCGCTTCGAGTGAGCGCCCGCCCGCCCGCGGCGCCGCTCGCTCCCGGCAGCGGCGGGCGGAAGGCGCTCGGCGAGCCCGCGAGGCGCTCAGGGGGCGAGCAACGAGGAGCGGTCGGCGTCGACGGCCAGGTTGCGCAGCTGTGCCTCGTCGCAGTCGCGTAGCTCGTCCAGCGCGCTCGCCAGCCGCCGGCGATGACCCTCGAATCGCTCTCGAGCGTAGGGAACCGCCTGTCCGCGCGAGACCATGAACGGCCAGTCGCTCGCCTGCAGCGCCAGCAGCTCGCGCACGGCGGTGATCCCCGCGCGCGGCCCCGCCGCGACGAGCTCGAGCTCGGCGGCGCGCATCGCGAAGGCCATCTCGGCGACGGCCGGACCCGACCAGGTCGAGAGGTCGCCCCCACTGCCCCAGCTGGACGCCCACTCGTGCAGGCGCTCCGCTTCCCCGGGGGTGACGCTCGGGTCGCGACCGGGGCGATCCTCGATGACCGGCTCGGCGCGCTCGAGCGCGTCGTCCAGGCGCACCAGCTCGAGGCCCTGCCTGGCGCACTCGTCGACGACCGCCTCCAGGAAGGCGATCCCCTCGTACCACCAGTGCCCGAGCAGCTCCGTGTCGAGTGCGCAGACGACAAGCCCGCCGCCAGGTAGCGAGGCCGAGGCAGCCGCCTCCCGGAGTCGTGTGATCGTGCGGGCGACAAAGTCGGCGGCGTGCTCGCGCGCGAGCTCCAGCGCCCGCGCATGCTCGTAGGGGCCGCCGTCGTTGCCCCACGGGTTGTGGTGATGGACGGTGTGGTGGTGATAGTCCCGGTAGCTCCCGTGCGCCGGATAGCCCTGGTCGCTCCAGATCAGCGAGATCGTGGCGCGGTCGATCGGCACCAGCGTCACGCCGGCGTCGGTGGCTCGTGGCCGCAGATGCTCGACTGCTCCGAGCCCGAAGCGGCTCGTCAGCTCGACGCAGACGGCGGCCGCGCCGGCGTCCTCGAGCGCACGCAACAGGTGTGGCGCGTAGGCGCACTCCGGAAGCCAGAAGCCCCCGCGCCACCCGTCTCCGAAGCGCCGCCGGTGCGCGTTCACGCCGCTCTGAACCTGCATGCGGGCTCCCGCGTCCGTCGCCAGCAGCGGCAGCACCGCGTGCGTCGCCGAGGACGTCCATTGGGCGTGGGGAGCAAAGGATCCCAGGACGTCGCCGCCGCGGCGGTCGAGGCTCTCGAGCCCGCGCTCGTAGTCCCCCCACGAGCGTTCGAGCTCGCGCGCGAGCTGCTCGTGGCCGCCGGCCCGGAGCCCGTCGGCGTCCTGTTCGTGGGTCTCGCGGCGCGTCTCGCGCACGAAATGGCGAAGGCGGTCGGATGTCCCGCGAGCCTCGAGCTGGTCACAGAGGACCGGCGTCAGCGAAAGCGTCAGCGGAGCTCCGCGGTCGAGCAGCTCGAGCAGCGGCAGGTAGCAGGCGACGATCGCCTCCCACAGCCACTCCTCGCCGAACGGCCATGTGCCGAAGCCCTCGACGTAGGGCATGTGCGTGTGAAGGACGATCGCGAGCGCGCCGCGATCGCCGCGGGCGCTCACGGGCGGCACACCGCGACGAAGTCGAGTGCGCGATCGAGCTCGGCCTCGCCGGCGGAGCGGAGCATGAAGTCCGAGGCGGAGATCGCGGGTGTGAACCAGTCGTAGAAGCGCCTGCTCAGGTGCAGGCGGTGGTGCACCGCGTCCCAGCCCAGCCGCAGCGCCAGCTCGTGAGCACGCAGCTTGCGCGCGTGGAACAGGCCATGCATCGAGACCGCTTGGAAGCGCGAGCGGCAGAGCTGCTCGAATTCCTCAGCGCGATACTCGTGGACGTGCCATGGGTTGTCCGATCGATCGGCGCCGCGCGGCGCCAGCGTCAGCACGTTCGGGGTCGAGACGAACACGACCCCGGTCGGGCCGACGAGCGAGCCGAAGTGCTCGAGCGCGGCTGCCGGGTCGGCGAGATGCTCGATCGTCTGCAGGAACACGATCGCGTCGGCGGGCTCCGAGAACGTCTCGACCAGCTCGCGCACGAAGCGCAGGTTCGGGCTGCGGTAGCGCAGGCGGGCGTGCTCGTGGGCCTCCGGGTTGGCGTCGACGCCGACGACGCTCGCGGCCGTCCGCGCTAGGACGGCGGCGCCGTAGCCCTCACCGCACGCCATGTCGACGACCCGCCGCCGGCCGACCTGCGCTGCGATCCACTCGTAGACGACGAGGTGCCTGCGAAACCAGTAGTTCTCGGCGGGCACGTCCGGGAGCGTGCGCTCGCCCGTCAGCGACAGGGGCGGCACGCCCCGCGGCTGATCGCGCTGAAGGTGCAGGGTTGACATCGATCTTGGAGTTTGCGCGTCCCGTCAAGCCAGCGCTGGCGAGCGCTCGGCCGGCGCGCGAGTATATGGTGCCCGCCCGTGCCGCCAAGCCTCAGCCCCGCGGAGATCCGCGATGTCAACGCGCGCTATCACGACGTGGCCGCCGAGCGCTACGACTCCAAGTGGGGCATCGACTTCGCCCAGGTCGGCCAGGAGCAGGTCCTCGCGAAGCTGCGAAAGGCGCTCGGCCACCAGCCCGGGCACTACCGGCGCGCGCTTGAGATCGGCGCCGGCACGGGCTACTTCACGCTGAACATGCTGCGGGCCGGGATCATCGCCGAGGCGACCTGCAGCGACATATCGCCGGGCATGCTGCAGGCGCTCGAGGACAACGCGCGGGCCCTCGGCGTGAACGTGCGCACCCGGGCCGCCGACGCGGAGCGCCTGCCGTTCGCCGACGGCAGCTTCGATCTCGTCTTCGGTCACGCGGTGCTTCACCACATCCCCGATCTCCCGCGGGCGTTCGGCGAGTTCGAGCGTGTCCTCGCACCCGGCGGAACCCTGCTCTTCGCCGGAGAGCCCTCGCGCTACGGCGACCACCTCGCGAGCGTGCCCAAGCGGCTCGCCGGGGCGGCGGCTCCACTGTGGCGGCGTGCGATCGGCGCCCGCGCCGGCGGCTCGCGAGACGGCGCGGGCGATGAGGCGCTCGAGGGGCTCGTCGACGTGCACGCGTTCGCTCCATCGGAGCTCTCCCGAGCGGCTCGCGGAGCCGGGCTCGTGGGGGTGCGCGTCGCGGGCGAGGAGCTGCTGGCGAACTGGTTCGGCTGGACCAACCGAACGCTCGAGGCGTCCGCCGTGCCCGACGACATCCCCTGGGCGTGGCGCATCTACGCGTATCGCGGCTACCTGCTCCTGCAGAAGCTCGACCAGCGTCTGCTCGAGTCGCGACTGCCGCCGGCGATCTTCTACAACCTGATGCTGGCCGCACGCAAGCAGTCGATCTAGGCGTGGAGCGCCTCGGCGCGGCGCACGCGACCTAGACTGCTGGGGTGCCCGACGAGGTCTCGCGCGACTTCCCGCTCTTCCCCCTCGGCATCGTCGCGCTTCCCAGCGAGATCATCTCGCTGCACATCTTCGAGGCACGCTACCGGGTGATGATCGAGACGTGCCTGGCCGCGGAGGCGGGATCGCTCGAGAGCCAGTTCGGGATCATCTGGCTGTCCGACGAGGAGCTCAAGCCGGTCGGGTGCGCGTGCGGGGTCGAGCGCGTGCTCGAGCGCATGGAGGACGGGCGCATGAACATCCTCGTGCGCGGCCGGCGTCCCTTTCGCCTGCTCGAGCGCCAGGACGAGCTCCCCTATCCGGCGGGGACGATCGAGTTCCTCCCGGACGTCGCGGAGCGGCGCGACGAGCAGGCCGCGACAGGAGCACGGCAGCTCTACCGTGACCTCGTCCAGCAGGCGACCGACCGGAGCGTCACGGAGGAGGAGCTGAGCGACATGGACGCCTACAGGATGGCGGCGACCGTCGAGTTCGGCGTCGACGCCAAGCAGGAGCTCCTCGAGCTGCGCTCGGAGAACGCCCGCCTCGGCCTGCTCACGCTGCTTCTGAAAGCGGCCATCAGGCGCGTCGAGCTCGTCGAGCGCGCGCAGGAGCGGGCCCGCTCGAACGGCAAAGTGCGCTTCGCCTAGGCCGCACCGCCGGCCTACTGCGGAAGATGGCAGACCTGCTGGGCGACCTGCAGGACGAACAGCGCCAGCCGCCGAAGCACGGCCGGCTGCCCGCGGGAGTTGTCACTGAAGCTGACGGTGCCGGCCTCGTCGCGCACGTAGTAGCTCGTGACCGAGCCCGGCGCCGCAGCGAGCGCCAGGTGCTTGGAGGACGGATCATGGAGCGCTTCCTGGATCGTCCGCGCTTCGACCAGCTGGGCGTCGCTCAGCTTGGGCGCGCTCACGCCGTTGCAGTGCACCGCGCCTTCTTCGTTCACGAGCAACGTGAGCCGCATCCCCGGCGCGGGTCCGGTCCGGTCGATGACGAACAGGTCCGGCGCGATGATCCCGCCGCAGCTCGCGAATACGCTCGCGGCGAGGAGCGCCGCCGCGACGGTGACCCTCATGCGCTCACCGCCACGCCCCCCCGCCTCGGGTCCCCGGCGCCCGTCAACAGCTCGCCACGCATCTGCACCGCCTGGACGCCTCCGAAGAACAGGTTGGGCGAGCCGAACGCGACGACGGGGCGTCCATCGCCGAGCTTGTCGACCTCGACGCCGGGCTCGTGGTAGACGATGCCGCCCTCGAAATGCACGCGCGGTGCCTCGACCGCCTCGCGCGCGAGCATGCCATGGTCGACGACCCCGACGATCGTCTGCAGGAGCGCTGAGCGGATGCGGTTGGAGCCGGCGCTCCCGAGCACCAGCTCGACCTCGCCGTCGCGCATCACGATCGACGGCGCCATCATGCTGGGCATGCGCCTCCCGGCGGGATGGCGATGGAAGCCGAGCGGGTTTAGATCCTCCTCCCCCATCACGTTGTTGATGTGCATGCCGGTGCCGGGGACGACGACGCCGGAGCCCTCGCCGTTGGTGCAGGTGGTGCTGCAGGCGCCGCCCTCGGCGTCGAGCACGGAGATGTGGGTGGTCGAGCCAAGGCGCGCCGCGAGGAAGCGCTCGAGAAAGCCGTCCTCGGCCAGGCCCTCGACGAACTCCGGCGTGCGCTCGTCCTGGGCCGCCGCCATCGCCTGGACCACGTCGCTCAGGGAGGGCGGCGACGGACCGCGGTCGAGCAGCGCCAGCGAATAGGCCAGCAAGGTCCCGCCCGCCGACGGTGGCGGGTTGGTGAGGATCTCGCGGTCGCGGTAGGAGACCCTCACCGGCTCTCGGTCGACGGCGGTGTAGCCGGCGAGGTCGCTGCACTCCATCGACCCGCCGCGCGCCCGCAGCCAGTCGCAGATCGCCTTGGCGATGTCGCCGTCGTAGAACGGCCCGGGCCCGTCCTTGGCCAGGCGCATGAGCGCGTCGGAGAGCTCGGCGTTGCGCAGCACCTCGCCCTCGCGCAGGATCCTCCCCTCCGGCGCCCACAACGCGGCGCACTCGGGGGTCGAGGTCAACAGGTCGGCGAGGATCTCCGCCACGTAGGCCTGGCCGGCGTTGAGCGCGACGCCCTCGCGCGCCAGCGTGGCAGCCGGTGCCGCCAGCTGCTCGAGCGGCACCGTGCCCCAGCGCCGTGCCGCCTCGCAGACGCCAGCGGGGGTGCCATAGACGCCGCAGGAGGCAGGGCCGATGTAGAAGACCTGGGCGGCGTCGCCGAACGACACATCGATCGCCTGAAGCTCCGCCTCCGAGCCGTCTCCCTTGCGCGTCGGCGCCTGGACGAAGAAGTCCAGCAGCGTGGGCTCGTGGCCGCGGCCGGCGACGAGCATGTATCCGCCCGCGCCGAGGCCGGTCAGAAGCGGCTCGGTGACGAACGAGGTGAGCATCGCCCCGACGGCGGCGTCGATCGCGTTGCCGCCTTCGCGCAGCACCCGCGCGCCGGCCTGCGCCGTGAGCGGATGCCCGGCCGCCACGACGCCCTTCTCAGGTATGCCCATTGCTGAGCGATACCACAGTCTCGCCGACGGGGGACGCCGTCAGCGGTTCGGCATGAACTCCGGCACTTCGAGCTCGTCGCCCGCAGGGCTGCGGCGACGGCCCGAATCCGGCCGCTCGCGGTGCTCACCCGAGCGTTTCACCCTGAGCTCGCCGGCCGCCGGCTCGCGGAGGCGCTCGACGCTCTTGCGCCGACCCTCGTCGCCGTAGCCAGTCGCCACGACGGTCACCCAGACCTGGTCGTCGAGCTTCTCGTCGACCATCGCGCCGAAGATGATGTTGGCGTCCGGATGCGCCGCCTCCGACACCGAACGGGCCGCCTCGTTGACCTCCCACAGCGACAGGTTCGTGCCGCCGGTGATCGACAGCAGGATCGAGCGCGCTCCCTCCATCGAGGTTTCGAGCAGCGGGGAGGACGCGGCCTGCATGGCCGCCTCGGTGGCGCGGTTCTCGCCGACGCCCATGCCGATCCCGAGCAGCGCCTTGCCGGCCTCGCTCATGATCGTGCGCACATCGGCGAAGTCGAGGTTGATGAGGCCCGGCAGCGTCACGAGGTCGGAGATGCCCTGAACGCCCTGGCGCAGGACATCGTCGGCGACGCGGAAGGCCTCGACCATCGACGTCTGCTTGTCGAGCACGGCGAGCAGCCGGTTGTTGGGGACGACGATCAGCGTGTCGACCTCCTCGGCCAGAGCCCGGATCCCGTTCTCGGCCTGCTCGCCGCGGCGGGAGCCCTCGAATCCGAACGGCTTGGTGACGATCGCGACCGTTAGCGCGCCCAGTTCCTGGGAGATCCGCGCGACGATCGGAGCCGCGCCGGTGCCGGTCCCGCCTCCTGCGCCGGCGGTGATGAAGATCATGTCCGAGCCCTTGAGCAGCGACTTGACGCGGTCGTAGTCCTCCATCGCCGCCTGGCGTCCGACGTTCGCGTCCGAGCCCGAGCCGAGCCCCCTGGTGACGCCCGCGCCGATGTGCAGGGTGATGTCGGCGGTCGACTGCTGCAGCGATTGCAGGTCGGTGTTCACAGCCACGAACTCGATCCCCTCGACCTCGGCCTCGACCATGCGGTTGACGGCGTTGACGCCGCCTCCTCCCACGCCGACGACGCGAATCACCGGCTGGCCGGCGGCCCCGTTGGCGGCGAGGCCCCAATCGGCCGGGTGCTCGCGCACGTACTCGTCCATCACCGGCCGCGTCGGGCGCTCCATGATGTCCTCGGGGATCTCCGAGGAGAAGGCGTGGCGCAGCCGCTCGCGTGGGGTCGCCACGCGCGTCGGCTCCTCCTGCGCACCGTCCGAGGCGCCGAGTCCGGGATGCGGCAGGCCGGTCTCCCGCGGGTGCTCGGGCGGCGGTGAGTCGCCCTTGGCCCGCGTGCGCGCCTTCGGCGCGCTGGCCGGCGAAGCGGGCGGCTCGCCCTCGGCCTCTTCGGTCTTGCGGAAGAGGGCCGCGAGCGGCCCTTCGCGCATACTCGCGCGTTTAGCGTTTGCCATGGGTGAGGACCTCCTGCGCGAGTTGCCGGTAGGACTGTGCCGCGACGCCGTCCGGCTCGTACTTGAGCACCGACATACCCTTTACCGGAGCCTCGGCGAAGCGGACCGTCTTACGGATGCGAGACGCGAACACGCGATCGCCGAAGTTTTCCTCGAGGATCTCGATTGCCTCCTTGGCGTGGATCGTGCGCGAATCCACCAACGTCGGGAGGATACCCTCAATATCCACGCCCGGATTGAGGTTCTCCCGGATCATCGCGAGCGTGTTCTGCAGCTGGATCAGTCCGCGCATCGACAGATACTCGCATTGGACGGGGACGATCACCTTGTCGGCCGCCGTGAGCGCGTTGATCGTCAGCAGGCCGAGGCTCGGCGGCGTGTCGATGCAGATGAAGTCGTAGTCCTCGAGGATCGGTTCGAAGGCCTTCTGCAGCGACCGCTCGCGGCCGATCATCGTTGACATCGCGATCTCGGCGCCCGCGAGGTCGATCGACGCGCATGCGATGTCGATCTCGCGCTTGCGGATCACCTCGCGGATCGAGACCTTGTGGACGAGCACGTCATACATCGATTTGTCCAGCGAGTCCGGATCGATGCCCTGCGACATCGTCAGGTTGCCCTGCGGGTCCATGTCGACGCACAGCACGCGGTGGCCCTCCTCGGCGAACGCGGCCGCGAGGTTGAGGGTCGTCGTCGTCTTGGCCACGCCGCCCTTCTGGTTGGCGAACGCGATTACCTTGGCCTTTCCGTCCACGCTGGCTCCGATGCTCGATTGCTGGAAAGCCGTCCGGTGGGTATTCGCATAGCGATGGTCGATTCCTGCACGGGAACTACGATCCCGGCATGGTGGACGGCGAGCAGGGCGGACTCCGGCGGCGCGTGCGCGGAAAGCGCATCCTGATCTGCGTCGGTGCGGGAGGCGTGGGCAAGACGACGACCTCGGCCGCCCTCGCGCTCGGTCTTGCGGCGGCCGGCCAGAAGATCGCGGTCGTCACGATCGATCCGGCCAAACGCCTCGCGTCCGCTCTAGGCCTGCGGGAGCTCTCCGGAGAGCCACGGCGGATCGGGCCCGAGGTCTTCGCCGCTCAGGGCGTCGAGATGAAGGGCGAGCTGTGGGCGATGATGCTCGACGCCAAGCGCACGCTGGACGAGATCGTCGTGCGGCTGGCCCCCGACGAGCAGGCCCGGAAGGAGATCCTGTCCAACCCGGTCTACCGCGAGCTCTCGACTGCGGTGGCCGGCTCGCACGAGCTGAGCGCGATCGCAAAGCTCTATGAGCTGCACGAGGAGCACGACTTCGACGCGATCGTGCTCGACACCCCGCCCTCGCGCAACGCGCTCGACTTCCTCAACGCGCCGACGCGGCTGCTCGGGTTCCTCGAAGGCCGGGCGCTGAAGGTCTTCCTCGCTCCCGGCGGAATGACGGCGCGGATCTTCGGCCGCGGCACGGGCCTCGTGTTCGCGATCTTCGCGCGCGTAACCGGCATCGACATGTTCGGGGAGCTGTCGAGGTTCTTCCGCGCGCTCTCCGGCGTGATCGACGGCTTTGGCGAACAGACGCGCGGCGTCGCGGCGCTCCTCGCGGACCCCGCCACGACGTTCCTGATCATCACCTCGGCCGAGCGCGAGCCCGCGCGCGAGGCGGTGTTCCTTGCCGAGCAGCTGGCACAGGCCAAGATGCAGCGAGGCGCGCTGATCGTCAACCGGGTCCACGCCGGTGGCCTTGATGGGCATTCCGTCGAGGAGGTGCAGATGCTCCTGGCACCGGAGCTGGGCGACGGGCTGGCACGGAAGGTCGCCGCCAACCTGGCCGACTTCGACGTGCTCGCCAAACGGGACCGCGACACGATCGCTGGCCTCGCGCGCACGCTGCACGAGCCCCGGCCGGTGCTCGTGCCTCAGCTAGACGAGGAGATCCAGGATCTCCTCGGGCTCTCCCGAGTCGCTGACGAGCTCCTCGGCTGAGGCGCCCGGGGCCGCCTCGTCCTCGAGCAGCAGCTCGTCGGCGAGGCCCACCAGGTCGGGGCTCAGGTGTCCGCAGATCACGTCCCGAAGCAGCGCCCGGAGATGGTCACCGACCTCGCGTGCGAGCAGGTGGGCGCCGCTGCGCACGACGGCGCCGCCCACGATCGCCGCGCGCTCGAGCTCGATCGCCTTGACGATGCGTTCGGTCAGGTCGGCGCGGTTCTCCGGGGTGGCGCAGAGCACGGCCAGGCGTCCCGCGAGCAGGCCGCTCGCGGGCCCCTCCGGCTCGAGCAGGGCACGCAGCGCGAGCAGATGGTCGGTCAGCGCGTCGTAGGGACTCTCCCGCTCGCAGCCGAGCTCGAAGCGCCGCAGCGCCCAGGCCAGCTCGTTGTCGGTCGGCGCCCGCCGCGAGACGAGGTTGCAGAAGGCCCGCAGCTCATCCTCGTGCTCGGCGGTGACGACGAGCATGCCGTGCGGCCGGCCGCCGGCTCCCAGTGCGATCGGCGTCCAGGCGCCGGCTGAGATGCGCGCCCAGCCGAGGGCGCCGAGCGTCACGCGGCCGTCGCCGAAGAGACGCAGCGCCCGAAGCAGATCGCGCAGCACCTCACGCCCTGCCGACACGGACTCGACCGGCTCCCACGCGTCCTGTTGGGCGTCGGCCTCAGCCGCGCGCAGCACGACCACGAGGTGCTCGCAGTCCTGCTCACGGGCGCCGAGGACGGCCTCGGGGAGCCCGGCGAGCGCACTGGGATGGGCCAGGGTGAGCCCACGGGTGAGCTGGATCTCCGCTGAGGACATCGTGAGCCCGTGCAGCGTGCCGACGACCGTCACCTCCCCGGCGTCGGCGTGGGCCGACTGCTCGAGCTTGGCGAGCGCGGCCGTGAGGCGCTCCGGTCGCAGCTCGAAGTCCGTCTGCTCGTCGAACACGTCGCGCAGCAGGGCGACCAGCGCCGCGTCCACGCGTGCCGGCCGTGTCTGGCGCGCCGGCTCGGCGCCCGCGGCTGCGAGATAGCGCTCGAGGCCGTCGAAGCTCTTCAGCAGCCTTGCCGCCTCGCCCCTCGCCGGCAGGCGTTCCAGCGCGGGCCGGCGCTCGGTGATGAAGGGACCGGTGAGCGCCCGATAGCAGTAGAGCGGGGTGCTGCCCCCACCTCTGCGGGTGGATCGGGAGTCGAGCTCGAACGGGACCTCGGCACCGGCGGCGACCTCAGCCTGGAGCAGTCCGGCCGCAGACTCGACGAACTCGCTCAGGGCGGTCTGAAGAGACAGAGAGCGCACGCTGCGCTCACTTCGCCTTCACTGACCGCCCTCCTGCACCGCGCAGCGCCCGTTGCAGCGCCGCGGACCCGCCTAGGCGACGGCGAGCGCCTCGGACTCGCTGGGCTCCGAGCACTGTGCTCCAAGCCACTCTTCGCCGTATGCCCGCATGTCGTCGATGATCGGCAGCAGCGCCCTGCCCTTCTCCGTGAGCGCGTACTCGACCCGGGGTGGCACCTCGGAGAAGGTGTGCCGCTCGACGACGCCCTCGTCCTCGAGCGCCCGGAGGCGGAGAGAGAGGGTTCGCGGGCTGATGCCGGCGAGCGAGCGTTCGAGCTCGCAGAAGCGCGACCTACCCTCGGCCAGATCCCTGATCAGGAGCAGCGTCCACTTGCCGCAGACGATCTCTGCCGTCATGCATACGGGACATGTCGCATCGACGGCCATTTCAGATCACTTTACCAAATGAAGTACGTATTGGCCCGTGCCGCAACGCCACCGAGGCTCGACGCGCGGCGCCGCGCAGCGGCCGTGGCGAGGCGCGGCTAAACGAACTCGCCCAGCCAGCCGGGGTCCTCGCGCTTGATGCGGTCGTAGATCCGCCGGGAGTAGAGGATCTGAGGCGCGCGGTGTTTGAGTTTCCAGACGAACAGCCGCACCCGGTTGATGGCCCGGGCGCCCTCGCGCAGGACGGGCACGTGCGGCGGCTGGATCAGCTTAGGCCTGGACTGGTAGTGAGCCCGGAAGGCACCCTTGCGAAACCCAGCGCCATGGTGGTAGATCACGTCGCCATAGACCGCGAAGAACAGAGGGTCGGGGTTCTTGCGATTCGAGCGCAGCACCTGCACCCACGGCGCGTCTGCCAGCTCGAGCGCGCGAAGCAGGTTGCCGCCGACGTCGGTGACCGGCCTGCCGCGGCGGTCGGGCCAGGGGTACCCCTCCGACCAGTCCCCGCACAGGCGCCGCCAGGTGCCGACCGTCGTCACGCAGAAACATGGATGGGGTTGGCGGTCGTCGAGGTTCTCGGCCCTGCGGACCGCGACGAGCGGCGCACGGGCAAGCCCGTCGCGAACCAGCGGCATCGGGTCGGCGATCGGGAACGCGTCGCCGTCGAGGAACATCAGCAGATCCTCGTCCTGCGCCTCGTGGGAGATCTCGAGAGCAAGGTGGTTCAGCTTGCCCGAGTGCGAGCCGGCCTGATCGAGCACGCGGTCGAAGTGTCGCGCGTAGGAGCGGTCGATGCCCTCGAGCGAGGACCACGTCTCGTGCGGGACCGAGATGTGCCTCTGAATGTGCCTCGCCTGGATCTCGATCCAGCGCGGCGAGGCGTGATGCACCGTGGCGATGTAGAGCACTAGCGCCTCACCAGCCGGCTAGCTTATCCGCGGCGGACGGCGGGGCGCCCCCGAATGGCTCAGGCCGGCGGCGTGCGGCGGCG
This sequence comes from Solirubrobacteraceae bacterium, assembly GCA_035948815.1. Lineage (GTDB taxonomy): Bacteria > Actinomycetota > Thermoleophilia > Solirubrobacterales > Solirubrobacteraceae > Palsa-744. The sequence goes on along the minus strand of DASZIU010000062.1, from coordinate 66,524 downwards.
ACGGCTAGTGGGTGGCGCTCAGCGAGGGCTCGTCGTCAGGCTGGCGTTTGGCCTCGGCGGAGGCCACGTCCTCCATCGTCGTGCCCTGGCGCCCGTCGGCCTGCATGAGCAGCTTGAAGTCGTGCGGGCTCGAGGCGACCTTCATCGCGTCCTCGAATGTCACTCGGCCCGCCTTGACGTGGCCAAAGAGTGCCTGGTCGAAGGTCTGCATCCCGTAGTAGGCGCCCGCGTTGATCACCTCGATCAGCTTGCCGGTCTGAGAGGGGTCGGTGATCATGTCACGCACACGGCCCGTCGTGCGCATGATCTCGCACACGGCGACGCGACCGCCGTCGGCTCCCGGCACGAGCCGCTGCGAGATGACGCCCTTGATGGTGCCGGCGATCATGCTGCGCGCCTGCCCGTGCTGGTGAGGGGGGAAGAAGTCGAGCAGCCGGTTGATCGACTCGGTTGCATCCACGGTGTGGATCGTCGAGAGCACGAGGTGCCCGGTCTCGGCGGCGGAGAGGGCGGTCTGGACAGTCTCCTCGTCGCGCATCTCGCCGATCAGGATCACGTCCGGGTCCTGACGCAGAACCCTGCGCAGGGCGCGCTTGAAGGAAGCGGTGTCCATGCCGATTTCGCGCTGGTTGATGGCCGAGCGTTTGTCGGTGTGCAGGAACTCGATCGGGTCCTCGATCGTGACGATGTGCTTGCTCATCGTGAAGTTGATGTGGTCGATGATCGCCGCGAGCGTGGTTGACTTGCCCGAGCCCGTGGTCCCGGTCAGCAGCACGATGCCGCGCTCCTCCTCGGCCAGTTCCGTCACGACCGGCGGCAGCGAGAGCTCTTCGATCGTGCTGATCTTGTGGGGGATCGCACGGCAGGCCAGCGAGGTTTTGCCCCGCTGCTGGAAGGCGTTCACCCTGTAGCGCGCCACTCCGGCGAGTTCGTAGGAGAAGTCGACCTCGTGCTCGCGGTCGAACTCCTCGAGCTTCGCCTCGTCGGATAGGAGCGTCCTCAGCGCCCCGTCGGTGTCGTCGGCCGTCAGCTGGTCGGCGCCCGGGTCGAGGATCAGCTCTCCCTGCACGCGGAACAGTGGCGCCGAGTCCACCTTCAGGTGCAGATCGGAGCCCTCCTTGTTGACGAGCTCGCGCAGCGCCCAGATGACATCGAACATGCCCACCCGATCGGCACGCGGCGCGAGACCCTTGAATGCCGGCAGAACGCCTGGACGTTTCCTCGTCAGGCGACGTCGCGGAGCTTCTGCGCCTCCGCGAGGCTCTGCAGCTTCTTCAGCGACTGGTTCTCGATCTGGCGGATCCGCTCGCGCGTGACGTTGAACGTGCGTCCCACCTCGTCGAGGGTCCGCGGGTGCTCGCCGCCGAGGCCGTAGCGGAGCTCCAGCACCCGGCGTTCGCGGTAGGAGAGGTTCTCGAGCGCCTCGCGGAGCGCCTCCTTCGTGAGGATCTCGGCGGCCCGCTCGTAGGGGGACTCGGCGCGCTCGTCAGCGATGAACTGGCCGAACTCGGACTCCTCCTCGTCTCCGACGGGCTTCTCGAGCGAGACGGGAGCCTGTGCGGAGCGCTTGATCGAGTCGACCTCCTCCGGGTCTATGCCGGTGACCTCGGCGATCTCGTCGGCCGTGGGCTCGCGTCCGAGCTCGGTCACGAGCTTTCGCTCGGCGCGACCGATCTTGTTCAGCTTCTCGACGACGTGCACCGGGATGCGGATCGTCCGCGCCTTGTCGGCGAGCGCGCGGGCGATCGCCTGGCGGATCCACCAGGTGGCGTAGGTCGAGAACTTGAAGCCCTTGCGGTAGTCGAACTTCTCGGCCGCCCGCACGAGCCCGAGGGTCCCCTCCTGGATCAGGTCGAGGAAGGGAAGGCCCTGGTTGCGGTAGTTCTTCGCGATCGAGACGACCAGGCGGAGGTTCGACTCGACCATCTTCTGCTTGGCGTCGAGGTCGCCGCGCTCGATCCGCTTGGCGAGATCGACCTCCTCCTGAGCGGTGAGGAGCCGGACCTTGCCGATGTCCTTGAGGAACAGCTGGAGCGAGTCCGTCGTCATGTCCGGCTTCAGATCCAGCGTCGTTTTCGCTTTGCGACGCCCCCGCTTGTCGGGCGCGCGCTCGACCTGCGAGGAGGCGATCGCAGGGTCGATGTCCTCGACGAGCTCGATCTCGGCCATCTCGAGGAAGCCGTGCAGCTCTTCGACGTCCGACTCGTCCAGGTCCAGCTCGGACATCGCCTTGGTTATCTCCGCGTAGGAGAGGACTCCGACCTGAAGACCCTTCGCCAGGAGGCCCTTGACCTCATCCAGCTCCTGAAGCTCGACCACTGACATCTGTTCCGTTTCTCCGTCGATCGACATCCCGGCAGGGGGCCCGCTCGCGGGGCCCACCGGACTCTGATTACTCCTGCCGGACATACGCGCGCGACCCGCCCGACGTTACAACTGACGCAAAGTTCGCTCGGCTCCACATGCTAACGCGTCGCTTTGCTGTTCCGCTGCGGTCGTGAAGATCTTCTTGCAACGACCGTTAAGGCATCATGTGCGCGATGAGCGACGGTAGCGAGAGCCCGACTGGCGTGTCCCACGACGGGGACGACGCTGGGGTCCTGTCGCATCTGCCGCGTACGCGCCCCCAGCGGGCGAGCCCGCGCCGGGCCGCCGCCCGCCGGCAGGCGGCGCGCAAGGCACAGCCAACCGCCGAGGCACCGTCACTCACGAAGGCAAGCTCATCCGCCAAGGCGCAGCCACGCGCCGAGCGCGACGTGCAGCCCGCGACCTCGGCGGCCGACAACGGCGCCGGGCACGCCGCCGGGCGCGGCGGGCCACGACGCTCCGCCTCCGCCGAGCCCGCGCGAAAGCGGCCGTCGGGGGCGCGGCCGGGCAAGCGGTCGGTCGCATCCGGCAGGCGCGCTCCGGCGCTCGAGGAGGTGCCCAGCCAGGGGTACGAGACCGACGACGAGGCGACTGGCCCCGTTCGCCCGCCGGGCGGAGCCGAGCTGCTCGTCTCTGCAGCCGAGATCGTCGGCGAGCTCGCGAAAGCGGGTATCTCGGGCAGCGAGCGCGTCCTCAAAGGCGTGCTCTCGCGGCTTCCTCTCTCCTGAGCCCCGCCAGGCATATGCGCGGGTCGGGGGCGCTGCAACCCGGTCGGGAAGCTTGTATATACTCGCGGCACGCCGAGCTTCCACGACCCAGGTCGAGGAAGACGGGGGACCCGATGCGGATCCTTGATCCGCTGGGGCGAATCGGCCCGTAAGGGCCGTAGCGACGCCTCTCAGCGCCGCGAGCCCGTCAGCTCACCCCGTAGGCGTCATGAGATGCGATCCAGATTCCGTACAACCACGTCCGCGCTCGCCCTGGTGGCCCTGATGACGGGCTCGGCCATGGCCTTCGCGCTCGACGCGTCGGCCGCCACCGGCGGCGCGAGCGGACCCGCGATCCACGCGCACGCCAAGCGCGCGCGCAAGGTTCATGCGAGCGGCATCGCCACCTGGTTCGGCCCGGGTTTCTATGGCCAGAAGACGGCGTGCGGGCAGACGCTGACGCCGGCCGTAATCGGCGTCGCCCACCGCACGCTGCCATGCGGCACGCTTGTGCAGGTCACCTACGGCGGCCGGACGCTGATCCTTCCGGTGCTCGATCGCGGGCCCTACAGCCACATCGCCGACTGGGACCTCACATCCGGCGCCGCGGCGGCGCTCAACGTCGCCGACACGGTGCGGATCGCTACGCGCGTGGTGGGCGCCACCCCCAACACGCCGACGTTGGGCCTTCCCGCCGCTCCCCCTGCGAGCGCCCTAACGGGCGGCGTCGCCTCGGGCTGAGCTCTCGGCACGGGCCGCATACAGGGCGACGTCGGCGTGCGCGGCGAGCGCCGCCGCCTCGAGGCCATCGTCCGGGCACACGGCGGTCCCGACCGCGACCTCGAGCGCGCGTCCCCGATAGCCGACCGAGCGCCTGACGGCGCCTGCGATCTGCTCCGCGAGCGCGCCGACGCGCAGCGGCCCGATGCCCGGGGCGATCAGCCAGAGCCTCCCGGACGACTCTCGCGTGAGCGAGCCGGCGGCCGGACCGGCGATGGCCCGCAGCTCCGATTCGAGCGTGGCCTGCACCTGGCCGCTGAGCTCTGCCAGCTCGCCCGGCTGCTCTCCGCGACGCAGGCGCTCGAGATCCATCAGCTCGACGAGCAGCACGGCGAACGGTCGGGCGGCCTCGGTGAATCGCTCGAGCTCCCGGCCGATCGACCGGATCCACGCCGCGGGGCCCTCCCCGGCCCGTTCGTCGCGGATCTCGATCTGCTCGGGCGGCCGCCAGGTGCGCGTGGCCGCCACGGCCGCGTGCGCCTGCGTACGCGCCCTTCGCTCACGCGCGACGACGACACGAGACGGCGCGCTCGCGTGGGGGCGCTCGTCGATGATCACCACCTCCTCGCCATGAGCGTCGCGTTCGAGGCCGGCGCCATCGCGGCCCGCCGACGCGGGGGAGCGAACGGGCGCGGCCGGCTCGCCGCTCGGCGGCGCGCCGTCTCCGGGGCCTTGCCGGCCGCCCGCGGCGGCGAAGGGGCCCGCCGGCTGCTGCTGGCGTTCGGCGCGCACGCTCGGCGCGTAGGTCCTCGGCTGTGCCACGCCTGGCGCACCGGCCACGGACACCTCGCCGCGCGAGGGCGAGCGACCTTCACCAGCCAGCGTCTCGGGCAGCGCCACGGTGAGCGTCATCGCGCAGACATGCGCGAGGCGGTCCGCCAGGTCTGCGAGCAGGTGCGCACCGGAGCGATCGAACACCGGCTCGCGCAGCTCGGCCAGCGTGGCCTCCCACAGAACGCCGCGCAGCGCCTCCACGGCCGCGACGGCCGAGCGTATGTCGCGAGCGCCGGCCAATCTCGCGAGCCCGGCGGCGCGCGCCTCCTCGCGGCCGCGGCCGCCCGGCGCGTCCGTCCCGGTGAGCCGTGCCAGCTCAGCATCCGAGGCGAGCGCATGCAGCACCTGGACGCACAGCTCTGGAGCGTCGCGCGCAAGGTCCTCGAGCGGGACGTCGGCGATCTCGCTAGGCGGGCGCGCGAGGATCAGGGCCACGGCCCACGCCCGTGCGAGCTCGTCGGCCCGCGCCGTCAGCGTCTGCATCGGCAGGCCGGCGACGGGCCGCGCATGGGCGGCGGTCGGCGGAGCGGCCTCATCGGTCACGGACGTTGAATATCAGCCACGGGGGACGCGATCGAGCGTTTCGTGTGGGAGGCCCATATAGCCTGAGGTCTCCGTGCGAGATCGCCAGCGCACATGACCGGGCTGTGGATCGCCCTCGCGGCGATCCTGCTCGCCGGAGCGCTCGCCGCCGTCGTGCTCGGCCTCCGCCGCCGCGCGGCCGCCGGGCGCGCGACCGCGACGGTCTCGAACCTCGCCGACTCCACCGGCCTGGACGAGGTGACCGGAGCGGTGCGCTCGCTTCAGACGGCCGACCTCCTGCTGCAGGAGCAGGCGCTTCGGGAGATCTGGTCGCCGATGTACCTCGAGCGACTCGCGCGGACCTACTGGCGCTTCCTCTCACGGGTCACGCTCGGCCTGATCCGCGTCCACTACACCGAGAGCGAGCGGTCGGTCGTGCTGCTGATCGCGCCGCTGAAGCTGCTGACCTTCCAGGCCCCCGAATATGAGCTCAGCCCGACGCGCGGCCTCGTGCGCTGGCGGATCGAGAGGGGCCTGCTGGTCGCCAGGCGCGGCCGCGGCGGCGGGGGCTACCTGCAGATCGAGGTGTGCCGCACGCCGGCTGAGGATCCGGCGCTTGCTCGCCTGCACGTCGAGGTCGAGGTCGAGAGCTACTACCCATCGATCGCCTCCCGGCTGGGGAGGCCGCTGTATGAGCTCACCCAGTCGCGTATCCACGTGCTCGTCACCCACGGCTTCCTGCGTTCGCTCGCGCGGCTGGACCTCGCCGAGTCGCGCGTCAGACGACTCGCTCCGCCCGATCGGGCGTGAGCGCGCCGGCGCGGGTCAGGCCGTCGGCGGAATCACGCGCGGCGGCTGGCTGATGACCGTCGCACCCGCGGGCACGTCGTCGGCGACCACGGCGCCCGCCCCGATCCGCGCACCGCGGCCGATGCGGATGCTCTTGCCGGCGGGCGACATGATCACCGAGTTGGCCCCGATCCTGACGTCGTCCTCGATCACGATCCGCTGATCGGACGCGGTCGCCGCATGCACCGTGATCGTCACGTTCTGCCAGATCTTGACGCGCTTGCCGATCACGACGTTGTTGTGGATCACGGTTCCGAACCCGTGATGCCCGAACGCCACGTCCGGGCTGAACGACACGCCCGGTGCGAGCGAGTTGTGGTAGATCGCCGAGTTGATTTTCTTGACGAACAGCGCCAGCCCCCAGTGCCCGCGTCGACCGAGCGCCGCGGAGATCTTCCAGAGGCGTTCGGGGCTCACCCGACCGATGCGCCTCCGCGCGAGTAGCGCTCACCGCCGATTGCGCGCAGCTTCGAGCGGTCGTGTGTCGCGCGGATCCGCCTGATCGTCCCGGACCGCGAGCGGGTGACGAGCGACTCGGTCGTGGCGCCGCCGGCGCTCGGATAGCGCACGCCCTGAAGCACGTCGCCATCGGTGACCCCGGTGGCCGAGAAGAAAACGTCGTTGCCCGCGACCAGGTCGTCGCGGCTCAGCACCCGCTCGATCTCGTAGCCCGCATCCTCGGCGGCCCGGCGCTCCTCCTGGTCCCGCGGCCACAGGCGTCCGAGCAGCTCGCCGCCAAGGCACTTGACGGCCGCCGCCGAGATCACGCCCTCGGGGGTACCGCCGATGCCCCACAGCATGTCGACGGGCGCCCGCTCGGTGACGGCCAGCAGCGCCGCGGACACGTCGCCATGGGGGATCAGCCGCACGCGCGCGCCGGCCCGTCGGATCGCGGCGATCCCCTCGGCGTTGCGCGGGCGGTCGAGCACCACGACCATCACGTCGCTGACGGGACAGCCCCGCCGCGAGGCCACCAGGCTCACGGTCTCTGAAAGCGGGCGGTCGAGGTCGAGCAGGTCGGCGATCTCGGGCGCGCCGGCCATCTTCTCCATGTAGACGCACGGGCCCGGGTCGAACATCGTTCCGCGCGCCGACAGCGCGATCACCGCGAGCGCGCTCGGCATCCCGTTGGCGGCGAGCGTCGTCCCCTCGAGCGGGTCCACCGCGATGTCCACCTCGGGCGGCGATCCGTCGCCGATCTGCTCGCCGTTGTAGAGCATCGGCGCCTCGTCCTTCTCACCCTCTCCGATGACGACGACGCCGTCCATCGCCACCGAGTGGAGCATGTAGCGCATCCCGTCGACCGCGGCCTGGTCGGCGGCCTCCTTGTCGCCGGTGCCGACCAGCGGCGCCGCGGCAAGCGCCGCCGCCTCGGTCACGCGGACGAGCTCCAGTGCCAGGTTGCGGTCGGGCCGCTCGTGGGTTCGCTCTGAGGTCACGGTTCTCCTTGCCGCGCGGCGCGGCGGTCCGGCGGCCGTCGGGATGGCCGCGCCGGGCAGAAAACCTATAACAGCACCATGGCGATTAGGATCGTGGCGTGAGCGACCGAGCCCTTGCCGTCGAAGCCCGGATCCCGGGCACGCTGAGGGCGAAGGTCGAGCAGAAGCTCGCACTGGCCGGCCGCGACGGGGTGGCGCACCGGCTGAGGGAGGGTGACCCGACGCTCTGGGGATCGCCCGGCGCGCCCGAGGTGGGGGACCGCCTGGGGTGGCTGACGATCGCCGAGCAGATGCTCGAGCAGCTCGATGAGCTCGAGGCGTTTGCCGAGCAGATCAGCCGCGAGGGCTTCGCGCACGTCGTGCTTCTCGGCATGGGAGGTTCCTCGCTCGCCCCGGAGGTGCTGCGCCGCTGCTTCCACCACCGACCAGGCCGGCCGAGCCTGCATGTGCTCGACTCGACGGACAGCGGGGCGATCCGCGCGGTCGAGCAGGAGATCGAGCTCGAGCGCACGCTGTTCGTAGTCTCCTCGAAGTCGGGGGGCACGATCGAGCCGCTGTCGCTGTTCGCCCATTTCTGGGAGCTGGTGGGCGAGGGCAGGAGCTTCATCGCGATCACCGACGCGGGCAGCGGCCTGGAGCGGCTCGCGCGCGAGCGGGGGTTCAGGAGCGTCTTCCACGGCGACCCGGCGATCGGCGGGCGCTACAGCGCGCTCTCGCCCTTCGGCATCGTGCCAGGCGCGCTGATGGGGGTGGACGTACGCTCGCTGCTGGTGGGCGCGCGGGAGGCCTGGGAGGTGCCGGTCGAGGACTCGACGCCCTCGGCGCTTCACCTGGGGCACGTCTGGCTCGGCGCCGCGCTGAGCGCCCTGGCGCAGAACGGACGTGACAAGCTCACCTTCGTGATCGCGCCCACGCTGCCGGGTCTCGGGCTGTGGCTCGAGCAGCTCGTCGCGGAGTCGACAGGAAAGCAGGGCACCGGCATCCTGCCCGTCGCGGAGGAGCCACTCGGCGAGCCCGGGGACTACGGCGATGACCGGGTCTTCGCGTATCTGCCCGACGTCACCGCGCACGAGCCCGGCCTCGACGCGCGCGCGCAGGCGCTGATCGAGGGTGGCCACCCGCTGATCACGATCCCGACGCGCGGCGCCTCCGACCTCGGCAGGGTCTTCATGCTGGCCGAGCTCGCCGTGGCCATCGTCGGCTGGGGCCTTCAGATCAACCCCTTCGACCAGCCGAACGTCCAGGAGGCAAAGGACGCTACGGCGGCCGTGCTCGCCGAATACGAGGGCACCGGGGCGCTTCCGGAGATACCCGACGCCGACGAGGCGGCGCTGCGCTCGCTGCTATTGGGCGGCCGGCCGCCGCAGTACGTCGCGCTGATGGCCTACCTGAAGCCGGCGCCGGAGATCGACGCCGCCGCCGGCGAGCTGCGCGTGGCGATCCGCGACGCGACGCGCGCGACGACGACCTTCGGCTACGGGCCGCGCTTCCTGCATTCGACCGGCCAGTTCCACAAGGGCGGCCCGCCCTACGGGCGCTTTCTACAGCTGCTGCAGGACGACCCCGACGACATACCTGTTCCCGGCGCCCCCTACACGTTCAACACGCTCAAGAACGCCCAGGCGACCGGCGACTTCACCACGCTTCGCGACCAGCACGCCCTGCCTGCCGAGCGCATCCACCTGGCCGGCGGCGACGCGGTCGCGGCGCTACATGCGATAACCGCGAGGATCAAGGAGGCGACGTGACGCAGATCGGCTTCGTCGGGCTGGGCAAGATGGGCGGGAACATGGCTCACCGCATCCGGCGGGACTCCGACCATGAGGTGGTCGGGTACGCCCGCAGCGAGAGCTCGGTGCAGCGGGCGGTCAAAAACGGCGCGATCGGCGCGGGCTCGCTGAGGGACCTGGTCAGGAAGCTGCAGCCGCCGCGCATGGTCTGGCTCATGCTGCCGGCCGGCGGGCCCACCGAGGCAACCGTCGAAAAGCTCTCCAAGCTTCTCGATCGGGGGGATCTGATCGTCGACGGCGGCAACTCACGCTGGACCGACGACAAGCGGCGCAGCCAGCAGCTCAGACGCCAGGGGATCGAATACGTCGACGTGGGCGTCTCCGGGGGCGTGTGGGGCCTGGAGGTGGGGTACTGCATGATGGTGGGAGGACCGCAGAAAGGGGTCAAGCGACTGAGTCCGATCCTGGATGTGCTGGCGCCCGAGACCAGTGAGCAGAGCCGCGCCGCGATCGGCCCTCGAGGCTGGATGCACTTCGGTCCATCGGGCGCGGGCCACTACGTGAAGATGGTCCACAACGGCGTCGAGTACGGGCTCATGCAGGCGTATGCCGAGGGCTTTGAAATCTTCGACAAGTCCGAGTACGAGCTCGACAACGCCAAGATTGCGCATCTGTGGGGGCAGGGCTCGGTCGTCCGCTCGTGGCTGTGCGAACTCGCCGCGCGTGCATTCGAAGAGGACGGCAACGAGCTCGACAAGATCGAGGGATACACCGAGGACTCTGGCGAGGGACGCTGGACGATCGAAGACGCGACGGCGCACGACGTCCCGACCCCCGTGATAACCGCCTCGCTCTACGCCCGCTTTCGCTCGCGCGGCAACGGCGAGTTCGCCGACCGCGTGCTCGCGGCGTTGCGCAACCAGTTCGGCGGCCACGCGGTCAAGAGCGCGCCTTCCGGCTCGAGCACCGCCGGGGGAGCAGCGCGGAAGGCCGTGGCGCGACGGGCGACGCGGGCGCGGGGAGGCGGCTGAGTGGCCGTTGCAGCCGGGCGCCCAACCGCACGGCCGGGAGCCGAGAACCCGCTGATAGAGGGACTCGAGCGCCTGCCGGTACCGCCGACGACGCTCGTGCTGTTCGGCGCGACCGGCGATCTGGCGCGGCGAAAACTGCTCCCTGCGCTCTACAACCTGGCCCACGACGGCGCTCTCCCCGAGCGCTTCCACCTCGTCGGCGTGGCGCGAAAAGAAAAAGCCCACGAGGACTACCGCGCCGAATGCGAGCAGGCGATCCGGCGCTTCTCGCGGCGTCCGCCCGACGAGGATGTCCTCAAGATCCTGCTCGAAAACGTCAAGTACGTGCCGGGCACCTTCGACGACGACAGCATCTACGCGGGGCTACACAAACTGCTCGACGAGTCCGAGCGCGAGGCCGGCGAACCGCTCAACAGGGCGTTCTACCTCGCCACCGACCCGAGCTTCTTCGCGTTGATCGTCGAAGAGCTCGGCCGCTCCAAGCTGGCCCGCCACCCGCACGCGGAGGTCCGCGTGATCATCGAGAAGCCGTTCGGCACCTCGCTCGAGGAGGCACGCGAGCTCAACCGCCGGGTGCTCTCGATCTTCCACGAGACCCAGGTCTACCGAATCGACCATTACCTGGGCAAGGAGACCGTCCAGAACATGATGGCGTTCAGGTTCGCCAACGGCATGTTCGAGCCGTTCTGGAACCGCAACTACATCGACTACGTCCAGATCACCGCGGCCGAGGACGTCGGAATCGAAGGCCGCGCCGCCTACTACGACAAATCCGGTGCACTTCGCGACCTGATCCAGAACCACATGCTGCAGCTGCTCTGCCATGTGGCGATGGAGCCGCCGGTCAGCTTCACCGCCGAAGGGGTGCGCAACGAGAAGGTCAAGGTCCTGCAGTCGATTCCCGAGCCGACGCCGGAGGACATTCCGGAGATGGCCGTTCGCGCCCAGTACACGAAGGGCCACTCCGGCGGCGAGGACGTGCCCGGCTACACCGAAGAGGAGGGCGTGCCCGCGGACTCGGCCACGGAGACCTACGCGGCCCTGCGCCTGGAGGTCGACAACTGGCGCTGGGCCGGCGTGCCCTTCTACCTGCGCACCGGAAAGCGCCTGGCCCGCAAGCTCACCGAGATCGCCGTCACGCTCAAGCCGGTGCCGCACCTCGCCTTCAGCCAGGCGGGATCCCTGGGGGTGCAGCCGAATCAGCTCGTGCTCACGATCCAGCCGAACGAGGGCGTATCGCTCAGCCTGGTCGCGAAGATACCCGGCACGCGCATGGCGATCCGCCCGGTCAACATGGAGTTCCTCTACGGAACGTCCTTCCTGTCGCAGTCGCCGGAGGCCTATGAGCGCCTGATCACCGACGCGATGCGCGGCGACGCAACGCTGTTCACGCGCAACGACGAGATCGAGGCGCAGTGGCGCATCTGCGATCCGATCGAGAAACTCTGGGCCTCCACGCGCGCGGAGCTCGCCTCCTACGAAGCCGGCTCACAGGGACCCGAGGAGGCCGCGGGCCTGCTTCGCGAGGGCCACCGCTGGCGCGCGATCTGATGGCGCGCACCGACGCAGTCTGGAGCGCCCAGGGCACGACCCCCGACGCGATCGAAGAGGCGCTTCGCCAGCTGCTGATCCAGCGCCACACCGAAAACGAGTCCTTCGTTCCGGCACGCGTGCTGAACATGATCGCGTTCGTCGATCGCGAATGGAGCGGCGAGATCGCCAACCGCCTTCGAGCCGTCGGCCGCTACAGCCCCTCGCGCCTGCTCGTGCTCGCCTACGAGCCGCGGAGGGAGCGCCTCGACGCGCGTGTCACGATCGTCTCCGACGAGGATCCGGCGCCCGGACAGTTCGGCCTGCTGCGCGAGACCGTGGTCGTGGAACTCGGCGATCGCCATCTCGACGACCTCCTGACGATCGCCGACCCGCTCGTCGTCACGGACCTGCCGACGCTGCTGTGGTCGCCGCACGGACATCACGACATGGTCGAGATCCTGCTCGCCCTCGCGCAGGCGGTGCTCGTCGACTCGATCGACGAGCCCGTCTGGCGCGATGCGGTCGACCGTGCGTGCAAGCTGAGCACCCAGGCCTACGTCGTCGATCTCGCGTGGCTGCGATCGATGCCCTGGCGGGAGCGCGTCGCCGCGAGCTTCGACCCGCCGCCACGTCGCACGGAACTGCGCGCGATCGAACGCGTCACCGTGCGACACCACCCCGACTCGACCGTCAGCGCGATGCTCCTGGCGGGCTGGCTCGCCTCGCGCCTGCGGTGGAAGCCGAGCCCGCTGGTGACGCGCGGCGAGGCGCTGCTCGGCAAGGCACACGCGAGCCGCCAGGACGTCGCGTTGCGCCTCGAGGCGGCGCCGGAGCTTCAGGTGCGCGGCCTCGAGGGCTTGACGCTGGGGACCGCATCCGGCAGGGAGCTCAGCCTGGACCGTGGCCCGGGCGGCCTGCTGGCGCACGCGCGGGACCGCACGGGCGAGGAACGCACGTGGAGGATCGCGGGGGCATCGCGCGGCGAGGGGGGGATCCTCGGCGAGGGGATCCGCCAGTCGCTGCTGCGAGACCCGACCTACGTCCCGGCGTTGAGCGCGGCGCAGGAGATGCTCCCCTAGCACGTGGGGGAGGACGATGAGACTGACGACCTGTGCCGACGCCGAGGCCGTCGCCGAGCGCGCGGCGGCGGAGGTGGCGCGATTCCTCGCGCGCGTGCGCTCTGAGCGTGAGGTCGCTCACATCGCGCTGAGCGGCGGGAGCACCCCCCGGGGAACCTACGCGCGGCTCGCCGCCGAGCCCTCCGAGCTCTCGGCGACCGAGATCTGGTTCGCCGACGAGCGCTGCGTGGCGCCCGAGGATGAGCAGAGCAACTACCGGCTGGTCGCCGAGAGCCTGCTGGTACCCGCGGGCATCGCGCCCGAGCTCGTGCATCGGATGGAGGGCGAGGCGGGCCCCGACGAGGGAGCGCGCCGTTACGCGAAGGCGCTCGAGGAGGGGGTGCGCGAGCGGGAGCGATCTCTGCCGGTCCTCGATCTGATCGTCCTGGGGATCGGCCCCGACGGACATGTGGCCTCGCTGTTCCCCGGCTCGCCGCTGTTGGATGCTCCCGAGGATGCCGTCTGTCTGGGCGTGCACGACTCGCCAAAGCCCCCACCCGAGCGGATCACGCTGAGCCTCGGCGTCCTGCGTGCCGCGCGCCGTTGCCTGCTCCTGGCCACCGGGGCGGGGAAGGCGGACGCGGTCGACGCGATGCTGGGGCCTGTAAGCGATCACGTGCCGGCGAGCCTGCTCAGGCGTGAGCGGCTGACCGTGATCGTCGACGACGCCGCCGCGCCTCGAGGACCACACCAATGAGCTCAGCCGCTCCCGACGCGGCGGTGGCGCTCGTGCTCGTGCGCCACGCAGAGACGGAGTGGAGCCGCACCGGCCGGCACACCGGCCTGACCGACATCCCGCTCACCGACGCAGGGCGCGCGACCGCACGGGCGCTCGCCCCCCGGCTGAGGCGCTGGCGCTTCGAGCGGGTGCTCGTGAGTCCGCTGAAGCGGGCCCGTGAAACGTGCGATCTGAGCGGACTCGGCGAGCGGGCGGAGGTGCTCGACGATCTCCACGAGTGGGACTACGGCGAGTACGAGGGGCTCACGACCGACGAGATCCGCGCCCGCCGCCCCGACTGGGACCTGTGGCGGGACGGCTGCCCGGGTGGCGAGAGCCCCGACCAGGTCGGCGCACGCGCGGATCGCGTGATCGCCGCCGTGTCACAGGCCCATGGCGCGGTGGCCGTCTTCTCGCACGGCCACATGCTTCGCGTCATCGGGGCACGGTGGATCGAGCTCCCGCCACGCGAGGGCGGCCGTCTCGGCCTGTCGGCCGGGGCGATCAGCGTGCTCGGGCATGAGCGCGAGACGCGGGTTCTCTCGCTGTGGAACGAGACGGGCGCGGGTGCCGCGCAGCCGGCCCTCCCGAGTTAACGTCCTATTAACTCTCCCGCAACGGCCCCCGCCGGGCGCGCCCACGTTCTAGAGTGGGCCGGGTCGTGGCAGCCACAGAGAAGATCTCTGCCCCCGCGGACCGCGCCCGGCCTGCGCTTGAAGCGATCAACGAGGCGCGCGAGCGGACGCTGGCGCTGGTCGCGCACATCTCCGAGCCCGACCTCGAGCGTGTGCACTCGCCGATCATGAGCCCGCTCGTCTGGGACCTCGGTCACATCGCCGCCTACGAGGACCTCTGGCTTGCGCACCGTCACGGCGGCATGCCGCTGCTGCGCCCCGAGCTGACCGAGCTCTACGACGCCTTCGAGACGCCCCGCTCGGTCCGCGGCGAGATCGAGCTGCTCGCACCGGCGCCGGCGTTCGAGTACCTCCGGGCCGTGCGCGAGCGCATCGCCACGATGCTCGTCGACCGAGGCGTCGGGGACGGCACGGTCTTCGAGATGGTGCTGCGCCACGAGCTCCAACACAGCGAGACGATGCGCCAGACGATGGCCATCGCCAGTCTGCTCCCGGCTGCCGACCTTTCGCTGATCGACGAGCCCCTCGCGGGCGCCGAGGAGCCCGAGGAGTGGGTGGAGATCCCAGCCGGCGCATTCGCCATGGGCAGCGGCCAGGCGGGCTTCGCATACGACAACGAGCGGCCACGCCATGCCGTCGAGGTGCCGTCCTTCCGGATCTCCCGGCGCCCGGTGACGAACGCGAGCTGGATGCGCTTCTGCGAGGGCGGTGGCTACGAGCGTCGCGAGTGGTGGTCGGACGAGGGATGGCACTGGAAGGAGGAGTACGACATCACGCATCATCCCGCCTTGGCGGCGGGCCACCCGCTTGCGGCTGCCTGCCACGTGTCCTGGTTCGAGGCCGACGCCTTCGCCAGAGCCCACGGAGCCCGACTTCCGACAGAGGCCGAGTGGGAGAAGGCGGCGACCTGGGACCAGGAGGGCGATCCGGCGCCGAGCCGTCCGGACCAACGGGGGCGGGCGGAGAGCCGAGAGCTTGGCGCGAGGGCCGGGAAGGCCGGCGCGCTCGACGGAGTCTGGCGGGTGTGGGAGTGGACGGCCAGCCATTTCGGAGGCTACCCCGGCTTCGCCCCTCACCCCTACCGCGAGTACTCCGAAGTCTTCTTCGGCCGCGAGCACCGGGTCCTGCGCGGCGGGTCTTGGGCGACGAGCGGCCGCGTCCGCACGACGAGGTTCCGCAACTGGGACCTGCCACAGCGCCGCCAGATATTCGCGGGCGTTCGCCTGGCCAGGGACGCCTCATGAAGCCCTTGGCCGGCGCGGACGAGCTGATCCGCATCGACTCGCACCTCGACGGCGCCCACGAACGCTCACTCGCCGAGGACGTCCTCGACGGGCTGACGCGGCCATTCAAGGAGCTCCCGCCGAAGCACTTCTACGACGCACGCGGAGCGGAGCTGTTCGACCGGATCTGCGACCTGCCCGAGTACTACCCGACGCGGGCCGAGCGGGCGATACTCGAGCAGAGCTCGCCGGAGCTGGCCGCCCTCACCGGTGCCGTCGAGCTCGTCGAGCTCGGCTCGGGGACGGCCGCAAAGACGCGCGTCCTGCTCGACGCCCTGCACGCCGCCGGCACGCTGCGCCGCTACGTGCCGGTGGACGTGACCGAGCAGATGGTGCGCGATTGCGCCGAGGAGCTCACCCAGGAGTACCCGGGCCTGCGGGTTCATGGGGTGATCGGCGACTTCGAGCGTCACCTCGACCGCATACCCCCTGCCATCGGACCTCGGATCGTCGCCTTCCTCGGCGGGACGATCGGTAACTTCCCTCCCGGCAGCCGCCGGCGCGTGCTGCGGCAGATCGGAAGGCTGCTCGGCCCGGAGGACCATCTGCTGATGGGCACCGACCTCGTCAAGGACCCGGAGGTGCTCGAGGCCGCCTACGACGACGCCCAGGGCGTGACGGCCGAGTTCAACCGCAACGTGCTGCGCGTGCTCAACCGCGAGCTGAGCGCCGACTTCGACCCAGACGACTTCGAGCACGTCGCGTTGTTCGACCGCCAGAACGAGTGGATCGAGATGCGCCTCCGCGCCCGTCGCGAGCACACGACGCTCGTCCGTGACCTCGACCTGCCGGTGCACTTCGACGCCGGCGAGGAGCTGCGGACGGAGATCAGCGCCAAGTTCACCCCGTCGCGGCTGCAGTCGGACCTGTCGGCGGCCGGAATGGAGCTGGTCCGCTGGCTGACCGACCCCGAGGGAATGTTCGCGCTGACCCTCTCGAGCCGCACGCCGCCGGCGCCCGGCTGACTGTAGGCTCCCGCGCCATGGAGATCGAGGGAAGCCCGGCGATCGTCGTCGGAGGCGCCTCCGGGCTGGGCGAGGCCACGGTCAGGGCGCTCCACGCGCGCGGCGCGCTCGTGACGATCGCCGACGTGAACGCGGAGAAGGGCGAGGCCCTCGCCGCGGAGCTGGGACTGGAGTTCATCCCCTGCGACGTCCGTGAGGAGGAGCAGGTGCAGGCCGCCGTCGAGCGGGCCGCGGCGGCTGCGGGGCTGCGGATCGCGGTCTGCTGCGCGGGCACCGGCTGGGCGCAGAAGGTCGCCAGCTCGAAGGGCCCCCACCCTCTGCTCCCGTTCGAGACGATCGTCTCGATCAACCTGATCGGGACCTTCAACGTGCTGCGCTTCGCAGCCACGGCGATGATCGAGCGCGAGCCGCTCGAGGACGGCGAACGCGGCGTGTGCGTCAACACCGCGTCGATCGCCGCCTTCGATGGCCAGGTCGGCCAGATCGCCTACTCGGCCTCCAAGGGGGGTGTCGTGGGGATGACGCTCCCGGCCGCCCGCGACCTCGCCCAGTACGGGATCCGGGTGAACACGATCGCCCCGGGCCTGTTCGACCCGCCGCTGCTCGCCGCGCTGCCCGAGGAGGCGCGCCAGAAGCTCGGCGAGGGCATCCCCTTCCCCCCGCGCCTGGGGCAACCGGAGGAGTACGCCCAGTTGGCCTGTCAGATCGTCGAGAACCGAATGCTCAACGGCGAGACGATCAGGCTCGACGGGGCATTGAGAATGCCCCCGCGCTGAGCAGTCGCGCGGGAGCGCGCTGTTCGTGTCGCGAAGCGTGCCCGCCGGGCCTCTCAGGAGGCCTGCGGCGCGGCCGCGTCATCGAGCGCGCGTGGCGAGCGCGGCGTGAGGTTGGGTGCGGGCCGCCCGAGTCCGAAGCCCTGTCCGCCCTGGATGATCGCGCTCGAGGAGAGGTCGCGTTCGTTGATCGTGCGCAGGAACTGAAGCGTGTCCTCGTCCTCGATGCCCTCGGCGACCACGAACGCACCGGTCTGGCGGGCAAATGTCGCCATCGCAAACAGCACGGCCCGAGCACCTGGCTCGGTCGCCGCGGCGGTGACGATGCTGCGGTCGAGCTTGACGAACTCGGCCTCGATGCTGCGCAGCATCTCGAGACCGGAGTTGCCTGTGCCCACATCGTCGATCGCGATCTTGAACCCTTGCTCGCGCAGACGCTTCAGTCTCTTGACGACCGAGGCCGTGCGGCCGCCGAAGCGCTCGGTGACCTCGAGCACGACGTCCTCTGCTCGCAGGCCCACCCGTTCCACCGCGGGGCCCAGCCAGGCCTCGGCCTCGGCGTCCAGGTCGAGGGTCAGGGGAGAGATGTTGAGGAACAGGAGCACGCCGTCCTCGAGCTCGGGAGCGCTCCGCAGCGCGCTGTCCACGCAGAGCACGTCGAGCTGGTGCACCTGACCTATCTGCTCGGCGATGTCGAACGCCTCGGCGGGTCCGGAGAGTTCATAGGACGGATCGGGGCGGGTCAGCGCCTCGACTCCGAGCAGCCTGTCGTCGTCGAAGTTCCAGATCGGCTGAAAGACCGTCGTGATGCGTCCCTCCTCGACCAGGCGGCGAACCGCTTCCTTCTTCTCGGTCGTGGTCACCACGACGCGCTCGCGTATGTCCTCGAAATGCGCCGCGCGGTTTCCGCCCTGGCGCTTTGCCTCATACAGCGCGGTGTCGGCCTCGGCATGCAGGGTGTCCGCCGAGAGGCCGGGGCGCAGAGCGCTGGCGCCCATGCTGATCTCGACGCCGGCTTCTGCGAAGTTGCGACAGAGCCGGCGGGCCAGCGTCCGCGCGCCGTCGACGTCGGTGTGCGCCAGCAAGAGCGCGAACTCGTCGCCGCCGATGCGGTAGGGGCGGTCGCCGGGCCTCGAGGAGCGCAGCACCCCTGAGACGACCCTGAGGACCGAATCTCCCTGCTGATGGCCGTGACGGTCGTTGGTGAGCTTGAAGTCGTCGACGTCCAGGAGTACCAGGGCGAGCGGGTCTCCGTAGCGAGCTGCCGCGGCGACAGCGTCGGGGAACTCGTCGTGGAAGGCGCGCTGGTTGGGGAGGTCCGTGAGCCCGTCGCGCGTGGCCCTCTGGACGCTCATCCGATGGTCGCGCATCAGCTGCCGACCGCCGACCAGGTAGAAGACGACGCCGACGCCGAGCAGGCCGAGCAGCCCGACCGCCAGCAGGATCGTCCGTACTTCACCGAGCTGAGCATCGTATGTGCGGTGGTCGTAGGTGACGTCATATGCGTACCGGCCGCCCGGCAGGTTCACGGGGACGACGAACTCGAAGTCGCGTCGGTCGTGACCGGCGCCGCTCTCATGGCCCGCGAACGACGAGCCGCGGGCCAGGGCGGCGTCGATCCGCGCGCCGCCGTCGCGCGATCCCCGCTGCGCATCGTTGAGCGCCTGCACGATCACGTGCTGCGGGCCGATCAGGACAGCTTCCTTGGTGCCGGGGCGGTGTGCGACGGCATCTAGCAGCGGATCGATGCGGAGCAGGACCTCCGCCGTCGAGCTCGCAGCTGGCCCTGCCTCGAGTTCGAAGGCTCTCGCATCCGCTCGCAGGGTGGCCGCGTAGCTCGAGATCTGCCGGTGCGCGAGGCTCCGCTCCAGGAAGAAGTAGCCGAGGAAGCCGACCAGCCCGCAGGCGAGCGCCACGGTGGCGATCAGCCGCAGGCCAAAGGCAAACGCGGCGCCATCAGCGCGAGCGGCGCGGCGTTGGAGAATCCAGCGCTGCGGATGGGGCGCCCAGCGGCCGAGTCGAGGCCGCCCGCGCCCCGACTGTACGGCAGCGTCTGCATGTCGCATCGCTCTCCTATCGACGCGAGCAGCGGCAAACCTGAGTCAGGGCAGCCGCATATCGACAGGTCCGAACCCTGCCTCTGACGGCGCGCTACAGGCGCTCGACGAGCATCGCCATGCCCATGCCGCCGGCGACGCACATCGACTCGAGGCCATAGGTGCCGTCGAGCGTCTCGAGGTCGTTGAGCAGCGTGGTCATGATCCGGGCGCCGGTCATCCCGAACGGGTGCCCGAGCGCGATCGCGCCGCCGAACGGGTTGAGCTTCTCATCGTCGATGCCGAGATCTTCCTTGCACGGCACGATCTGCGCGGCGAACGCCTCGTTGATCTCGACGACGTCGATGTCGTCCATGGTCATGCCCGTGTTCTTGAGCAGCTGCTGGATCGCGGGGATCGGCCCGAGGCCCATGATCTCGGGACGAATCGCAGCGACGGTCGAGGCGATGATCCGGGCTTTCGGCTTCAGCCCCAGCTCGCCGGCGCGCTCCTCGCTCATGACCAGCAGGGCGGCGGCGCCGTCGTTCAGCGGACAGGCGTTCCCCGCGGTGACGGTGCCCCCCTCCTTGAACACCGGCTTCAGCGCCGCGAGCCGCTCCATCGTCGTGCCGGCTCGGGGGCCGTCATCCTTGGTGACGAGCTTCTCCGGCACGTCCACCTCGTTGCCTTCCCTGTCGGTGTCCTTGTGGGCCGGCGCGAGCACGGGGACGATTTCCTTGTCGAAGTGCCCGGACTCCTGCGCGGCGACGGCCCGCGCCTGGGAGATGACGGCCCACTCGTCCTGCGCCTCGCGGCTGACCTTGCAGCGCTCGGCGACGTTCTCGGCGGTCATTCCCATGGAGATGTAGGCGTTGTAGAGGGAGCCCTCGGACCCGTCGAGCTTCGGGTGGAACTCGAACGGGCCGCCCTGCGTGGCGCGCGAGACGGCCTCGACGCCGGCGGCGACGTACGTGTCGCCCTCGCCCGCCTTGATCGCGTGGAATGCCATCCGGGTCGTCTGCAGCGAGGAGGCGCAGAAGCGGTTCACGGTCGTGCCCGGAACGTGATGGTCGATGCCGGCCAGCAGCGTCGCGTTGCGCCCGACGTTGTAGCCGGCCTCGCCTTCGGCGTTGCCGCAGCCCATCATCACGTCGCCGATCGACTTCGGGTCGAGCTGCGGGTTGCGCTCGATCAGCGCTTTCAGGGGGATCGCCGCCAGGTCGTCGGCGCGAACGGATTTGAGCGATCCCTTGACCGCACGGCCGATCGGGGTTCTGATGGCGTCGACGATTACTGCCTCTGGCATGCGGGGCTCTCTCCTTGGTCGGCTGGGCGCTCGGCGCTCAGCGCGTTGCGGCGGACGGGTCGAGGGATCTGATCCTAGGCGATCGGCTACAGATCGAGGCGGCTGACGCCCAGCTCGTCGAAGCCGACATGGTGGGCGAGCTCATGGCGCAAGGTGCGCGTCACCTGGTCGCGCAGCAGCTCGGGGTCGTGCCCGAAGTCGCGGCGAAGGGTGTCGCGGAAGATCACGATCCGGTCATGCGTGTTGTCGCGGACCGCGCCGTCGCCCTGGTAGAGGCCGTAGGCGCCGCGGCGACGGCCGCCGTCGGAGATCACGACGGCGACGTGTGAGAGCGCGTTCTGGAGCAGGTCGGGGAGGTCGTCCAGCGCGTCCCTGACCAGCTCTTCGAAGTCGTGGTCGTCGAGCGGGTCGAGCTCCATGAACTCGCTTTCGTCGGGGGGGACGGCGAGCCCTTCGCGAGCCAGCGCCTCCGAGTTGCGCACGATCTCTTCGAACTCTGTCTCGGACTCCGGGTCGCGCCAGCCCGCCATGCGAACCGCGACGAACGCCACGCCGCCCATCAGGACGGCCGCGACGATCACGCCGAGGGCGACGTCCTCCAGAGCGCGTACGACCCCCACCGTGCTGAAGCCCTGACCGACGACGATCACGACGAGGCCCAGGGACAGGGCGATCAACGCGGCCAGGCCCACCCGCCGGAGCGGGTTGTTGTGGCCTGGTCGGGACGACCCACTCATCGAGCTGCCCTATTTGAGCGTGCGGGCGATCACGAGACGCTGAATCTCGTTCGTCCCCTCGTAGATCTGGGTGATCTTGGCGTCTCTCATCATGCGCTCCACCGGATACTCCTTCACGTAACCGTAGCCGCCCAGCACCTGAACCGCCTCGACCGTCACGGCCATCGCCGTGTCCGAGCAGAAGACCTTCGCCATCGAGGAGTACTTGGCCCGCTGAGGATGGAGCTGGTCGGCCATCGCGCAGGCCTTGTAGAGGAGCTCGCGCGCCGCGGCAGTGCGGGTTTCCATGTCGGCCAGCTTGAACTGGATGCCCTGGAACTCGTTGATCGCCTTGCCGAACTGCCGGCGCTCGCGGGCATAGGCGACGGCGTAGTCGGTCGCCCCCTGCGCGATTCCGACCGCCTGCGCGGCGGCGCCGAGCCGGGTGCGCTCGAGCGTCCCCAGCGCGACCGAGAGGCCCTTGCCGACCTCGCCGATGACGTTCTCGTGCGGCACTCGGACGTCCTCGAAGATCGGCTGTCCGGTGGGCGAGGCCCGTATCCCGAGCTTGTGCTCGAGCTTGCCCACGCTGAACCCCGGGCGGTCGGCCTCGACGACGAAGGCGGTCATGCGGCGGCTCTCCCGGTCGGTGACCGCGAAGCAGATGTAGAACTCCGCGATGCCGAGGTTTGAGATCCAGTTCTTGGTGCCGTTGATCACCCACTCCTCGCCGTCTCGGACCGCGGTCGTCTTCATCCCCGCCGGATCCGAACCGGCCTCGGGCTCGGACAGAGCGAACGCGGGCGACCACTCCCCGGTCGCGCACCGGGGCAGGAAGCGCTCCTTGAGCTCGTCTGCACCGAACAGCTGGATCGGCAGCGTCCCGAGCTCCTGCACCATCAGGATCAGCGCACAGGCGGCATCGACCTTCGCGATCTCCTCGACGGCCATGTTCAGCATCAGCGTGCCCGTGCCCGTTCCGCCGTACTCGATCGGGAAGGGCAGCCCGAGGACGTCCTGCTCGGCTAGCAGCCGGCGCACGTCCCAGGGGTATTCGGCCTGCTCGTCGATCTCAGCGGAACGGGGGGCGATCTTCTCCCGCGCCATCTGGCCGATTGTCGCGCAGAAGTCGAGGTGCTCCTGGGGGATCGTGTAAACGTCAGTGACCGCCTCCATGCGCGGGATGCTAGTGATGCGCGGCGGCCTGCGCGCCGTTGTTGGACATGGCCGCGGGCGCCCATCGGTTCCTCGACTGGCGGCCCGGGTAACGCCTCCGCGCGCCCACTGGTCGACGGCTGGCCCCGCCCCCGCCCGGACGGCCGCCGGGTGGACGCTGAGCCTCTCCGGGCCTCGTCGCTAGGCTCATTTGTATGAGCGCGCCGGAGCAGGCATCACAGCTCGAGATAGACCCAGAGAGAGTGGACGCGTGGCTCGCGGAGGAACCGCAGCTGCAGCTGGTGGACGTGCGCGAGACCTACGAGCGCGAGGCCGGCCACATCGCCGGCTCCCGGCATATCGAGCTGGTGCACCTCTCCTCGCAGGCGGCCACGCTCGACCGCGAGCGGCCCGTCGTCTTCTACTGCCGCGTCGGGGCGCGCTCTGAGATGGCGGCGCAGGCGTTCCGCGCCGCGGGCCTCGAGGCGTACTCGATGAGCGGCGGGCTGGTTCGCTGGGCCGGCGAGGAGCGGACGCTCGAGCCCGTCGACGGATACGTTGCCGAGCATTGAGCAGACCGCCCGAAGGAGGCGAGGCACATGCAGCCACCCAGCGAGTTTCCGAACGTTAGGCGAGGTCAGGGCTACGCGGCCGGCCATCTCGATGACCTCGGCGCGGGCCCCGGCTTTCGCAAGGTCCGCCGTGGCCTCGAGGTCACGGCCTTCGGCGTCAACGCGATCGTCCTGCCGCCGGGTCTGGAGACCGGCTTTCACTACCACGACGCTCAGGAGGAGCTGTATTTCGTCCACCGGGGCTCGATCGAGATGGAGTTCGGCGACGGCTCGGCTGTCTCCCTGCCGGAGGGCGGCTTCGTGCGGGTGGACGCAGCGACCGTCCGCAAGATCCGCAACCGCGGCGATGTCGATGCCGTGTACGTCTGCGTCGGCGGCAAGGACGGCTACGTCGGGCGGGATGGGCGCGTGCGCGATGGCGAGGAGGAACGCGTCAAAGCCGTCGACGCGCCCGCGGAGCGGAAGGGGTGAGATCCCTCGCCGCCGGCCGCCGGCATGAGCGAGCCTGAGAGCTCGCGCCGGTTCCTGCCGGTCAACGCCGAGCTCAGCATCCCCCTCGCCGAGGTGAGCCTGCGGGCGAGTCGCTCCTCGGGACCCGGCGGCCAGCATGCCAATGTCACCGCCTCGCGCGTGGAAGCGGTGTTCGACGTGCTTGCCTCCGCCTCGCTGAGCGAGGAGCAGCGCGAGCGGCTACTCGCACGCGCCGGCCCGCGGGTCGTTGCGGTGGCTCAGGACGCGCGCTCGCAGTCTCGCAACCGCGAGCTGGCCCTGCGGAGGCTCGCCGAACGGCTGCGCCACGCGCTGGCGGTGCCGCGCAGGCGCCGCGGCACCACACCCACCGCCGCGTCGCGCGCACGCCGTCTGGACGCAAAGCGCCGCGCCGCTCAGCGCAAGGCCGCTCGCCGGCGCCCGCCGGCGGGCGGTGAAGGATGGTGAGCGTGGCGGAGGCGCCTGCGGGAGCGCGCGTTGCGGCCTGGCGCTCCGAACCGTCGGCGGCTAGTTCAGCAGCTCCTTGACATAGCGCTGGTGCAGGTGCCCGAGCGCCGTGTGTTCCGGGTGAAAGCCGATCGCGTTCCACAGCAATGTCGAGGCCGGCGCCCAGGCGACGATCAGATACACGCCGAGGACGAGGGCGACGTTTCGCAGCCTGCGCGAGCCGGCGAGCGCCGCCAGCGGCAGTACCCAGAGCACATACCACGGCAGCACCCAGCTGAGGGTCACGAGAAGCGCCACGCTGGCCCAGCCCGATGCTCCGATCGAGTCCCGCCTGCGCCAGGCCATGATGCAGCAGAGCACAAGCGAGCAGCCGAGCACCGCGCTCATCACGAAGCGGACCGCTTCGCTCTCGCCGCCGGCTCCGACCAGCAGCCCGATCAGGTTCGGGACGCTCTCATTCGTCACGAGGCGGCTCTGCGTGTTGAGGTCGGGGATGTGCAGGCCGAACGCGACCAGGCTGGCCAGGCCGACGACCGTGCCGGCGACGGCCATCCCGAGGACGACGGCACCAAGGCGGCGCGGTGTGCGCAGCAGGCCGGCGATCACGACGGGGATCAGGATTCCCGCCGAGGCCTTGATGCCGGCCGCCGTCGCGAAGGCCGCGCCCCCGCCGAGATCGACGGACCATGGTGGCGGCCGCCACCGCCGGCGTGCAGCTTCGGGCGCAGAGGCGCCATCCGCGCGCCGGCTGTCGGAGGCGCCGCGTCTCAGGGCGATCAGGTAGAAGCCGAGCACGATCAGCAGCATCGTCAGGAAGTCGTTGTGGTCGCCGCCCAGCCCCCACACGAGCACGATCGGGTTCAGCCCGACGAAGGCGATCGCCAGGACCGGGTCGCGGCCCAGCAGCTTTGCGCACCGCCAGACGAGGTAGATCGTGCCCAGGCTCGCCGCCGCGAGGATGCACTTCAACGCCCAGAAGGACCCTGCTACGCCCAGCGGGACGACGGCGAACGTGATCAGCGTGAACAGAGGACCGTACGGGCTGAGCAGCTGGTGCCAGTTGCTGAGCGCGTAGCTCGGATCGCCGTGCGGCTCGGAGATCGGGATCGTCGTGTACGGGTTGAGGCTGTGCACGACCTCCATGCGGCCGTAGTTGATGTAGTTGAAGACGTCGGTCAGCGCCATCGGCGGCGCGAGCAGGAAGATCGCGTGAACGACGAGGATCGTCGCGACCACCCAACGGGCCGGCAGCCGCCGGGCCTGGGTCAGCGTGAGAACGTAGGCGACGTACATGAGCACGATCGCCGCCGTGAAGATGAGCCGGAGCGCCGTCCCGTTGCCGGTCAGCCATGGCAGCAGGCCCCCCAGGGGCCCAGCCATCCAGCCCGGATAGAAGTTCGTGTGGGTCGCCGGCGCCAGCAGGCTCGGCCGGTTGGCCGCCATCAGCACCAGGATCAGGCTCGCGACCGGGATGAAGAGGAGCGCCGCGGCGCCGGCCAGCGGCTCCGCGCGAATCCGGTCGAGCTCTGACGTCAGCCGGCGCAGGCGGCCGGGCCCGGCGTCCTGCTCGCGGAGCCCCCCGTCCCGCAGCGGAAATGTTGAAGCGTCGCCCGAGGTGCCCACCGCCGCCGCCACGATAGCTGGCGGAGAATGCGGAGGGCCCGCCGAAGCGGGCCCTCCTGAAAGACCTATGTTCAGACGATCAGATCGTCTGAACGTTTACGGCCTTGGGGCCCTTGTCCCCTTGCTCCGGGTCGTAGGAGACCTTCGCACCCTCTTGCAGGGAGCGGTAGCCCTCACCGTTGATTCCGGTGTGGTGGACGAACAGGTCCTTGTCGCCGTCATCAGGTGTGATGAAGCCGAAGCCCTTGTCGTCGCTGAACCACTTGACTGTGCCGGTTGGCATGTGGCTTTTCCTCCACGGTTCGTGCGTGCTGCCCCCCGGAGGATGCTACTCAGAGCCTCGACCTGCGAGCGCGTGCACTTCTTTTGCCGACCCTTCAGGGCCGGCCAGACAAGCACGACGGTAGCAGGTCGGGATGAGCCCGTGTTATCGACTTGTTTACCCGCTCTCAGCGGCTTCGCGGCGCCGTCCCGGTGTCGCGGATACGGATAGGGTTGACAAGTGGACCGAGGCCCCGATCCGCACGCACCCGAGGCTGGCGCAGAGCCCCTCAGGATCACCCCCCTGCTGCCGGCGGGCGAGCCCGCGACCGCGCCGGAGATCGTCGAGTCGCTCGGCCTGTGGAAGCGGCCGGCGGCCGCTGGCGAGGGCCCGCGCGTGCTGCTGAACATGGTCAGTACGGTCGATGGCCGCGCCTCGATCGGCGGTCGCTCGGGCCCGATCGCCGGGCCCGCCGATCGTGAGCTGTTTCACGCCCTGCGCACGCCCGCGGACGCGGTGATGGCCGGCGCCGGGACGATGCGCGTCGAGCGCTACGGCCGGATCACGCGGGATGCGGCCCGCCGGCGCCTGCGCCGCGAACGGGGGCTCAGCGACGAACCGCTCGCGTGCATCGTCTCCTCGAGCCTCGCGCTGCCGCCGGACCTGCCCCTGCTGGCAGAGCCCGACGCGCACGTCGTCGTGCTCACGCCGTCGGAGGCCTCGCTGCCCGAGACCCCCGCTCGCGTCGACTACGTGCGAACCGCCGCCGACGGCGCGGTGGACCTCGCCGCCGCCCTGGCCGAGCTGCGCCGCCGCCACGGCGTCGAACTGCTGCTGTGCGAGGGCGGCCCGCATCTCAGCTGCCAGCTGCTCGCGGCGGGCCTCGTAGACGAGCTCTTCCTGTCGCTCTCCCCGAAGCTCGCGGGCGGGGACCCGATGGACGGCGAGGCGCTGAGGATCCTTGCCGGCGAGGAGCTCCGGCCGCCGCTCGAGATGGATCTGATGGGCGTGCTCGAGCACGACTCCCACCTGTTCCTGCGCTACTGCGTCTCGGCGCGCGCGCG
Source organism: Solirubrobacteraceae bacterium (assembly GCA_035948815.1). Classification (GTDB taxonomy): domain Bacteria; phylum Actinomycetota; class Thermoleophilia; order Solirubrobacterales; family Solirubrobacteraceae; genus Palsa-744. The sequence continues at coordinate 39,630 of DASZIU010000062.1, read as the reverse complement.
GCTTTCCCGGGAGACGACCTCGAGCAGTTCGCTCGCGAGCTGACGCCCTTCCGCGGCTCGGCGCGGCGTCGCGGCGATGCTCACCACGACCTCGTCGCCGTCGAGCTCCTCGAGCGTGATCCGCGGGGACCCGCGCAGCGGCGTCTGCAGGGACTTCTCGAGCGCCTCCTGCATGTCTCCGGGAGTCATGCCGGCGCGCAGGCGGGCCCGCAGGTTCACCGCGTCCGGCTCTCGCAGCGGGATCACGGCCACGTTGAGGACGACGCTGTTGGGCACCATGATCGAGTCGTCGCCCCTCGCGAAGGTCGTGTAGAGGAGGCCGAGCGAGCTGACGGTTCCCTCGATCTGGCCGGCGAGCCCCCCGCCCTGCAGGCGAACCCGCTCGCCGACGCGGAAGGGGCGAGCGCTCAGCAGCACGGTCCCGGCGATCACGTTGCCGAGCGTCTGCTGGGCGGCGAGCCCGAAGATGACCGCGGTGAACGCGCCTCCGAGGGCAAGCGTCGCGGCGTGCACGCCCGCGACGTTCAGCGCCACGATCACCGCCACGGCGACCGTCGCCAGGCGGATCAGGAATCCGACGGTGCCGGCGGTTGCGGGGTCCAGGCGACGGAACAGCGGCGGGCCGAGCGCGCGGCCCACGTCGCGCGCGATCGCCCAGCCGAGGATCACGAGCACGAGCACGGTCACGATCTGCACCGGGGCTTCCAGCGATCCCAGCGTGGGCGGGTGTTCGTGTGGCGAGGCCGGGCCGATCAGGCTCACACGGTTTTCGAACAGGATCACGACGCCCACGAACAGGGGCAGCAGCACCAGCGCCTCCAGACGGGCCCGCTTGACCACGCGGGGGCTGATCTGGCGCAGCAGGCCGACCTCCTTCCAGGCATAGCTGCGCGTCTCGAACATCCTCGAGGGCGGTCGCGGGGCGGGCATGGCCCCCAATCATGGTCGATATGCAGCCGGGATCCCGCAGTTGGGCCGGATCGTGCTCTACCATGCCTGCGCGATGAACCCCACTTTGCGAAAACTGGTCATCCCGGCGGTGCTGCTCGGAATCGTGCTGATCGTGGTGGCGATCGTGTACTTCGTCACGCCGGAGCACTCGCTGCCCTCGTTCTTCCCCGGGCACAGCTCGGCGACGAGCGCCGAAGCGAGCCATCACCACACCAAGCACGGCATCGCCGCGATCGTCGTCGCGCTCGCCTGCTTCGCCTTCGCGTGGTTCGCCACCGGGCCGAAGGCCAGCTCGGCGAGCGCCTAGCCGGCGCCTGACTATCAGCCGCCGAGCGCGAACACGAGCGTGCAGCCCACGCCCAGCCCCAGGCAGTAGACGCCGAACGGAATCAGGGTTCTGGTCTGGAAGAAGCGCAGCAGGAACTTCACCGCGAAGAAGGTCATCGCGGCGGCGCACAGGCCGGCCACGAGCGCTGGGCCGCGCACGCCGTTGCCGGCCGAACCGAACAGTTCCGGGAGCTTCAGGGCTGCGGCGGCGAAGATCACGGGCGTCGCCAAGAGGAAGCCGAAGCGCGCCGCGTCGTCGTTGGACAACCCCACAAGCAGGCCGCCGCCCATCGTGAAGCCCGAACGGGAGATCCCGGGGATCAGCGCGAAGGCCTGCGAGGTGCCGACCCCGACCGCCTGGCGCCAGCCCAGTTTCGAGAGCCGGCCATCGACGTCGCCGAGGTAGTCGCCGGGGCGCGCAGGGCGCCGGCGCAGCCGCTCGAAGACGAGCAGCGCCGCGCCGTTGACGATCAGGAACGCCGCCGCGGTCTGGGGTGAGGCGAACAGGTGGCGCAGCGGTTCCTGCAGCAGCAGCCCGATGACCCCGACCGGGATCGTGGCCGCGACCAGCAGCCAGCCGAGCCGTGCGTACTTGTCGTCGTCGCGGATCTCGCGCATCTGCAGCGAGCGCCAAAGCCCCTTCACGATCGCCACCCAGTCCTTGAGGAAGAACAGCAGCAGCACGATCGCCGTGGCCAGGTGCGTGGCGATCAGGAAGGTCAGGAAGAACTTGTCGTTCTGGTGGATGTGCCAACCCGCCAGGCGCGGCAGCACGACTCCATGCCCGAGGCTCGAGATCGGAAAGGGCTCGGCGATCCCCTGGGTCAGGCCGAGGATGATCGCCTGGAAGTAGGAGATCGGATGCACGGCGGGGTAGCTTATGGATCGATCCGGACCGCGTGCGCCGGCCGCGGCGCCTCCAACCGGCACGCGGGTCGAGCCAATACGCTCGGCCGATGCGCACGGGCGAGCCCGCCGCCGAGCCGTCGCTGACAGAGGTCATGCGGCAGTGGGGACGAATCGGAAGCGTCGGCTTCGGCGGGCCTCCGGCGCACATCGCGCTGTTTCACGAGCTGTGCGTCGAGCGGCGGGGCTGGTTGACGGACGCCGACTTCGAGCGCGCGCTGGCAGCGGTCAACCTGCTTCCCGGCCCCGCCTCGACCCAGCTGGCGATCTACTGCGCGTGGCGGCTGCGTGGGCCGCGGGGCGCGCTCGTCGGCGGCATCTGCTTCATCGCGCCCGGCCTGGTCCTGATCCTCGTGCTCTCGGCCCTGTTCCTCTCGCGATCGGCGCCCACCTGGGTGCGCGGCGCCGGCCTGGGTGCGGGTGCGGCCGTCGCCGCCGTCGCCGTCCGCGCGGGGCTGGGCGTCGCCAGGCCGATCTGGTCGCGAGCGGGCGGCCGTCGCGCGCGCGTGCTCGCGTACGGGGCAGCCGGCGGGGTCGTGGCGGCCGTCACGGGCGCGTGGCTCGTGCTCGTGCTCGTGGGGTGCGGCGCGCTCGAGCTGGCACGCACGCCTCTGGTGGGAGGAGCCGCACGCCTGCGGCTGCTCTCACCGGCGGGCATCCCTGCCCTCGCTCACCGCCGGCTCGGCGGCCTGGCGACCGCTCTGGCTCGCGGCCCGCTCCTCGCCGCCGGGATCCACGAGGGAGGCGTCGGGGCTCTCGCGTGGACGGCGTTGAAGGTCGGTGCGCTCTCGTTCGGCGGGGGCTTCGTGATCGTTCCGCTGATGCAGGCGGACGCCGTCAACACGTACCACTGGATGACACACGGGCAGTTCCTGAACGCCGTCGCCCTCGGCCAGGTCACGCCGGGCCCCGTCCTGCAGACGGTCGCCGCGGTCGGCTACGCCGCGGGAGGCGTTCCCGATGGGCTGCTGGCGGCGGCGGTGGCCTTCGCTCCCTCCTTCTCCTTCGTGCTGCTGGGCGCCGCGCGCTTCCAGCGACTGCTAGCCGATCAGCGCGTGAGCGCGTTCCTCGCCGGCGCCTCGCCCGCCGCGGCGGGCGCGATAATCGGCTCGGCGGTACCGCTTGCCTCTGCTCTGTCGCAGCCATGGCAGTATGCGCTGCTGGCCGGGGCGGCCTTCGCCCTGCTCGTGCTCCGTCGCGGGGTCGTGCAGACACTGCTGGCCGCGGGCGCGGTCGGCACGCTCGCCGCCTTGCTCGGAGCCTCGATCCCGCATTGAGAACAGTTCGAGCCGGGCGAACGGCCCCTCGGGTTCACGCCTCGTTCACACGATCGTTCCCGCTTGGTCACAAAAAGCCGCACTTTGCGGAGAATCGTGTCCGTTGAGATGATCGGTCAGGGAACGACTGCGGATGCGCTGAGAGCGGATGTCACGCGCGTTGACATGCACTGCCACTCGACGGCGTCGCAGCACTCGCGCCTGGGCGTGCAGCGGGCGCTCGGGCTGCCCGAGTGCGCGACGCCGCCCGAGGAGGTCTACGAGCTGGCCAAGCGGCGCGGAATGGACTTCGTGACGATCACCGACCACGACACGATCGACGGCGCCCTCGAGATCGCCGACCGGCCGGACGTGTTCGTCTCGGTAGAGCTCACGGCTCGCTTCCGCGGCGAGCCCCAGGCGGTGCACGTCCTCTGCTACGGGATCACGCCCGAGGACCACGAGTGGCTCCAGGTGCACGCCGGCGACGTCGAGTTGTGTGCCGCCTACATGTACGAGAGGGAGATCACATGCGCGCTGGCACACCCCTACTACACGGTCGCCGCGCCCCTGACGCGGCGCCACCGACGCCGGCTCGCGGAGCTGTTCGCCGTCTGGGAGATCCGCAACGGCGCTCGCGCGCGCGAGCTGAACCGGCCGGCGGCCACCTACGTCGCCACGCGCGACGGCATCGGAATCGCAGGCAGCGACGATCACGCCGGGGTTGACATCGGGCGCACCTACACGGAAGCCCCGGCCTCCAAGACGCCGGACGAGTTCCTGGCTCACGTCCGCTCCGGGGGCGTCCTCGCGCGCGGCGCGCAGGGCAGCGCCGCCAAGTGGGCGCACGCCGCGATCGCGCTCGCCGCCCGCGCGCTCGGACCCGCCGGGGCCGGCGAAGAGGAGACGCGTCCGAGCCCCGAGCGGGTGATGACGATGGCGCGCCGTCTCCTGCAGGAGGCCGACGCGAGGCACGGCGCCGTCGGCAGCGATCTGTCGCCCGAGGACGCCCGCTGCCTGCTGCGAGCCTGGCTCGGCTCGCTCGGGCTCGATCAGCGCGATGGGGGCGAGCTGATCGCCCACATGCAGGAAGAGGGCTTCAGCCACTCCGACCTCTACCGACGGGCCTGCCGCGCACACGAGCGCAAGCTGCGTACGGCCGTCGACGTCGCGGTCGGCGCCGCCACCGGACAGGCCGAGCTGGCGGTCGCCGCCGAAGGGCTGTTCGAGGCCTGCATCGCGGTGATCCCGTACGCACCGGCAAGAGCCTTCCTCGCCAACGAGCAGGCAAAGCTCGCCGCGATGCCCTACGCGCGCGCGCTCGGTCGCTCCGCGGACTCTGCTCAGCGCGACGACGGCGAGCGTCCACGCGTGGCCATCCTCGCCGACGGCATCGGCGCGACGCATGGTGTCGCGAGGACGATCGAGGAGATACGCCAGCGCGGCGTGCCCGGCTTCGAGATCGAGGTGCTCGGGACCGATCCCCACGTCGACCGCCGTCTCTCGGCGGTGGCGGAGATCGAGGTGCCCTTCTACCCGGGGATGCGGATCGGCATTCCCGGCCTGCCGGTAGCCGTCGAGACGCTGGCGGATGGCGGCTTCGATGCCGTCCACGTCTGCTCGCCCGGACCGGCGGGGGCCGCCGGTGCCCTCGTCGGACGGGCGCTCGGGCTGCCGCTCGTCGGCAGCTACCACACCGAGCTCACCGCCTACGCCGAGCAGCGCTCCGGGGACCCGAGGGTGGCCGGCGCGATGGCGATGGCCGTGAGCGCGCTCTACGGCGCATGCGATCTGGTGCTCTCCCCCAGCCCCGCCGCCGACGACGCGCTGGCGGCGATCGGCGTCCCCGCAACGCGCGTGCGCCGCTGGGACCGCGGCGTGGACACCTCGCGCTTTGACCCGGCACTGCGCGATCCGACCCTGCTGCCAGGTCCCATCAACGTCCTCTACAGCGGGCGCATCACGAGCGAGAAGGGCGTCGAGCTGCTGGCCGAGGCGTTCGAGCTGGCCCGCAGGAGCGAGCCCGGCCTGAGGCTCGTGCTCGCCGGTGGCGGGCCTGAGGAGGCCCGCCTGCACGAGCGCCTCGGCGAGGCGACGACGTTCCTCGGGTGGCTCGAGGGCGCGGAGCTGGCGCGAGCCTACGCGAGCGCCGACATGTTCCTCTTCCCGAGCGCCACCGACACGTTCGGACAGGTCATCCTCGAGGCGCAGGCCAGCGGGTTGCCGGTTATCGCCGTCGCCGCCGGCGGCCCCGTGTCGCTGATCGAGGACCGGGTCAGCGGCCTGCTGCGAGACGCGGACGCGCCCGCCCTCGCCGATGCGGTTCTCGAGCTCGCTCGCTCCCCTCTGCTCTGCGAGCACCTCTCACACGGTGGCCTGCGCGCGGCGCGGGGCCGGACATGGCAGCGGACGCTGCAGTTCCTCGCCGACGGCTACGGCCAGGCGCTGGCCGACCACCACGCCCGCGAGGAGCGCGAAGCTCCCGCCGGTGACCGAGCCGCGTGAGGTGTTCCATCACGGTGACACCCGCTCTCGGGACCGGTCGATCGCCATCGCCCTGCACGGGATCGAGCCCGCCACCTTCGAGCGCTGCGCGCTGATCCGCGACTGGCTCGACGACCACGGCGTGGACCGCGTGACGCTGCTCGTGATTCCCGCTCGCGACCTGCATCCCGTCGGCGAGCGCTCACCCGAGATGGTCAGTTGGCTGAGCGAGCGACGCGAGCTCGGCGACTCGATCGCCCAGCACGGCTTCCAGCACGTCGCCGCGCGGCGGGCGCCGAGGCACCGGATGCTCGCCCACCCGGGCGCGCTCCTCGGCGGCGAGTTCGTGGGGCTCGACGGCGAGGAGACCCGTCGCGCTCTGAACGCCGGCTGGCGCGTGCTGAAGCTCGCGGGCATCGAGCCCGACGGCTTCGTCGCCCCCGCCTACGCGTACACGAGCGCGCTTCGCGACGCCCTGGGCGTCAAGTTCCGCTGGTGGGCGAGCCTGCTCCGGGTACACAGCGCGGACCGCCGGCTCGACGAGGGGATGCGCGAGCCGCTGGCCCCCGCCTGGAGCCTCGCGGCCGCGGGGCCGTGCAGCCGCCTGATCTCACCTCCGCTCGTACGCGCAGGATCGCTCCTGCCGGCGCGGGTGCTGCGCCTGGACCTTCACCCCGCCGATCTGGCTCACCCGCGGCACATGATGGCGCTCGAGTGGGTGCTGGCCCGCGCCGGCACCCGGCGCACGGCGGTCACCTACCAGCAGCTCGCGGCCGCCTCGGCCACGACGAGCGCTCAGTGCGGCGTGTACGCGGAGAAGAGGGCGGGTTCGAACGGCGTCACGCCGGAGGCGCCCGCATAGCCGAGGTGCGCGAGGCCGAAGAGGTCCTCGATCGTTCGCAGCAGCGAGAAGTGGTTGTACGGTTCCTGGCTCGTCGTCGCGCCCTTGACGAACGGCGAGAGCAGGAGCGCACCGACGGCTCCGCCGCCGCGCGGCGAGCGCCCCGGCGGGCTCGGCGGGAGGTTCGGGAAGCGCGGTTGCCCGCAACAGGAGCTCGAGTCTGCGAATTCGCCGCTGGACGGAGCCTCGTCGACCGTGATCACCAGCAGGCCACCGTCGCTGTAGGCCTTCGAGGCGAGGATCTTCGGGACGACGCCCTGCAGGAAGCCGTCGGCGCCGGCCATGCCCGCGGGCATCCCAGGCGCGCACGCAGTCGCGCTGCCGTCGTGGCAGCGGTCGGGAACTATGTAGGAGAAGGTGGGCGCCTTCCGGGTGCCGGCGAGATCGGCTGAGAGCCTCGACAGGCCGACGTCGCTCGTGCGGCAGGCCGCCGAGTCGATCACGGAATGGAAGTACACGAACGGGTTCAGGAAGGTCGCGTATCCGGGGACGGCCTGCGCGGCACTCGTGGGGTCGGGGCCTCCCAGCGCCGGATGGGCGCACGCCGCCGGGCCTCCCGCTTCGAGCCCCTCGACGTAGGCCCGCCAGCTCAGGTGCTTCGCGGACAGCTGCCCGGGCAGTGTCTGGGTCGCGGCCGGGTACACGCACCCGTGACCCGTCAACTGCTGCGCGCTACCCACGGTCGCCGGCGCGAGATCGGCGTAGGTCGGGCAGTTCGCCGCCGTCTCCGCGGTGGGTCCCTGACCGCTCAGCAGCGCGATCTCGTTCGCGAGCTGCTCGTGGGCGACGGCGTCGTATCGCACCAGCAGCTCGCCCCGTGCCTCGAGCGTCTGCGAGAGGTAGTGCGCGGTCGAGGAGGGCCCGAACGCGGCGGCGTACGGCTGATCGGAGAGCATGATCACGAACACGTGCTTGACGGGCGGCAGCTTCGTGGCGGCCCTCGAGTGCGATTCGGAGGACCCGCCTGCCGCGCCGTGAGATTCGGCTTCTGCGGGCGGCGTCGACGCCGGCGTGCTCGCCGCCGGCGACTTCGGGGCGCTCGCGGGAGCCGCGGCTGCAGCGGGAGTGGGAGTTTCTTCGGCGGCCGGCGCTTCGCTCGACCCGGCCGGCGACGAGGGAGACGACTGCGAGGAGGGCGCGGGTGAGGCCGGCGTCGCGGGCGGCAGCACCAGCTTGATGCGGGGAGCCGAGGATGCGGCGAGCGTCGCATTCACCGGCGAGCCGGCCGCGGCGCCGAACAGGATCCCGAACCCGAGGAACGCGAGCACGAGCAGCGCCGAGATCCGTGGCGAGGGCAAGCTCACGCCCCCGGCGCGTTCCCCCACCGGCGTGCCCGCGGTCTCCGTCGTCGCAGGCGGCTCATCCGCGGCTCGATCCTCGACCCCCCCGAGCAGGGCGATCAGCTGCGGGCTTCGCGGCCCGAGGCGAGATCCGCACTCCAGGCAGTAGCGCTGGTCCTTCGCCGCGGGGGCTTTGCAGGCGGGGCATCCGCCAGGGTCATCGGCGCTCACGCGCGCCTCTATCCATCCGGGGAGCGCGCGGACTCGGGAGCGAGCAGCGCGTCCATCGCGGCGATCCTCCCGTCCTGCTCCTCCGCCGCGGTGCTCGGGGAGCGCTCCATCAGCGTCGCGCCACACTGCCAGCAGAAGAGCGCGCCGCGGCTGTGCGGGGCCGCGCAGGCGGGACAGTGGCCGGCTACGGCGCTCTCCTCCATCGCCAGCAACCGCTCGACCTCGGCCAACTCAGCGTCGCGTTCCTGGAGCACGGCGGCGCGGCGCACGAGCACGTCGAGCCGGAAGTGGTCGCGAATCGCCATCTCGTAGGCGAGGCCGCCGAGATCCCAGTGGAGCTCGGTGACCTCGGCCGCCAGCGCGTCGCGCCGGCGGCGCAGCTGAGGTCGGCCGTCGTCCTCGGCAGGACCGGTGGAGGGGGCAGCCTCGCGCTGGGCCGGCGAGGGCCGCCGCGCGGATCTTCCCATGGCGTCACCGAGCAGGCTCATCGGCTAGCCCGTGGAGATCACGTTCGGCAGGTTCCGCGATTTCTGCTCGAAGCTCTGGCCTTTTTTGGGTTTGCTTTCGAGCACGCTCGGCGGCGCGGGGTTGTTGAGGCTGCCGCCCGACCCGCCGGGCGTCGGGCTGACCGATTCGGACCCGGAGCCCGACGCGGGGGCGTGGTTGGAGACGTCGATGACCGACGCTCCGGGAAAGCTCCGCCTGAGGGCGCCGAGCGCCTTCTGCGCTTCGGCCTTCTTGCGGTAGTCGCCCGAGTAGACGATGTAGCTGCCCGGGGGGAGGCTCGAGAATTCTTCGGACTTCAGCGCGCCGACGTTCTTCGCCCCTTTGGCGCTCGCGGCGGCCTTGGCCGCCTGCACGGCCGCGACGGTGCCGGTCGAAGGCAGGGTCTGCAGCTTCACGGTGAAGCCCGTCCGGCCCGCCGGCCAGTCGCTCTGGAACGATTCGGCGGCGGGGGTCGTGCCGGCGGTGGTGCCCTGGCCCGAGCCGACGGTGATCACCTGCGCGGGCGCCGGGGTCGGCCTGGAGGATCCCGAGCGGCCGATGAGGACTCCGACGCCCATCGCGAGCAGCAAGACCCCGACGCCCGCGAGCAGCGTGAGCGTGTTCGTGCGCTGGGCGGAGCCTCCGCCCCCCGCTGGGGGGCGCGGTGCGCCGGGAGCGGCCGCCGGGGTCACCTTCGGCGGCCCTCCGAGGAGCACGCTGCTCATGCCCGCGCGGCGCGCGCCGCACTCAAGGCAATAGCGCTGATCCGCCGCCATCGGGGTCCCGCAGTCAGGGCACGGATCGCCGCGGGACGGGGACTGCGCTGGGTTGACGATCGACTCGGTTGACACCGTTGCCTGACTCTGTTTGCTGCCCGGAGGGCCTGTCGGCCGTGTGCACGGCACAGCGAGCGCGCGCGAGCGGCCTCGGCGAACATCGTCCGCGCACGCCGGCTCGCGGACGTGAACATCCGGTGAAAGAGACCGCTCCGGCCTCGCTCTGCGCGCTCTCACCGCATCGATCGGCGGCCGTTGGGGTTACATTGGCTGACGCCGCACGCACGGCGCGCCCCCGCGCGTCCGAGGCACGAACGACCAGCCAGCCACCGAAGCAGCGAGACACGGAGGACTCGACGATGAGAGCTTTCAGCCCGGCCCGACGGATCATGCTGAGCGTCTTGGTGCTCGCCCTCGCGTCGCTCGCGGCTCCGATCGCCTCGCCGGCGCGGACGCGGGTGAGGCTTCCGCACGCCACGACGGGACCCGCCCAGCACGTCCTCGGCAACACGGCCCTGCTGACCGGGGCTGTCAACCCCAACGGCCGCGAAACGAGCTGGTACTTCCAATACGGCCTGACGACCGCCTACACCTCCCAGACGCCGACCCAGACGATCGGTCCGAGCAGCACCACGAACCAGCGGGTCGGACAGGCCCTCTCGGGGCTGCAGTCCGGATCCGTCTACCACTACCGCTTGGTGGCGAGCAACGCGGTCGGGACGTCCCTCGGCAAGGACCGCACGTTCGGCGCGCGAGGGCACAAGCTCAAATTCGTCGTGCCCAAGGCGCAGACGGTCGTCTACGGCGCCAGCGCGATCTTCAGCGGCAACCTCACCGGGTTCGGCAGCCCGAACCACCGGATCGCGCTGCAGGCGAGCCCCTTCCCCTTCCTCGAATCGTTCACGAACATCGGCGTGCCGGGAGCTAGCGACGCCTTGGGCCGCTTCGCTTTCCGGCTCGCCCACCTCACCGCCAGCACCGAGCTGCGCGTGATCACCCTCGACCCCCTGCCGCTGTTCAGCCCGATCACGAGGTTGAACGTCGCGGTCAAAGTCGACTTCCACGTGCGCTCGAGCGGACACAACGGCCTCGTGCGCATGTACGGAACGGTGACCCCGGCGGTCAAAGGCGCGTCCGTCTTCTTCCAGGTCGAGCAGGCGGTCAGGCCCGGGATCAACAGCGAAGCGACGACCAGGTTCGTCAGCCGCTACATAACGGCGGTCAAACACGGCGGGCGCACGTTCTCGCGCTTCAGCATGGTCGCGAAGATCAAGAAAACCGGCCGCTATCGGGCTTACGTGAAGGTCCGCCCCGGCCCGCTCGTCGCCGGCATCAGCGCCAGGACGTTCTACCTCCGCGCTCCGTCGCGCAAAAAATAGGCTCAGTCGCGGGGTAGGAGGCCGAGGGCGGTGAGCGCGTCCATCACGCGCTCGACCTCGCTCTCGACGGTTTCCTCGCCTGACCCGAGCACGACGTCGGCGCGCGACGGGGGCTCATACGGCGCTCCCACGCCGGTCAGGCCGGCGAGCTCGCCCGCTCGGGCGCGCGCGTAGAGGCCCTTTGGGTCGCGCTGCTCGCAGACGGCGAGCGGCGCGTCGACGTATACCTCGATGAAGTGCAGGTCGTCGGAGGCGTGCAGCGCCGCGGCCGCCTCGCGGTCGGCCGCATACGGGCTCACGAGGCTGACCAGCGCGATCGTGCCCGACTCGGCGAGCAGCTTCGCGACGTGCGCGGTTCGCCGCACGTTCTCGCGGCGCGCCGTTTCGTCGAAGCCGAGATCGCCGTTGAGGCCGTGGCGGAGGTTGTCGCCGTCGAGCAGGAAGGCGGGGCGCCCCGCCGCGATCAGGCGCTCCTCGACGGCCGCGGCGATCGTCGACTTGCCGGCTCCCGGCAGGCCGGTGAACCATACGGTCGCGCCCCCGTGGCCGAGCGTCTGCCAGCGACGATCGCGCGTCATCCTCGATCCCTGCCAGCGGACGTTCGGGCTGCGGCCCCCGTCCGGCGCCGGGCCGGGCTCCTCGACCTCCGTGTCCAGGATCACGCCGGCCGCGACGGTTTCGTTCGTCGCCTCGTCGATCAGGATCACGCTGCCCGTGACGCGGTTGCGCCGGTAGGAGTCGAACACCAGCGGCGAGCTCATTTCGAGGTGCACGCGTCCGAGGTCGTTGAGTCCGAGCGTCGTCGCGCTCTCGTCTCGGTGGAGCGTCTCGACGTCGATCCGATAGCGGACCTCGGCTGCGCCCAGCATCGCGCTGCGGGTCGTGTGCTTGACCACATAACGACGCTGCGCACTCAGCGGCGTCTCCGACATCCAGCAGAGCAGGCACTCGAAGCTGTTCGCCACCGTCGGCTGGTTGTGGGTTCGCACGATCGTGCTGCCGCGCCCGACGTCGAGGTCATCGCCGAGCCGGATGGCGACTGACATCGGTGGAAAGGCCTCCTCCACGGGGCCGTCGAAGGTGTCGATCGCGGCGATCCTCGTGCGATGGCCTCCCGGAAGCACCAGCACCTCGTCGCCGGGCCTCATGACGCCGCCGGCAACCTGCCCCGCGTAGGCGCGGTGATCGCCCCCATTGCCGGCCGGGGGGCGAATAACCCACTGGACCGGGAAGCGGACGTCGATCAGGTTGCGGTCGGAGGCGATGTGCACGTGCTCGAGGTGGTAGAGCAGCGGTGGCCCCTGATACCAGGGCATCGCCTCCGAGCGTTGCACCACGTTGTCGCCGAGCAGCGCCGAGATCGGGATGAAGGTGACGTCGGGCAGCTCGAGCCGCGCCGCGAAGCTGTCGAAGTCATCGACGATCGCGTCGAAGACCTGCTCGTCGAAGTCGACGAGATCCATCTTGTTCACGCACACGACGACGTGCGGGATCCCGAGCAGCGAGCTGATGAACGCGTGGCGCTTGGATTGGGCAACCACGCCCTTGCGCGCGTCGATCAGGACGATCGCCAGGTCAGCCGTCGAGGCGCCCGTGACCATGTTCCGGGTGTACTGCTCGTGCCCCGGCGTGTCGGCGATGATGAACCGCCGCTCCGTCGTCGCGAAGTAGCGGTAGGCGACGTCGATCGTGATGCCCTGCTCGCGCTCGGCGCGGAGCCCGTCGGTGAGCAGTGAGAGGTCGAGATGGTCGTGGCCCATCCGCTCGCTCGTCTGCTGAACGTGCTCGAGCTGATCGCTGAGGACCTGCTTGGAGTCGTACAGCAGCCGGCCGATGAGCGTGCTCTTGCCGTCGTCGACCGAGCCGGCCGTCGCGAACCGCAGCAGGTCCGCCGGTCGATCTGTGAGCCGCCGGAAGATCTCCTGCGCGCTGGTCGGGCGCTCCGATGCGTCGCCCGCGCCGTCGGGCCTTCCGTTGCCGGTCGCGAGCGCTCCCGATGTCGCCGGCGGGCGGTCCATCAGTGGCACCCACGCCGCGTGCGGCGCGCTCTCAGCGGCTGGACCATGGCGTCACGCGCGAAGTGTAGAGGCTCGACTGGCCGTCCGAACGCCATGCCGAGCGGCGCTCGCGCCTTCAGGAATGTGTGTGATGTCTGGGGTGTGAACGGCATCCGTGCTCGCACCCCGAGGAGCGGTTTGAGGTGGGAGCGTGCACGAATTCTGGCTCCACGCCCCCCGAGGAGTGTGAACTTTAGGGTCCGCTCCCGGGTTGTCAAGCCGGCTCGCCGTTTGGAGCGGCTTCGCCGAGGGCCCGGCGATACGCCCCGAGCACCGCCGCCTCGTGGCGCTCGACCCCGAAAGCGCTCTGCGCCCTGATGCGCCCCGCGCGTCCCATCTCGGCGGCGCGCTCGGGCTCTTGCGCGAGCTGGCGCACGGCCGCCGCCCAGGCAGCCGGATCCCGCGGCGCGAGCAGGTGGCCCTCGCGTCCGTCCTCGATGATCTCGGTCGGCCCACCCACGTTCGTGGCCAGCACGGGCACGCCGAGCGCCATCGCCTCGACCAGCGTCCGCCCGAACGGCTCCTCGTGCGAGGGCGCCAGCAGTACGTCCATGGCGCGCATCAGCTCGGGCACGTCCTCGCGCTCGCCGAGCCAGGTGACGCGGTCGACGAGCCCGACCTCGACCACACGCTCGCGCATCCGCCCGAGGAAGGCGTGGTTGTCGAATCGGGTCGCGCTTGCGACGAACTTCGCCGAGCCGACCAGCAGCAGTTGCGCGTCGACTCCCTCCTCGACCAGCAGCCGGAGCACCTCGATGGCGGTGTCCTGTCCCTTCCACGGCGTGATCTGCCCGACCACGCCCAGCAGCACCCGGCGCTCGACGCCCTCGCCGGCGACGGCGGCGACGCGCGCCCTCGCCTCGGCGCGGTCGATCCGTGCGGGGTCGAAGCGCCGGAGGTCGACGGCGTTGTAGATGACCTCCACGCGCGCCCCCGGCGCCGCCGCCCGCACGGACCTCGCCGTGTAGTGCGAGTTCGCGATGACCGTCGTCGCGGTGGAGGCGATCAGCCGCATCGTGGCGCTCGCGAGCGCACCCGGGGGCAGGCAGTCGCGGACATGCACGACCCTCGCCGCCGCTGGTCGCGCGAGCGCGAGCACGATCCCGGCGCGGATCGAGTTGGCATGGACCACGCCGGCGCGGTGGCGTGCGGCCGCCCGCCGCAGCTGCAACGCGGCGAGGCTCAGCTCGGCGACGGCACGCGGCGTGTGCAACGGATGCAGGCGCAGGCTTCCCGCGGTGCCCACGATCGGCGTCACCGGCACCCCGAGCGCGCCAACCGCCGCCGCGAGCGGGCCGTGCGGCGTCGCCACCAGCGGGAGCACCTCGCCCGGCAGCGCTCCCAGCAGGAGCAGCAGCGAGCGCTCCCCCCCGCTGACCGTGGCCGTGTGGTTGACGTAGAGGACGTTCACCGGCGCGCCCCGCTCGCCTCCGGGTCCGCCCGCGGCGTGCGGCGCACGGCCGCAAGCTGCTCGTCGAGCACAGCCTGCACGCGCTCCACGATCGCGGGCCACGCCAGCCCGCGAGCGCGCGCTGCGCCGGCGCTGCCCAGGCGGCGTGCGAGCTTCTCGTCGAGCAGCAGCGTCGTGATCGCCTCCGCGACCGCCGCGGCATCGGTCGGCTCGACGAGCAGCCCGGTCTCGCCGTCGAGCACCGCGTCAAGCGGCCCGCCGACGTTCCCGGCGACGACCGGCTTGCCGTGGGCGCCGGCTTCCAGGTAGACGATCCCGTACCCCTCGCCGGGCCTTCCGCCATCCGGCAGACGGCTCGGCATCGCCAGCAGGTCCGCGCGTCGCAGCCAGAGGTCGCGCTCCCGATCGGAGACGGATCCCAGGAAGCGGGCCGAGTCCCCGAGGCCCCGGGCGCGCGCGAGCGCTTCGAGCCCAGGGCGCAGAGGACCGTCGCCGATCACCACCCACTCGACGTCGGGCACGCGCTCGCGCACGCTCGCCAGCGAGCGCAGCAGCACGTCGTGGCCCTTGTAGCTGTCGGCGAGCCGCGCGATCGTGAGAACGGTCGGGCGCCCGGCGACCTCGGGGCGCGGGTCGGCCGGCAGATCGACGCCCGGCGGAATCACCGTCACGGTCTCGCGCGAGACCCCGAGGGGCACGAGCAGGCCCGCCGTGTAGGTGCTGATCGCGATTCTCGCGTGCGCCTGGCGGGCGGCGAAGGCCGCCAGGCGCGGGCGCCCTCCGATCTCCCTCGCGTGGAAGTACTGAACCGTTCGCGCGCCGACCGCGCGCCTGATCAGAGCGGCGGCCGGACTCGTCACGATGTGGCCGCTCAGCACCAGCTCGGGTCTGAAGCGAAGCGCCTCGGTCAGCGCGATTGCGTTCAAGCCGACGATCCGCCCGCGGGCGGATCGAGCGAGGGGACCCACGCGCCGCGTGCCCACGCCGCTGGTCGCATCGAAGCGGGCCGCGCCATCGCTGTCGGGGGTCAGCACACGCGTGTCAAAGCCCTGCACGCCGGACGCGATCCGGCTCATCAGCAGCTGCACGCCTCCGATCACCGGCGGATAGTCGGGCGTGAGCAACAGCAGGCGCGGCCGCGCGCCCTCGGCGTCGGCCGAGCCCGCGCCGCCTCCCCGCGGCCCGTACGAGCTCCCGGAACGCTCGGTCACGGGTCAAACATAGATCACCGCACCTGCGAGGACGGCGCCGAGCGGAGCAGCGCCACGGGGCCTCTGGACGCCCGCGAGGCGCACCTACGAACGTCCAGCGGTGGCCCTCGCCGTCAAGCGGGCCGCGGTCGGAGCCGATGCTGGCGACCAGGAGGCCGCGAACGAGAAATCACCGCCTCTCTTCGCACCCCACCTCAGGAGTCGGGACGCCAATGACCGACATGCTTTCGAACGCGCGAGTACCGGCCGCACGCCCGCGGCTGGCGCTGCTGTTGGCCACAGCGCTTGCCGCGGGGCTCACGGCCGCGCTGATGCTCTTCTCCGGGTCCGCCGCGGCAAGTCGTGCCCGCAGCCCCCGTCGCGGCTCCCAGCCACGCATCGCCCGCCCGGGGTGCGCGCTGAAAGGTGGCAAGAAATCGTCCACCCGCGCGCGGCGCGTCTGCACGGGCGTCGCGAGCGGCGCGCCCGCGCCGTCGGTGGCGCACCCAGCGCCGGTCGAAGTCACATCGATCAGCGCCGGCGGCACGACCACGACGACCACCAGCGGCGGCGAAAGCCAGGCAGCGCCTCCGCAGGCGCCGGGGGCGGGAGGGTCTCCCGGGCCGGCGGCCGAACCGGGCGGCGTCGTCACCGACCCGATCGACCCGAGATACCTCACGAGCCTCCCGTTCGGACGCACATCCTTCTGGGTGCAGCCCTGGCGGGCCTACCTCGACACCTGGCCCGCGTCGCGGCTGTTGAGCTCGGCAGGGGTCAACTTCAACGTCGGCGCGCGCAACTCGGACGCGGTCGCGCAACTCCTCCACGACGACGGCTTCACCCTCGCACGAACCAACCTGAGCTGGAACGGACTCTCCTACAGCGATCCGACGAAGCTGCGGGGTGACTACGAACCGCAGCTGCGAGCGCGCCTGACCGCGCTGCGCGAACACGGCCTGCGACCGCTGATCGTCCTCGACGCGAACAGCGGCGCGCCCACTCCGCTGAAGTTGGTCACGCTCGAAACGCTCGCCGAAGCCCCGGCCGGAGCACAGACGGTGACGCTCTCGCCCGCGAGCGCCGCACAGGTCGTGCCGGGGAAGACCGGCTTCAGCGGGCTCGTCTTCGGCGGCCTGCCCGACCTCCTGATCGCGTCCGTCAGCTCCGACGGCGTCGCCACCCTCGCACGCCCGCTGCCAGAAGCCCTGCCGGCCGGGAGTCACCCGGGCGCGACGCTGCTGTACGCACCGTTCGGCCCTCCGACACTCCCCGACGGGGCTCCGAATCCGGCGTTCCAGGAGACTCTCGCGGGCTGGACCAGCTACGTGGCCACGGTCTGCAGGCTCGCGTCGAGCATCTTCGGTCCGGGCGGCTTCGACCTGGAGGTCTGGAACGAGCTCACGTTCGGATCCCAGTTCCTGAACTCCGACTACTACTACTCGAGCGAAGGCGGCGAACCGGGATCGGCGCCGGAAGGTGAACCGGCAGCCTCCTCGCCGCACCGACACGCCATCACGAAGGCGGTCGTCCAGGCGATCCTGAGGGCGACGGTCGCCTACGTGCGCAGTCCGGCCAGTGGCCTGTCCCCGGAAGTCGGGATCACCAACGGCTTCGCCAGCGAGACGCCGTTTCCGAGCGGGGCGGCGGCGCCGCAGGGCCTGACGGCGCTCAGCAAGCATCCCTATGTGGGCCTGAGGAGCTTCCCCTCCGCCTATGACGTGAACGCGCTCAGGCCGGTCAACGCGCTCGGCCTCCAGGACACCAACCCGAGAGAACCCCCGCCCTTCACGCCGCTGTTCGTGCCGAGCTACGAATCGCTGCTACCGGAGTACACGCTCACGGGCACGTCAACGGAGACACTGATCCGCGACCTTGCGCCGTTCACGACGGATCTCTACGGGTTCCCACATGGACGCGAAGTGGGACCGGCGGGCAGCCCCCCGATCCAGAAGTGGGTGACGGAGTACAACCTCAGCCTTCCCCAGGGGGTGGGCGCGGGCCTCACTCCCGCCGACAGGGTGCATTTTCATGCGAAGGCGTTGCTGCGAAGCCTGGTGGCGATGGTCAGCAAGGGAGTCAGCCGGGACTACTTCTTCGCGGCGCAGGCCGGCGGCCTGAGCGTGGTCGGCGATGAATTCTTCTCGGCGCTGAACGCCCACCCCGGCACCTACCCCGGCGACCAGCTCGGCGGTGAAATCACGAACGGGTTCCACAACCTGCTCACCCGCTTCCAGGGCCCCGGCCCCACCGGCCCCGCCCGGCAGCTGAAGCTCGTCTCGATCGCCCAAGACGGAAACCACGCACAGTTCACAGGCGACGGCACCGCCGGCCACCCCAGCCTCTACGATCGCGAAGTGCTCGCCGTGTTCCCCTATCAGGCCTCCCCCACCCGCTTCGTGATCCCCGTCTACGTCATGACACGCAACCTCCTCACCCTCTACCAACCCGCCGCCCCGGCCACCGAAACGACACGGTTCGACCTGCCCAACGAGACCTTCCGAATCACCCTCGCGAACCTCCCCGAAACAAAAACCCCACCCGCCGTCAGCGCCTACGATCCCCTCCACGACCAGAACACCCCCGCCAAACTCCTGCACCGCGAAGGCAACACCGCCACCTTCGAACTCGCCGCCACCGACTACCCACGACTGCTCAACATCAGCTACGGCGCCGGCACCTGAGGCGCGGGCGGCTCCTAAGATGATGGTGGATGGCCCAACCGCCCGCGACCGAGCGTCGCGCAGAAGGACACCGCCACCTTCGAGCTCGCCGCCGCCGACTGCCCACGACCACTCAACATCGAGCACGGTGGCCGGACGTAGGCTTCTAGGCGCAGCCGTCGCCTGCCTGCTGCCCCTGCTCGCCTCGGCGGGACTGGCCGGGTGCGGCAACACGGGCGGCGCGGGCGCGGCGAAATCGCCGGCGAAGCCCTCCGAAGGCAGTGAAGAAGCTGCCGAACGAGCGGAAGAATCGACGCAGAAGCGCGAAGAACAGAGCGAACTCTCGCGCGACAGCGAACTGCTCGCCAAGATCGAAGCGAAAAAGCGGGAAGAAACCGCCGAAGCGGAAGCCAAGAAGCGCGAACGCTCCGCCGTCGCGAAGGCGAAGAAGAAGGAACAGGAAGCTCACAAGCTCGAAGCACAGGCGACCGCGAAAGCCAAGGCCCGCGAAGAAGCCCTACGCAAGCAGCTGAAGCAGAGCGAAGAAGAAGCCGCCCGGGCGCTGGCGAAAAAACGCGCGCCGCCGCCGAAAACGGGAAGCTCGCACAGCAACAAATCCTCGGAATCCGGGTCGGGAAGCGGGTCGCCCCCGGTGACGACGATCGCGCGCTGAGCTGCGAGCGGCGGGATTCAGCGAAAGCGGCGGACCAGCGCGCGCGGGTGCGCCAGACGCCTGAGCCTGCGAATGTTCCAGCGCCCTCGCCCGCCGGGCGCAGGGCCCGCGGCCGAGCCGCCGGATCGAGCCGCCCACGGCGGCGTCTGCCACGACAGCTGGGTCTCCGGGCCGATCAGCGCGAGCTCCTCTTCCACCCATGCAGCCTCGGGCGCCAGCCGGGGAGGGTCGAACGCCGAGTGCGAGCCGAGCAGCGATTCGAGCGCATCGAGCGTCGCGAGCGCGTCGGGAGCCTCGGTCGCGAGGTCTGATCTCGTGCGGGTGCTGTGACGCCTGCTCGGGTCGACGAACTCTGCCATCTCCTCGTCGCCCGGCGCGCCCTTCAAATCGAATCCCTCCTGTGACAGGAACGCGCTCGCACTCTCACACCAGGCCGCGGGATCATCGAGCAGGTCCTCATATCGGCTGACCAGCACCGGCATGCCGCGCGCGTGCTCGAGGATCAGCCGGTTGTAGCGCTCCCAGAGGGCGACGCCGAAGCGCAGTGGAACTCCGTGGCGGCGATGAAGCGAATCGGCGACCTCGAGCGGGTTGCGAACCGCCAGGATCGCCACCACGCCCGCGCCGAGCGTCGCCCGCCAGAAGGGGAGGAGCAGGCATGCGCGCGGGTCCTTCCACACCCACGGCGCCTCGCGGTGGGCGCGCCCGAACACTCGCCGGGCCTTTGCGCTGCTCGTCCTGATGCGCTCGGCGAGTTGAAAGTAGCGCTCGCCGCCCGGCGGCGGGAACCACCACGTCCGGCCCATCTGGCGGAGCAGTTTGTCGTCGAGGCGGATCAGCGAGCGGCTCTCCCAGTTGCCGCTCGGGTTCCACGCCCCCCAGACGAGATCCTCGGGGCGGCAGGTCGCCGGTCCGAGCATGTTGATCAGGCGTGTCGCCGCCGAGGTCCCGCTGCGATGCATCCCGAGGACGAGCACTCCCTTTCCGGGAGCGCTCACCCCGCCACCGAATCATCTGGGTGCGGCCCGGAAGCACCCGGCTCGTCGCAGATCACGCGTGGCATCGTAGTCGATGGGACCGCGTAGAATCAGGGAGTGTCGACGAGCTTCCCCAAGCCCGATCGCCGGTCGCTGCGCGCTGGCCGGCTGCTGTTGGCGGTCGCCTCCGTGACCCTGATCGCGGGTTGCGGGGGAAGCGGATCACACCGCGAACCGCCTGCTGCGGCGGGCGCAGCGGCCGCCAAATCGACGACCGCGCCCGCCGGTCCCGAAGCGGCGCTCGAAGCCGAAGCCAAGAAGCAGTCCGAAGAAGCCAAGAAGCGTGAAGCGGCCCTTGAAGCGGAAGTGAGCAGGCAGAAAGCGGCGCTCGCCAGCGCGGCGCAGCAGGAAGGCAAGGCCAAGCCGAAGCGCAGGAGGCTGCGCGCCGGCGCACGCCGCGGGGCCGGGCACCGTGGCGCGAAAGCCCACAAGACGCCGAACGGCTCAACCCACAAGGGCAACCACGCCACGCCGCAGGAAGAAGCGGCGGAAAAGTCCGCGCTCAAGCAGTTCGCGCGCGAAGAAGCGGCTGAAGTCGCCGCGCTCAAGCGACAGGAACACCGCGAAGCGACCGGCCACTAGGGCGTGGGCGCGCCGAGCGGCGTGCCGAGCCAGTTAACCGTTTTGCCGTCGCCTATGAAAGCAGCGCGTGTGAACGGACCCTCTCCCAGCGCGGAGAAGATCTCATAGCCCATTTCGGTGAGTAGGTCCCATAGCTCGCCCGGCTCGGCGTCATAGAGCGCGGCGGCCTCGCGGGTGTGCTCGAAGATCAGAAGCGGGCGCGCGGCCGCCAGCGACCGGTGGCCTCCCTGCAGGACCGCGAGCTCGGCCCCCTCGACGTCGATCTTGACGACGCTCGGGGCGATCTCCCCGAGCTCGGCGTCGAGCGTCGAGACCTCCACGGTCACGTATTCCGGCTCCCCCCTGCTGTCGCTTATCTCCGGGCGCCGGCGCAGGCCACTCCATCCGTCGAGCGCCCTGAAGTGACAGAACTCTGCCATCTCCGCGCGCGCCCCGAGGGCCTTCGCCCTGCAGTCGACCTGGGGTAGGTCATGCGCGATCTGCGCCGCCAGGGAGGCGATCGGCTCGAACGCAAGATGCCTGCCGCGCGGGGCGATGCGCACAGCCTCGCGCAGGACCTGCCCCCGGTTTGCACCGACGTCGACGTAGGTTCCATCGCCGCGCAGCGATCCGGCGAGCACCGCGGCTATCCCGATCGCCTCCTGCTGCGCCTGGCGGGCATGTGAGTCCACCGCGGCAAGCAGCTCGGGCCGGCCGAGCCGTCTCGACGCCGCTCCGGCGAGGCGATTCACCAAACGCACAACTGTCCCTGCAACACCTCTGGTGAAGCCTGCCACACCGGTCTGTTCACCCTTCCCATGCGGCTGGCTAGGCTATCATCGGCCCTCGTGGGCAGGCCGAGGAGCGACATCAGCGAGCGGGCCTTCAAGCGGTTGCCTTGCGCTCGCGCGATGTCATCTCGATGACGCCCCGGTCGGTCCTGCTCGTAACACCGCGGTGGACACGGGACGGCGGAGTCGCAGCGCATGTGAAGGCGAGCGCGGCGGCCATGGCGGAGCGCGGGATCGACGTCACGGTGCTCGCTGCGCGGGTCTATCCCGATGAAGAGGTGCGGGGTGTGACGGTCATCGAGAGCCCTCGACTCTTCAGGAGCAAGGAGAGCATGGATCAACGTCTGGGCGAGGCCCGCAGCTGTTCGCCCGATGTCGTTCACATTCACCAGGTTGACGATCCGCAGGTGGTCACGGCGCTGCGTGCCCGGGGACCGGTCGTCGTCAGCGCTCACGGCTACACCGCCTGCACCTCGGGCGTGTACTACTTCGAGCCCGGCCACGAATGCACGCGCTCGCACGGGCTCGGCTGCGTGCCCAACCTGCTCGCGCGCGGCTGCGCTCACACACGCCACCGCAAAACGCTTCCAGTGAAGTTCAGGAACGCGACCCGAGGCCGCTCGGCGCTCCGGCACGCCGACCTCGCGGTGTCGTACTCGAGCGCCGTGGACCGCCATCTCGCGGCGAATGGGATGACCGAGCGCGCGCTCGTTCCCTACTTTCCGACGATGCCGGCGCGGGAGGGCGCGGGGCATGCGAGCCGGCGCCGGGTCGTGTTCGCCGGGCGAATCGTGCAGCTGAAGGGAATCGAGGTCCTGCTGCGCGCGGCGCGCGAGGTCGATGCCGAGTTCGTCGTGTGTGGAGACGGCCGCGCGCTCGACTTCATGCGGGACCTCGCGCAGCAGCTCGACGTCGAGCAGCGCGTGAGCTTCAGGGGCTGGCTGAGCGCCGAGGACCTCGCGGCCGAGCTGGCCGACGCCTCGCTCGTCGTCCTGCCCTCGGTCTGGCCCGAGCCGTTCGGGCTCGTCGGGATCGAGGCGTTCGCCGCCGGTCGCCCAGCCGTGGCGAGCGCCACCGGCGGTGTCGGCGACTGGCTCGAGCATGGGGTGAACGGCCTGACGGTGCCGCCGGGCGATGCCCGCGCGCTCGCCCAGGCACTGGACGAGCTGCTCGCCGATCCCGAGCGCCAGCGGCTGATGGGGATCGCGGGCAGGGACACGGTGAACAGCAGGTTCTCGCCCGAGACGCATCTCGCCGCGCTGCTCGAGAGCTACGAGCGGGCCGGCGCGAGATGGGAGACCGCGCGCCCGCTCAGCTGAGCGTCTGCCGGCGCCCCGCGCGGGCGCGAACGGCCTCCCGAAGCAGCGCCTGGGCTGCGTCGGCCGTCCGCTTGACGCCCATCTCCCTCAGCGCGAAGGAACGCCCCCGCGCTCCGAGCGCGTCGCTCGCATCCGGGTCGTCCAGCAGCGCGGCGAGGGCATCCGCCAGCGATCGGGCGGACGCAGGGGCGATCCTCAGCGCGCCGGCGTCGACGGGCTCCTGCCAGGTCAGGGGACCGTCGAGCGCCACCACCGGCCGGCCGGAGGCGAGCGACGCGGCAAGCGAGCCCTTGCGCGACGTTGGCCCGGAGGCGTCGGCGAACAGCAGGACGTCGCATCGCGCGAGCGCATC
Organism: Solirubrobacteraceae bacterium; assembly: GCA_035948815.1. Lineage (GTDB taxonomy): Bacteria > Actinomycetota > Thermoleophilia > Solirubrobacterales > Solirubrobacteraceae > Palsa-744. Next base: position 16,602 of record DASZIU010000062.1, on the reverse strand, counting down.
GGAGAGCTCCTGCGCGCCGAGCGGGCCGGTGAAAGAGAGCGCGGGCTCGATCCCGCGCCCGCGTGCGACCCTCAACCACCTCTCCCCGGCATCGGAGGCGGCACCGGGGGCGCCGAGCAGCGCCAGCCGCAGATCCGCGCGGCTCGCGCGCAGGTCGGCGAGCGCGTCGGCGATCACCGACACGGCGGCTCCCTGGTAGGAGTAGCCGAAGAGCCCGATCGTGGGTGGGGCGCCGTCGCCTGCAGGTTTCGCGGTCGGCGCGGGGAGGTTCGAGAACACCGGAGCGGCGAGCGTGTGGCGACGGGGAAGCCAACGGCGCGTCGCAAGCCAGCTCGCGCGGGCGTCGGCCGTCACGATGACGCCCGTCGAGGCGCGCATCACCTCGATCAGCAGCGCCCGCTGGCTGACCGCCCACACGGAGCCGCGCCAGCCGCCATACCTCCAGGGGTAGGCGAACTCGTGCATCACGGTGACGATCGGGATCCCGGAGCGGAGCAGCCGCGAGACGACCGGGCGTACGAACAGCGGAATGCCTTTGTGTGAATAGGTGAAGACCGAGTAGTGAAGCAGGATCGCGTCAGGGCGCTCGTCGGCGAGCTCGCGGGCGAGGCTCCGCGACCAGGCGCCGAGCTCTGCGCGCGAGCCGCGCAGGGAGCGCTGCCTGCGAAGCAGCCAGTGCCAGGTGCAGGACGTTCCTTCGGCCGACAGCTGCTCGGCGAGCAGCCGGGCGTGATCTCGCACGCCGCAGATCTCGTTCAGCGAGATGCCGACGACGGCGACGCTCATCGGAGCCCCGCCCGGCGGAGGTGCGCTAGCCACGCAGGATCTCGCCGCGGTACGCGGCGTCGATTGCCTCGCTGAGCGCGACCAGATCTCCCGTGGGGACGATCATCCCGTTCGCGCCGGGAGAGACGAGCTCCTTCATTCCGGTGTCCTCGCTGACGATCACCGGAACGCCGCACGCGAGCGCCTCGGCGGGGGCGTAGGCGAACCCGTCCTCGTAGGCGGCGTGGACGCAGAGGCGGGCGCCGAGCAGCCGCGGGAGCGGATCGCCGGCCTGCACGCTGATGCGCGGGTCCTCGGCGAGGGCGCGCTGCACGTACCGGCGCATCCCGCGGGTTTTCCAGCCCCCCACCAGGATCAGGCGCATGTCCGGGTGGGCGAGGCGGCGGAACGCGTCGAGCAGCAGGGGCACGCCCTTGTGTACGAGCAGGCTCCCGACGTAGAGCACGTCGAAGGTGTCCGAGGGCGTCCTCGGCAGGGGCTCGTAGCGGGGGTCGGGAGTGAGCGGGAAGAAGGAGAGCCTCTCATCGGCGACTCCCTGCTCGGAGAAGGACTCCCAGACGTAGCGCGAGGCGACATGGATGCGATCGGCCAGCTCGTACTCCTCGAGGTTGCGCTCGAGCAGGCGGGTGGCCCAGGGGCGCTCCAGCGGATAGTCGCGGTGGGCGCGATCGTGCTGGCGAATCACGCGTCGCATGTGGGAGTTGGCCGACATCAGCGACGCCGAGTCGTACCCGAGCCGGCTCGCGGCCTGCAGCTGCGCGAGCGCCGTGCCGTTGAACGCCACCAGGTGGTCGGCCTGAGGCAGGCCGCCGGCGGCGAAGGCATCGAAGCGCACGCTCCCCCGCGACATCCGCCACGCCGGGAAGGAGCGCACGACCGTGCGCCCCGCGGCGCTGCGGAGCGCCGGCAGCGGGCCCGACCGCCGGGACGCCTTGCGAGTGACGTCGGAGATGTAGACGGCCGTCTGCTGGCGACGTCCAAGCGCCTCGACGATCTCCTGCGCGTGGCGTCCGAGGCCGCCGACGCCGTAGGGCGCCGGACACGAGACCACGACGCGACCGGTCGGGAGCGCGCGCTCCTGCAGCTGCAGGCGCTCGGCCCGCCACCGTGGGTCGAGCGTCGAGCCGGCCCGCTGCCCGGACAGCTCCGCCTCAGCCGGCACGGTCGTAGCCCCACAGCGCGAGCAGGTCGCGACCGAGGTGCTCGCTGAGCGCGACAACCTCCGGCCTGTAGCGCTCGCGCAGCTGCCCCATCAGACGCTCGTCGGGCGCGTCCGGCTCGCGGTAGGCGACGCGCCGGCGCAGCGTTCCCATCGCTCTGCGGCGCAGACGCTCGGTGCTCAGCGCGCGGACCGCGCCCTTGACGGCGCGCGAAGGCGCGCCGTGCTCGCCGTAGAGCGCGCGCACGATTCCGTCGAGCCGCATCGAGCGGACGCTCACCGTCGGGTTGGCTTCGATCGACTCGACGGTCGCGTCGTCGTCGACGTCCAGGAAGCGCAGGACGCGGCGCACCGTCTCGACGTTCTCGCGCCTGAAGTCGTCGTAGATCAGCACCAGCAGCTGCCCGGAGGGGAACGCGTCCTCGTAGCGTCGGAGCTGCTCGACGTAGTGGATGTGGTCGGAGTACCGGCGGATCTGCCGTCCGTCGCGGACGATCTCCTCCCCGGCCACGGCCTCGGCGAGGTCCGTCTCGGTCTCCACGTGTTCCTGCACGAGCTGGAGGTGCAGCGAGCGCACGAAGCTGGCGGGCTCGCGCAGGATCGCCACGCAGCGCGCCGCCGGTTGCAGCTCGGCGATTTCGCGTGCCGCGACCCGCGAGCGCAGATACGAGGGCGAGGCCTCGCCGACGCGCTGCCCCGCCGTTGCCGGGGCGAACAGCGCGAGGTACTCCTCGAGCGTGCGCGGGATGCGCGCCGATGCCGGAGAGTCGACGGGCGGACGCAGGTCGCTGGCGAAGTAGCGCGGCTCCTTGAGGTCGGGCATATAGATCTGAGGATGGCGGCGAAGCATCTCGTAGAGGGCCGTGGTGCCGCTCTTGTGATGGCCGACGATGAAGAAGTCGGGCATCCGCGCACGACGGCCCGCATCCGCCGGCGCCGGCTCAGTCGAGGTCGTCATAGCCCCACAGGCTCGCGAGATCGCGCCCGAGGTAGTCACCGAGGGCGAGCACCTCTGGCCTGAACCGGATCCGCAGCTCGCGGACCAGCTCCTCGTCCGACGGCTTCGGGGCGCCGTACAGCATGCGCCCGCGCAGCGGGTGCAGCAGCCGCGTCCGGGACTCCTGGGTCGTGACCCCCCTGACCGTCTTTCTCAGCGCGCCCGACAGCGGGCCGCGCCCGCCACGCAGCGCGCGGACGATCCGGTCCAGGCGCACCGAGCGAACCGCGACCGACCGATTGGCCCGGACGAGCTCGAGCGGGACGCCGTCGTCGACGCCGAGGAACCGCAGCACCCTGCGGATCGTGGCCTCGTTATCGGAGGAGAAGTCGTCGTAGATCAGCACCAGCATCTGCTCGGGTGCGAACAGCTCGCCGTAGCGGCGCAGCTGCTCCACGTAGCGCACGCGGTCGGAGTAGATCAGCGCCGCCGGCCAGTGGGCGGCGGCTGGTATCTCCCGCCCCCTCCGGCGTGCGTCCTCGAGCGCCAGCGCCTTGCGCAGATCGCGCTCGGTCTCGGCCCCGTTCTGCACGGCCTGGAGGTGCAGCGAGTGCAGGAAGCTGGCGGGCTCGCGCAGGATCGCGATGATCCGGGCGTCGGGCTGCAGCTGGGCGATCCTCGGTGGCGCGAGCGCCGACCACAGGTAGAAGGTCGACGCCTCGCCGGCCAGCTGCTCGGCGCCGGCCCCCGCGAACAGGGCGAGGTACTGCTCGAGCGTTTCCGTTCGATTGCCGGTCTGCTCGAAGCGCGTGCCGGCGCCGGGATTGCGGGCGAAGAACATCGGCTCCTTGAGCTCGGGCATGAATATCTGCGGGTGGCGCCTGAGCATCTCGTAGAGAGCCGTGGTGCCGGACTTCGCGTGCCCGACGATGAAGAAGTCCGGCAGCCGTCGCCCCTGGGCGTGCGCCACTGAGGCGGTCTCAGGCGAGGCGGTCATAGCCCCAGCGCGCGACCAGGTCGCGGTCCAGGTATTCGCTGAGCGCGGCGACCTCGGCCCTGAAGCGGTGGCGCAGCTCCCGCATCAGCCGCTCGTCGGGCGCCGGCGGGGTCCCGTGCACGATCCGTCGCTGCGCCAGGCGCAACAGGCTCCTGCGCGTCGCCGGCGGGGTGAGCGCCTTGACCGCCGCCTTGGCCGCGCGCGGCAACGTCCCTCGGCCCACCGAGACCGAGTGCACGAGCTCGTCGAGCTGCTGCGAGCGCAGAGCGACCGTCGGGTTGGCGTCCAGCAGGTCGAGCGGCTGGCGCTCGTCGACGTCGAGAAAGCGCAGAACGCTCGTGAGCGTGGCCGCGTTGTCGGCGCGGAAGTCCTCGTAGATCAGCACGAGCAGCTGCTCGGGCGCGAACAGCTCGCGATACCGGCGCAGCTGCTCGACGTAGCGCACGTGCTCGGCGTACTGCAGCAGCTGCGGGCGGTGGGAGCGGCGGGGAACGTGTTTGCCGTCTCGCCTCGCGCCTTCGAGCGACATCGCCTTGCGCAGGTCGCGCTCTGACTCGACGTGTGTCTGCAGCAGCTGCAGGTGCAGCGAGCGCAGGAAGCTCGCCGGCTCGCGCAGGATCGCGATCATGCGGGCCGTGGGCTGCACCCGTGCGATGCCCGTCGCCGCGGTTCGAGACCACAGGTAGGAGGAGGACGCCTCGCCCACGCGCTGCCCCGGACCCGCCTCCGCGAACAGAGTCGCGTACTGCTCGAGCGTCTGCGGCGGCGTGCCGGCCAGCGGAGGCGTGAAGCGGGGACGCATGTCGGTCGCGAAGAACCAAGGCTCCTTCGCGTCGGGCAGGAAGATCTGCGGGTGGCGGCGCAACATCTCGTACAGCGCCGTGGTGCCGCTCTTGGCGTGCCCGAGGATGAAGAAGTCGGGGATCCGCAGCCGGCTTGCAAGCGCAGCCGTGGCCGTCTCACTGCTCGCCGTCATAACCCCATAGCGCGAGCAGGTCGCGGTCGAGGTGCTCTGCCACTGCTGCGACGTGCGGCCTGAAGCGCGCGCGAAGCTCGCGCATGAACGCCTCGTCGAGCGGTTGCGGGTCCCCGTACAGCAGACGCCGCTGGGTGGCGTGGAGCGCGCTTCGGCGCAGCTGGCCGGGGACGAGCGTCTTGATCGCCCGCTTGGCCCCGGCGGAGATCGGGCCGGCGCCGACCGACACCGCGTGCACGACCTGATGCAGGCGCCGCGAGCGCACGCCGAAGGTCGGGTTCGCCTCCACGAGCTCGATCGGCGCCGTGTCGTCGACGTCCAGGAAGCGGAGCACGCGCCGCACGACGCCCTCGTTGTCCGACCTGAAGTCGTCGTACACGAGCACCAGCACCTGCTCGGGGGAGAACAGCGTTTCGAAGCGCCGCAGCTGCTCGACGTAGCAGACGTACTCCGAGTACAGGAGAGCCTTCGGCCAGTAGGAGTGAGCCGAGATGTTGCGCCCTTCGCGCCGCGAGTCCTCGAGTTCGATCGCACGACGAAAGTCGGTCTCGGTCTCGACGTTGGTTCTGACGAACTGCAGGTGAAGCGAGTGCAGGAAGCTCACCGGCTCGCGCAGGATCGCGATCACCCTCGCGTCCTCGCGAACCTCGGCGATCCGCTCGGCGGCCGTGGCCGACCACAGGTACATCGGCGAGGCCTCCCCGATCCGCTGCTGCGGCTGCGCCGCGGCGAACAGCGACTGATACTCCTCGAACGTGCGCGCGATCCCCCCCGGGCGCGGCGGCGGACGCAGGTGAAGCTCGGTCGCGAAGTACCACGGCTCCTTGGACTCGGGCATGTAGATCTGCGAGTGCCCGCGCAACATCTCATACAGCGCCGTCGTGCCGCTCTTCGGATGGCCGACGATGAAGAAGTCCGGAGACCGGGCAGCGGACCTGCTCTCGACCGTCGCCGGCGCGCGTGCGGTCCAGGCCTGATCGGGCGTGGCCGAGCCGCTGACCCCCTCGGAGGCGCTCATGGCATCGTCCTGCCGGGTGCCCCCGCGGCGATCGTCGAGGCGTTGCGGTAGTAGGAGTTGTTCTGCTGCAGCAGGTCCGTCGTTTCGAAGGCGACCATGTGGCCGTCTTTGATCACCATCACGCGGTCGCAGATGTCGAGCGTCGACATGCGATGGGCGATGATGAACAGCGTCAGTTCGTGCCTGAGCCCCGTCAGCGACTCCTGGATCAGCGTCTCGGAGTGCGGGTCCAGCGCGCTGGTCGGCTCGTCGAGGACGAGCACTTCCGGGCGCGCGGCGAGCGCCCTGGCCAGGCACACCCGCTGCTGCTGGCCGCCGGACACAGCGTCCGCACGTGGGCCGATGATCGTGTCGTAGCCGTCCGGCCAGCTGATCACGTCGTCGTGGATCCGCGCCAGCTGCCCCGCGCGGAGGATCTCCTCGTCGTCGAGGTCGCGGAAGTAGCGGATGTTCTCGGCGACCGACGCGTGGATCACGCGCGGCTGCTGGGGCACGTACGCGATGCGCCGGTGCCAGTCCGCCCGCACGAACTCCTGCGCCGGAACGCCGTTGACCAGATAGCTGCCCTCGTCGGGGGCGCGCAGCTGCAGGAGGATCTGGATCAGCGTCGACTTGCCCGCGCCCGAGGGCCCGATGATCCCGACCGCCTCGCCGGACTCCACCTCGAAGCTGATCTCCTGCAGCACCGGACGTCCGGGACGGTAGCCGAACGACAGGCGCTCGAAGGCAAGGCTCTCGACGCGGTGCAGCGGCAGATCGCCGTCGGGCGGCGCGCTCGAGGCGTAGCGGTGGACGGCGTCCTGGAGGCGCTCGATGAAGGGCAGCGACTGGCGGAGCCCCTGATAGGCGCCCTGTGCCTGCTGGCCATAGGTCCCGGCCCTGACGATCAGCAGCACGACCGCTCCGAGCGCCGCGAAGTGGCCGGACCCGGCGGAGTAGAGGGCGGCGAGGCCGCCGACGAGGATCAGGTAGATCGCGCTCTGGTAGAGGCTCGGCGAGAGGCGGCCGATCAGCTGGTTGCGGAAGAAGAGCTGTTCCGCCGCGGAGATCAGGCGGTCCATGCGGGCCCGCTCAGCCTCGCCCACGCCGAACACCTTCGTCTCTTCGGCGAGCCGGCTGGACTCGCTGATGCCGCCCGCGTACTGGAGCTGAGCCTTCGACAGCCTGCGCGCGAAGCTCGCCCCCAGGCTGTTCAGCGGCCGCAGCAGCGCGAACAGCGTGACCGAGGCGACGAGCACGACGAGCGCGGCGAGGGCGTTGAGCGCGACGGCCGAGGCCATCAGTACGAGGAACGTGAAGAACGTGATCACGAGCTGCGTGGTCTGGGCCGCGCCGGTGGTCGCCTGCAGCACCTGGCTGGTCATCGTGTCCTGGAGGTGGCCCTCACGGTCGGCCGACTGGACGGCCCACGACGCGTTCGTGAAGGCGCCGAACAGTTCGCGTCGCAGCCGCGCCTGCACGCCCGAGGCGATCCAGGCCGGCAGCAGCGCCAGTGGCACCTGCAGCGCGATCCGGATCAGGGTCAGCACGAAGGCCGCGATGAAGAGCGTTTTGACCGGCACGTTCAGGTGAATCGGGCCAAGGCTCTGGTGCACGCGCGACCCGCCCTTGACCGCCGTGCTGGCGATCAGCGCGAGCGAGGCGAGGATCCCGGATTCCGCGAGCCCGGAGAAGATCGAGCAGATCGCAAGCACCAGCACCGGACGCCGGCGGTCGCCCAGCAGGGCGTTGAGCCGCCCCCGCGTGCTCGACAGCGCGGCGGGGTTCCCGCCCGTCGATGTTCCGGCTTCGGTCATGAGGATCCCGGTGCCGGCGATCCGTCACTACGCGACACGCGACCGGGTCCCGCGAACCAGTAGGCCGCGATGCCGACGGTGAACCAGAAGAACGGGCCGAATGCCGCGCTCGACATCGTCGGTCCCGAAAGCCCGATGAAGGTGAACGCGATGAAGGTCGCGAACACGGCGGAGAGGTAGATGCGCAGCTCGACGTCGGCGATGCGCGGCAGCCCGCGAAGCCCCAGGACCAGCAGCTCGATCGTCAGCGCGACCCACAGGAGCAGCCCCGGAAGGCCGAGTTCGTCGGAGATGAAGTTGTACTGCGTCTCCGCGCTGACACCGTGGCCGTTGACCAGGTTGGTGTTCTTGCCGCCGAACCCCCCCGCTGCCCCGACCGACGCGAGGCCGACGCCGAGCGGCGCCGCTTCGAGCTCGCCGGGTATCAGCCTGAGGCTCGAGATCTTGTTGTCTTTGTTGCTCGAGAGTTTCGTCGGGTCAAGCGACGCGTAGCGCCCGAACGTGCCCGAGCCGGCGATGGATGTGACGATCGCAGCGGTCGGGACCGCGAGCACGAGTATGCCGAGCACCGCGGCGAGCGGTTTGGTCACCGATCGTCCGGCCGTGAACGACAGCACGGCGAACAGCAGCACCGCGAACACCGCCCCGACGACCTGTAATCGCCCGAGGCCGGTCGCGACCGCCAGCATCGCCCCCAGGCACAGAAGCGCCAGCGGCCATCGCCGGCGCATTCCACCGACTGCGAGCAGCGCGAGCGTCGGAGCGAGCGCGACGACGCCCACGCCGCCGGCGAAGCCGGCATCCGTTCCGAGGCCGGGCGGCCTGACGTGCGAGGATCCTTCGCTGCGGAACGTGCGGCCACCGAGGCCGTTGCTGCCGAAGACCAGTTCCCTGTACCCGGGCCCCCAGCTCGCGAGCTGGGCGGGGCTCAGGCGGGTCTGGTAGGTGCTCATCAGCCCGTTCGCGAGGGCGACCACGCCGAGCACCAGGAAGAGCTTGCGGAAACGGTCCTTGGAGCGCATGATCGCGTAGCCGAAGAAGAAGAACGGAATCCACTCGAGCTGCTGGCGGAAGCCGCCCAGGGCCTTGGTCAGGTTGACCGTCATCGGATTGAAGGCCTCGACGAGCACCAGCGCGACGAAGGCGATCACCCATCCCGACAGTGGCGGCAGCCGCAGCCGCTGCCTGCTCACGATCAGCCGCAGGAAGGCCCCGAGGGACACGGCGAAGATCAGGAGGTCTCGTAGCGCCGATCCGAGTTCGTGCGATCCGAAGCGAAGCTTGGCGGTCCCCTCGAGCAGGCCGAGATAGAGGGCCACGATCGCCAGCGTCACCTCGTAGCGCGGGCTCAGCAGGAGGGCGATCACGCCGGCCGCCCCGAGCGCGACCGCGATCAGCACGACCACGCTCGGTTCGGTGAACTGCACGCTGATCGCCAGGCCCAGCACGAGCGGCACGGCGATGCTGAGTCCGAGCACGCCCAGCTCGCGCACCCGCCTGCTGAGAACGAGCGGATGTGCGGCCCAGCTCGCGGGCCGTGCGCCGGTGGCGCTCATCACCGGGGGATCTTGCGGCGCGCCGGTCCGGCCGGCGCCCAGGAGAAGCCGTAGCGCTCGACGTCCTTGCGGGGGACGCAGTTGGCGACGACGCCCAGCAGCGGAGCGCTCGCGGTGCGTTCGAGGAGCTTCGTCAGTCGCTGCGCGGAGGTGTCGCGCGTGTGTCCGAGGCGCGCGACGATGATGATGCCGTCGACGAGGTGCAGCAGCGGCATCGCGTCGCTGACCTCGAGCAGCGGCGGCGTGTCGATCAGGACGAAGTCGTACTCGTCGGCCGTCGAGCGCAGCAGCAACGACATCGCGTCGCTCGCGAGCATCGCCGGCGGGTTGGGAGCGGGCCCCCCGCTCAGCATCACCGAGACGGAGCCCGCGTCCTCGAAGTCGACGGCCGAGATCACCCCGTCCTCCTGTGCGGCGCCGGCAACCCTCGCGGGTTTCGCGCGCTGCATCGCGACCCCCGGCTCGATCCGGCCGGTGAGCACCTCGGCGAGGCCGTTTGAGCCGGCCACGTCGAACTCACGCGCAAGCGTCGGCCGGCGGAAGTCGGCCTCGATCACAGCGACTCGCTCGCCCGCGTCGGCCTGGACCCGTGCGAGGTTGGCGATCAGCGTCGAACGGCCGTCGCCGGCGTCGGCGCTCAGGAACAGGATCACGTGGGGACCGCTGTGGCGGCCCCCAACGAGCATGTCCCCCAGCTGGAGCGTCGTATGCAGCCGGCGAAGCGGCTCGACTAGCCGCCTCGCGGGCGCTCGCTCGCCCCCGGGGCGCCGCGTCGGGGATCTGACCGCCGGGAGCGCCGCCAGGATCTGCGTGCGGAAGACGTTCTCCACGTCGGTCAGCGATCGCATCCGCCGGTCCAGGCGGCTCAGCAGGTAGGCGGCCGCAGCGGCCAGCACGAGCCCGAGGACGAAGCCGAAGATCGCGTTCTTTTTCGGATGCGGCGAGATCGCGACTGGGCTGGCGTGGCCGGGAACCACCTCCTGGACGCCCGTGAACGAGGCCAGCGACGCTTCCAGCTGGTCGATCTTGGTGTGAAGCGTGGCCGCCTGAATCGTCGTCGCCGCGCTGACGGTCTTGCCTTTGCTCGCAGCGGCCCCGAGTTCGATCCGCCGCAGCTGGTCGCGGGTCTGGACGATCTGTGCTTTGGTGCCTTTGAGGAAGTTCGCTCGCTGGCGGTTGATGTATGCGTGGGCGTAGGCGTCGGCGACCTGCGCAGCGGCCTTCGGAGAGTGGGCGCTCGAGTTGATCGCGATGAAGTCGCTGCCGCCGGCCACCGCCGCCGAGGCCGGGGCCTTGGACGCCGCGAGCTTGTGTTCTGCGACGAGGCGTTCGCGCGCCGGCGCCGCGATCACGTTCGAGTTGATGAGCTGCACCTGGTCGGCGAGCGCTCGCGCGCTGAACTTGCCGCCGCCTTCGCCGAGGTACATGAGGGCCCCTCCCACGTAGGTGGCGGGCTTGCGTTTGTAGTACTCGTAGCTCAATCCCCCCACGAGGATTGCCACCGCAAGGATCAGCCACTTGCGCTTCCAGAGCGGAGCAAAGATGCTGGCTGCGTCGGTCGTAGCGTCGTTCATCGGCTGTTGGATCCGTCCATGGCCGGAGACCAGCCATCGTAGGGGTAGCGCCTCAACTAGAAAGGGTACCGGTCCCACGGGGGCGCAGCGCAAGGGCAAATGCAACGATGTCGTGATGTCCGCGCCGATCGGGGGCCGTGCGACCGGCCCCCTGGAGGCGGCCGATCAGCCCCACGGCGTCGGGCTCCGAGGGGGTACCGGCGACAGCCCGTCCCGGCGCCTGCTGGTGGTCAGCCATCCGGCCGTGGTGAACGTCAACCAGGAGGTCTACAGGGAGCTCGTCCGCCGTGGATGGCACCTCACGCTCGTGGTCCCCGACCGCTGGCGACACGCGTACGCCGACTCCGTCGCGCCGCGCGCGCTGGAGGGACTCGAGGATGCGCTGCGTCCGACGCGCGTCCTGCTCCCCGGCCGCCCGCAGCGCCATCTATACCTCACCCGTCCGGGGGCGCTGGCCCGGCGGCTGCGGCCCGATGTCGCCTTCATCGAGGCCGAGCCGTTCTCGCTTGCGGCCGCCCAGTGGCGTGGGCCATTGAAGCGGCTGCAGATCCCCTTCGGCGTGCAGGCCTACGAGAACATCGACCGCGACCTGGCGCTCCCCGTGCGCTGGCTTCGCACGCGCGTGCTGCGCGACGCGGCGTTCGTCGCCGCCCGGTCGGAGACCGCCGGGCGCCTGGCCCGCGAGTGGGGGGCGCGTGGCGAGGTGGCGCTCGCGCCGCCCGCCGTCCCCGATTGGCCGGGCCTGCCGCCTGAGAGCTCGACGCAGCGGCCCTTCACGGTCGGCTTTGCCGGCCGGCTGGTCGAGAGCAAGGGCATCTCGGACCTTCTCGAGGCCGTGCGGCGGCTGCCCGAGCCGGTCGCGCTGCTGCTGATCGGCGACGGAGAGATGCGGGCCGCGCTCGAGGACCAGCCGATCCCCGGCTCGCGCGTCCGCGTGCAGAGCGATCTGACACACGAGCAGATGCCGGCGGGCTACCGGCAGCTGGACGTGCTCGTGCTCCCGTCGCGCACCACGCCGACCTGGAAGGAGCAGTTCGGACGGGTGATCGTCGAGGCGCTCTGGTGCGGGGTGCCCGTCGTGGGCTCTGACTCAGGCGAGATCCCGTGGCTGATCGAGCTCACGGGAGGCGGGCTCACCTTCCCCGAGGGCGACCGGGACGCGCTCGCCGAGCGCCTGAGGAGCCTGCGCGAGCAGCCCGAGCTTCGCGCCCGACTCGCGCACGCCGGGCGCGCCGCGGTCGAGCGGCTGTTCTCTGTACCTGCGGCGACCGATCAGCTCGAGCGGCTGCTCGGCGCCGCAGTGCGACCCGCGCCGCCCGCGCGCGCAGGGGGCCGTCAGGGAGCCTGACCCGCCGCGAGCCTCGCGTAGAGCTGTTCGTGGCGCTCGACCATCCGCGCCCATGAGTACTGCGACGCGGACTCTCTCGCGGCGGCGCCCAACCGGGCACGCAGCGCCGGATCGGCCGCCAGCTCGTTCAGCCGGCCGCCGATCTCGGCGGCGTCCCGCGAGATCACGAAGCCGTTGCGCCCGTCCTCGATCAGCTCGCGCACCCCGCTGACGGGGGTGGCAAGGACGGGCAGTCCGCTCGCCGCCGCCTCGAACGTCACCAGGGAGAAGGTCTCGTAGTCGGAGGGCAGCACGAAGGCGTCGGACATCTCATAGACGGGCTGGATGTCCGCGGTCACGCCGAGCCACCGCACGCGCCGCTCCACTCCCAGCGACTCGGCCAGCGCCCGGTAGCGCGCCCGATCGCCGCCGCCGGCGACCACGAGCAGCCACTCCGGCGCGGTGGCGAGCGCGCGTATCACCGGCTCGAGCCCCTTGCGTCCCCACTCGCTGCCGACGAATGCGGCCACCAGCTGGCGCCCGTCGATCCCGAGCGACGCCCTGAGGGCGACGGCCGCCTCGCGGCGCGCCCCCGGGGCGAACGCGTCGAGGTCGACACCGTTGTGGATCGTCAGGACGCGATCCGCCACGCGTGGGAACTCGCGGCGCACCTCTTCGGCCAGGCCGTCCGACACGCATACGACCGCGGCCACGCGGCCGCTGCGAAGGCACAGGCGCTCTCCGAGGCGCTTGAGGGCTCCGGCCACCTTGACGTGCACGCGGAAGAGCATGCTCGAGCGGCTGGGGTTGGCCGGGCCCACCTGATGCAGGTAGTGGATCGCGAGCACGTCGACCCGGTTGAGGACGATCGCCCCGGTCGCCTGCACGACTCCGCGGCGCCACCTGCGGACCGCGAGCGAGCCGCTGAGCATGAACCACGGGTAGGCGATCGCGAACGGGCGGCCGGGTGCGCGCACGCGGTGAAAGACGACGCCCGAGCCCGGCGGAAGCTCGCACGTCCGGGCTATCACGGTCACCTCCCGGCCCTGGCGGCGAAGCCCGATCAGCAGCTCGCTCAGCTGGCGCTCCATGCCGCCGACCCTGCCGATGTCGTGCGCCACGATCGTGACGGGCGGCGCCGTCGGCGCGGCGCGGCTGGCACGCTCGGTTTCACTCTCGGATCGCATCGACGGCCCCGAGCAGGCTCGAGGGAGCCGTACAGTACTCAACCGGCGGGCGCCGGCCGGCAGGCTCTAGAGTTGCGCCGACGCCATGAGCGCGACCGCACAGCCACCGTTCTCACCGCTGCGGCGGGCCTACAGGTTCGTCAACCGTCCCTATTACTGGTACCGCCCCTCGCAGTTGGCGCTGCGCCTTCGCGCCCACCCGAGCGAGGACGGGAGCCCGCAGCTGCTGCGCGCTGCGTGGGGCTCGAAGCTCTACTGCTGGCCCGACCCGCTCGGCATGGCGGTGGCGCGGACGGGCATCTACGACCTGACGGTCGCGGAGACTCTCGCGCGCCTGGCGGACCCTGGGGAGACGGCCGTGGACGCCGGCGCCAATGTGGGCTTCATGACCAACCTGCTCGCCCATGCCGTCGGAGCGCAGGGTCGGGTCCTCTCGTTCGAGCCCCACCCGCTGATCTTCGAGACGCTCGCCCGCAACGTCGAGCGGTGGAGGACGCTCGAGGACCTCGACGTGGTCGAGGTCCGCCAGGCCGCCGTCTCGGCGTCGCGGGGAACGCTTCCTCTGGGCGTCGACCCGGAGACCTTCGCGCAGAACAAGGGCACCGCCTCGCTCGAGCGTGCCGACGCGACGCACACGACCGAGGTCGCGACCGTCCGGCTCGACGAGGAGCTGTCGGGGCCGATCGGCGTCGTCAAGCTCGATGTCGAGATGCACGAGCTGGCCGCCCTGCAGGGCGCCGAGGCGCTCCTCTCCAAGAAGCTGATCCGCGACATCGTCTTCGAGGAGCACGAGCAACCGCCGACGGCCGTGACGGCGGTGCTGGAGGCGCGCGGCTACACCGTGCTGGGGGTGCGCCAGGGGTTGACGGGACCGATCCTGAGCGCGCCGGCCGAGGCTTACAGCATGCGACTGTGGGACCCGCCGGCGATGCTCGCGACGATCGATCCGCAGCGGGCGCGCGCGCGCCTGGCCCCCCGCGGCTACAGGACGCTGAGGTCGGGACGCAATGGCCACGCCGGCTAGCAGCGGCGCCCGCGGGCGCACCTACTGCGACCAGATCGACTCCGCCGGCTCATCGATGTCAGAGATCGTCGACGCGGCGCTCGAGCTGGCGCGACCCGAGCCTGGGCTGCGCTGGCTCGACATCGGCTGCGGACGGGGAGACCTGCTGAGGATGATCAGGGACGAGTGGCGGCCCGCCGAGCTTCGCGGCATCGACCCGATCGACTGGCTCGACGACGACCTGAAGGGCGACGTCGAGTTCCATGCCCTCGCGGCCGAGGACGCCGGGGCGCTGCCGGCTGCAGACCGGGTCGTGCTCGTCGAGGTGATCGAGCATCTCGAGGCTCCCTGGAGCGCCCTGCGGGCGGCCGCCCGGCTGCTCGCGCCGGGCGGGCGGATCGTCGTCTCCACGCCCAACGTTGCGAGCCTGCGAAATCGCCTCGAGCTGGGCCTGACGGGGAACCTGACGAGCTTTCGCCCCGACTACGAGCCGCACATCTCCCCCGCGCTTCCGCACGTCGTGAGGCGCATCCTCGAGGAGGAGCAGCTGGAGGTCGAGGAGCCACGCTTCGCCGGGACCGACGTGGTCTCCTTGACAGGCGGGCGCACGTGGCCGACCGTGGTGCGCCGCCGCTACCCGCGGCTGACCTCGGTATCCGTCCTCACCGCGGCCGAGCGCGCCGCCTGAGATCTGGGCGGACGCGCGGCGAGGGCCTCAGCGCCGGCCTTCGCCGACTGCCTGCTCGAGGAAGCGGAAGAACCGCTTGCGCATCGCGGCGGTGGTGTACTCCTGCAGGTAGCGCTCTCGGCCCGCGCGTCCAACGCGCTCACGCAGCTCCGGTGAGGCCAGCAGCGGTTCGAGCGCGTCGGCGAGCGCGTCTGGGCGCCCGGAGCGCGCGAGCACGCCGGTGCGGCCGTCCTCGACGAACTCGGCGGGTCCCCCGGAGTTCACGGCCACGACGGCGACGCCTCTGGCCATTCCCTCGAGGATCACGATGCCGAAGGGCTCGGGGTCGGATGCGTTGACGAGGACGTCCATGCGTTCGATGTACGGTCCCGCGTCGGGGACCTCGCCCGTCATCGTCACGGCGTCGGCGACCCCCAGCTCGCCCGCGAGGGGCTCGAGCGAGGCGGCGTACTCGGGCGAGAGCCCGTAGGAGTCGCCGCCGACGATGATCGTGTGCATCGGCCGGCCGCGCTCTCTCAGGATCGCCTGCGCGCGCAGCAGCTCGTCCTGCCCCTTCCATGGCTGAAGCCGGCCGACCAGGCCCACGATGGGAGTGTCGGACGGGAGCTCGATGGCGGCCGGCTGGGAGCGGCCGTTCGGGACCGGCGAGCCGGCGGGAACGACGAACGTACGCCGAGCCGGGAACAGCCGCGCCTGGGCCTGCGCCGAGAAGCTCGAGTAGCAGCCGATCGCGGCGGCCGGCAGCAGCGTGGCCGAGCCGTCGAGCCAGCTCCGTTTGGGGATCGCCTGCTGCCACCAGACCACCCGGCCGGCCATCCCGGCGAGCACCGCCGCGGGAGCGCCGTACAGCTGGGTCTTGGCCGACCAGTTGACGATCACGTCGGGGTTGCGTGAACGGAACAGACGTGCGAGGCGCAGCACCGTGGCGAGCCAGCGGTGGCCCTGGCGCAGGCGCCCGGCCGGCAGCACCTCGACGCGCAGACCACTGCGGCGGAGCTCCTCGGGCCAGGGGCCCGGCGAGAGGAAGACGGGTTCGAGCTCGTGCCCTTCCTCAGCCGCGCCTTCCAGGACGCCCTGCAGCATCGCCTCGGCGCCGCCCAGGCGCTCCCCCCAGGGAACCGTGATGATCACCCGCATGCGAGAGCTCTACGCCGGCTTCTCGGCGGTCAGCGCGACGCTCAGCCGCGGGTAGCGCAGCAGGCGGCTGAGGGGACGGTCGAGGAGCGCAAGCGGACGCAGGGGAAGCACGATCAGCCAGCCGCCCACGCGCCCCACGCGCCGGGTGAGCCGGCGCATGATGTTCGTTAGCTGCTGGGAGACGACCCCGCTGACGAAGGCGTCGGACTGGACGCGAAGACCGGCCGCCTCGGCCATCCGGCGAAGCTGCTCCTGCGAGTAGCCGTATCGAACGTGCGAGCCATCCTCGGCGCCACTCGGGTGCTGTTGCTCGCTGTAGAGCGGACGGTGGCCCTCGAACGGCGTGGTCAGCAACAGCCGCCCGCCCGGTTCGAGCATCGACGCGAGCGTGGCGAGCAGCGCCTGGTCGTCGCTCAGGTGCTCGATCGTCTCGAGACAGATGATCTGGTCGAAGCGGCCGA
>DASZIU010000061.1:0-2742 GCA_035948815.1 Solirubrobacteraceae bacterium | reverse complement strand
GATCGCCACGGGCCGCCCCTTTGAGAGATAGCGGGCGGCGTTCTCGCCCTGCGCGCCCCAGACGGTCACGTTGAAGTAGTTCGGCTTGTCCTCCCATTCGCCGGTGCTCTGGTTCTTGCGGCGCGTGTTGCAGGCGACGCGCAGCTTGCAGACCGAGTTGCCGCTCGGCAGCGAGCGCAGCTCGGGGTCGGCTGTGAGGTTTCCGGTCAGGACGACCCTGTTTATGTTCGTTGCGGCCACGGCTTGCTTCCTTTCGGCTCAGTAACAGTCCGGCGAGTGCCCGGCGGACCCCGCGGGATCGAGCTTCGAGTCTAGAGGCGCGGGCGGGCGCACTTCGACGGCGGTCCCGGCGGGACTCCGCTCATTGCGGGGATCGGGTGCTGCGCGAGGAGGTCCCGAAGACCTCATCCCAGTACGGCGCGCTGATCCCGAAGCCCCGGGTCTCGTCCTGGAAGTGGTGGCGCATGTGACGCTCGCGCAGGATCCTCCCCAGCCGTCCCCTCGGGCGGAAGTGGTGCAGGTAGTAGTGGGTCATGTCGTAGGCGAGGTAGCCGGCGAAGAAGCCCGCGCCGAGCGCCGGCGCGTAGCGTCCGCCGAAGATCAGGTACAGGACGGCGAAGACCACCGCCCCGAGCGGGATGCTGACGGCGGGGGGCATCACCAGCCGCAGCGGGTCGTTCGGGTGATCGTGGTGCACGCCGTGGATGATCCAGTGCATGCGCGCGCCGAGGCCCTCCTCGGGCTCGAAGTGGAACACGATCCGGTGAAGCCAGTACTCGAACAGCGTCCAGAGCGCATACCCGCCGACGAACAGCGCCACCGTGACGAGCAGCGTGAGTTTCGACAGCCCCCACGCCGCAAGCACCGCGACGGCGGGGAGGAAGATCAGCACCGGGACGAGCGGGTGCACGCGCGAGAGCGCGTCGAGGACCCTCGAGTCGAACATCGGCGGAGACGCGCGAAGCACGTCGGTGCGAGTCGACGAGGATGGGTCTCTCATGTCCTCGGCCCAGCCCATTGGCCGATGTTAATACCACCCCGGGGCAAGTCCAAGGGTCCTCGTGGAGGCGAGGCGAGGCGAGGCGAGGCGTGTGGCGCGGGACGTGCGGGCGCGAGGGCGGGTGGGCGACCCTACGCCGGGTCGCCGACCTCGACCGTGGAGGCGGGCTGCTCCGCGGGCTGCTCGGCAGCCTGCTCTGCCGCGGCGCTGTCGGCCGGCGGCTGTGCGCCCTCCGGCTGCTCCTGCTCGGCGCGGCGCGGCGCGGCCTGCGAGGCCGAGGCGCGCATGTCGGGCGCGGCGGGCACGCCGGGCTCGAGCTTGATGATGCGGAAGCGCAGGATGCCGTCGAGGATCCGCAGCGAGTGACCGAGGCTCTCGAGCAGCTGCGGCGTGGAGGAGTGGAACTGCAGGAGGTGGTACTCGGCGCTCGTCTTGCGCGCGATCGGGTAGGCGAGCGCCCGCTCGCCCCACGGGTCGTGGCGCAAGAGCTCTCCCTGCGATTCGATCGCGGAGCGCGCGTCGGCGATGATCTTCGCCCGCGCGGGCTCCTCGAGCGCCGTGTCGAGCAGGATCACGAGGTCATAGATGGGGGGCGGCTTGGTCATGACGGCTGCCGGAAGGGTAGCGGTTCGCGCTAGCTGGCAAGTCCCTTGGCCTTGATGTCGGCGAGCTGCTCGTCGATCCAGTCGCCGGGGTCGCGCGAGGTGACGATCGCCACCAGGCCGTCGGCGCGGCGGCGGCGCTCGTCGGGGTCCATCGTGAGCGCCCCATAGATCGAGTCGGCGAGCTCCTGGATGTCGAACGGGTTGACCGACATCGCGTAGTCGCCGAGCTCCTCGTGGGCGCCGGTGTTCTCGGAGAGGATCGAGACGCCCTCGCGCTCGTTCACCAGCGGTCCCTCCTTGGCCACCAGGTTCATCCCGTCGAACATCGCGTTGACGAGCAGGACGTCGTAGTGCTTGTAGGCGGCGATCGCCTCCTCGAGGTCGTCCCGGAGCTTGAGCTGGATCGGCATCCAGTCGGGCGTTCCATGGCGGTGGTTGACGACCGCCACGAGCGCCTCGATCCGCTCGAGGTACTCGGCGTACTGGGGCACGTCCGTTCGCGATGGCATCAGCTGCGCGACGAACGTCACCCGCTCGATGAACTCGGGGTGCTGCTCGAGGAAGAGATCGAAGGCCGAGAACCCGCGCAGGATGTTCTTGCTCAGATCGGCCCGGTCGACGCGCAGGATCAGGTAGTCGCGCCGGCGCTGGAGAAGGTCCACCTCGAAGTCGTGCACGCGTGCGCTCTGGGAGATCAGCCGCGTCGCGCGATGGTCGATCGGGAGCGGGTAGGCCCGGACCCAGACCTCACGTTCCTCGCAGTGGACGACCCCGCGCGTGAAGTCGACCTCGAGGTCCATCAGGTCACGGCAGCACTGCAGGAAGTTGCGCCGGTAGGAGCGCGTGTGAAAGCCGATGATGTCGTTGGCCAGCAGGCCGTTGAAGATCTCCGAGCGGATCTGCGTGGGCAGCACGCGCCAGGAGTCCGACTGGGTCCACGGAATGTGAACGAAGTGGTGCAGGAACACGTCGGGCCGCGCGCGCCGCACGAGCGCAGGCAGCGTGTAGAGGTGGTAGTCGTGGATCATCACGACCGGCTCCTCGGTGTCCTCGAGCTCCTCGACGACCGCCCGCGCGAGGTCTTCGTTGACGGCGTTGTAGCCGAACTCGAACGCGTCCACCTCGCTGCGGCGGATG
>DASZIU010000060.1:0-3965 GCA_035948815.1 Solirubrobacteraceae bacterium | reverse complement strand
TCAGGGATGTCGGTGGGGAGCGCTTCGACGTTGAGCTCGCGCGTGATCTGCTCGAGCACCCCACCTTCCTTGACGCCCGGTGCCTCGTCGATGCCAGTGAGTTCCAGCGGGACGAGCGCGTTGATCGCCTCGTCCAGGCGCACGCGAAGGAAGTCGACGTGAACGGTCTCTCCGCGGACCGGGTGGCGCTGGGCTTCCTTCAGCACGACGGGCGTCGTTTTGCCGCCGTCGATGCTCAGGTCGAGGACCGCACCGGAGGCAGCAAGGGCCAGCCGCAGCTCTCTGGCGTCGGCGTCGACGCCGAGCGGCCCGCCCGTCCCGCCATAGACCACGCCGGGTACGCGCCCGCTTCGGCGCAGGCGTCGTGCGGCGCGCGAGCCCTCGCCATCGCGGCTGCGCACTTGGAGCTTGGTCGTCGTCTGGGCCATCGGAACCGACGACTTTAGCAATCGGCTTCGTTGGAGATCGGGGCGCTCAGCGACAGCAGCGTCACGCTGACGCCCTTGAAGAAGTTGCCGCTGCGGCGCACCTGGATGCACTGGACCACGGGGAGCTTGCCGATCACGGTCCAGGCCAGACGCGTCTTGCCCGACCCACCGGTCAGCGAGTAGGCGGTGGAGGATTTCAGCGACAGGATCTTGACCGCCCCCGGGCGCCGAAGACGCGGGTTGGCCGCGTTCGCCCGCACGAGCGCGAGGCATGACGTGCTCGTCCGACAGCCGCTGAGCTGCGCGAGCATGCCGGCAACATCCCCCCTGGCCTGCGCCTGGATCAGCACCAGGTCGGCGTCACGTTCGGTGTTCTCGGTCGACAGGAATCTCGCCAACAGGAAGCTGACGGCGAGGAACAGCACGACGCCTCCGAGGAGGAGCAGGATCCGTTTCAGAGCGCCGGCTCGGCCCGCCGGTGGTGGGCCGCCGGGCGGTCGAGGCGGATGGGGCTCCCGGCGGCGTCTAGATCCGGGTAGACGGTGCCGAAGCCGAAGCCGACGGCTGGTCCCCTTTGCACCGGGCGAAGCAGCCAGATGACCGTACCGGGCCCGATCTTCGCCCCGCGTGGGTGCGAGCAGCTGTTGCAGGTGAAATGCCCGCGCATCGCCAGCAGGTAAACGGGCGTGCCCGCGGACATCACTTTGGTGCCGCCGTCTCCGGTCGCCTGCGCCCCCAAGCTGAAGCTCGTCAGGACGACCTCGATGTCAAAGGGCCTCGGGTCGCCGTCGCGGGCACCAACGCGTCTGGCTTCTCCGAGCAGCTCGGCTCGCGCTCCGGACGGAATGGGAGTCGCCTGCGACGCAGCAGCCGCGCCGGCGGGCGCCACGGCGAGCAGAGCGAGCGCGGCCGGCCAGAGCACGCGGCCATCGAGGTGTCGCCTCAGCGTCAACATGGACCTGGCCGGGGCATGAGCGCCGCGCTCAGAACAGCTGGTTCTCGCCGCCGAAGACTTCGCTGACGGAGTCGTCGATGAAGATCCGCCTGATCGAGTCGGTCAGCAGGTCCGCGCAGGGCAGCACGCGGATGTTCGCGGGACGATCGGGGCTGATGGGGATCGTGTCGGTGACGACGATCTCCTCCAGGCCTGAGGTGCTCAGGTTCTCGAACGCGTCGCCGGAGAAGACGCCGTGGGTGGCGGCGGCGTAGACGCGGGCGGCGCCCTCCTCAAGCACCGTTTTTGCGGCGGCCTTCAGCGTCCCTGCCGTGTCGACCATGTCGTCGACGATCACCGCCGTCTTGCCGCGCACGTCACCGATCACGTAGCCGATCTCGGCGACCTGCTGGGCCGGACGCTCCTTGTCGAGGATCGCCAGCTCGGCGCCGACCTTCGAGGCGAACTTCTTGTTCAGCTTGACGCGGCCGGCGTCAGGCGCCACTACCACCAGGTCTGACAGCCCGAGGTCCGAGAAGTACTGCGTGAGCATGAACAGCGCCGTCATGTGGTCGACGGGCTTCTGGAAGAACCCTTGGATCTGCCCGGCGTGGAGGTCCATCGTGAGCACCCTGTCGGCGCCGGCCGCCTCGAGCATGCGCGCGACCAGGCGCGCCGAGATCGGCTCTCGGGGCGCGGACTTCTTGTCCTGGCGGGAGTAGCCGAACCAGGGCGTGACGGCGATCACGCGGTGCGCCGAGGCGCCGACGGCCGCGTCGATCATGAACAACAGCTCCATCAGCGAGTCGTTCGCCGTGACGCCCGTCTGCGGGTTGCCGCAGGTGGGCTGGACGATGAACACGTCCGCGCCGCGGATCGATTCTTCGTAGCGGCAGTAGACCTCGCCGTTTGAGAACGTCTTGCGCTCCACCCCGCCCAGGTCGACGCCGAGCTTGTCGGCGATGTCGATCGCCAGCTGCGGGTTCGCGCGGCCGCTGAAGAGCATCAGCCGCTTGTTGTAGTCGATCGGCAGGCTCGCCCGCGAGGACTGCGTGCGCGTGTCCATCGCGCTCATTTGAGCAGCAGTGTAGAGGGCGATCGGGCGTTCGGTCATGACGGCTTGCGGCGGCGCTCCGCGTACCCCTCGATGTTCGTCTGGCGCTCCCTCGCGATGCCGAGCGCGCCGGGTGGGACGTCGTCGGTGATCACCGATCCCGCGGCCGTCACGGACTCGTCCCCTAGCGTGACCGGCGCGACGAGCGTGGTGTCCACGCTCGTGCGTACCGCCTTGCCGATCGTCGTGCGGTGCTTGCTGGCACCGTCGTAATTGGCTGTGATCGTGGCGGCCCCCAGGTTCGTGCCCTCGCCGACGTCCGCGTCGCCGACGTATGAGAGATGCGGGATTTTCGCGCCGGCGCCGATGTCGGAGTTCTTGACCTCGACGAACGTGCCGGCCTTCGCTCCGGTGCGCAGGAGCGTCCCCGGCCGCAGGTAGGCGAACGGCCCGACGCTCGCTCCGTCCTCGACGACGCAGTCGACGAGATAGGAGTGGCGCACGAGGCACCCCCGCCCGATCCGCGTGGCGCCCCGGATCGTCGTGAACGGCTCGATCACCGTGTCCTGGCCGATCTCGACGTCGACGTCGATGACGGTCGCTGCCGGATCGACGATCGTCACGCCCCCGACCATGTGCCGTTCGTGGATCGCGTCCTGGGCGAGCCTTCGCACGCGTGCGAGCGCGACTCGATCGTTGATGCCGAGCACGAGCCGCCCGTCGTGGACGACATGCGCTGCGACCGCGAGCCCGTCGCCCCGCATCAGGTCGAGTGCCTCGGGCAGGTACAGCTCACCCTGG
This sequence comes from Solirubrobacteraceae bacterium, assembly GCA_035948815.1. Classification (GTDB taxonomy): domain Bacteria; phylum Actinomycetota; class Thermoleophilia; order Solirubrobacterales; family Solirubrobacteraceae; genus Palsa-744. Next base: position 748 of record DASZIU010000060.1, on the reverse strand, counting down.
GCGTTCGCCGAGCTCAGGCGTGGCAGCGCGTCCCGGAGCGCGGCCACATCGAAGGCGAAGATGCCGGTGTTCACCTCCTGGATGGCGAGCTCTTCGGGGGTGGCGTCCCCCGGGCGCTTGGTCTCGACGACCCGCTCGAGCGCCCCCGAGGCGTCGCGCACGACCCGCCCGTAGCCGCTCGGATCCTCGAGCACGGTCGTGGCCATCGTGGCGGCCGCTCCGCCCTGGCTGTGAGCGCGGACGAGCTCGCCGATCGCCTCCGCGCTGACGAGCGGCACGTCTCCGCTCAGCACGACGACCGTCCCGTCGCGACCGGCGCCGCCGGCGTCGAGCGCGGACATCGCCGCGGCCACAGCTCCGCCCGTGCCGTTCGGACGCTCCTGGACGGCTAGCTCTACGCCATCTGGGAGCAACCCGGCGAGCGCTCGATCGGGCGAGTCCACGACGATCACGCGCGCGGCTCCCGCGTCGAGCGCGGCCGCCACCGGCCAACACACCATCGGCCGGCCGCACAGCTCGTGCAGCACCTTCGGCTGCTCAGAGCGCATGCGCGTGCCCCGGCCGGCGGCGAGCACCACGACGCTGGGTGCGTCTGCGGGGGAAACGTTGCTCACTGTGCACAGGTCCGCATGGCAGTTGGGGGGCAGGGACTCGAACCCCGATTCTCAGGACCAAAACCTGATGTCCTGCCATTGGACGACCCCCCAGGGGGCGCTAGAAGGATAGATCCTGGGTGCGCGTCCACCCA
>DASZIU010000059.1:0-10572 GCA_035948815.1 Solirubrobacteraceae bacterium | reverse complement strand
TTCAGCGTTCTAACTGACTTCGGCGGGCTCGTCCTTGCCCTGCAACCGCTCCCGCCCGCGTTGCACGGCGGCGATGAACTTCGACAGGTTGACCTCGAGCGTGTTCAGGATCTCATCGGCGTAGTCCTCAGCGCCCAGCCTGATCTCGCGCTCGCGCGCGCGGGCGTCCTCGACGATGTCCTCCGCGGCCCGCTCGGCCTGCTTGGTGACCTCCTCCTCGCCAACGAGTCGCTCCTGGCGCTCGCGCGCGTCTTTGATGATCCGCTCGGCCTCCTTCTTGGCCTCCGCGAGCATCTCCTGACGCTCCTTGACGATCCACCGCGCCTGCTTGATCTCCTCGGGGATCGTCGCCCGCATCTGGTCGAGGATGTCGTAGATCTCCTCCTTGTCGACCCTCACCTGGTCCGTCAGCGGGACGGGCTTCGCGTTGTGGACGAGGTCGTCGAGCTTGTCTATGAGTACGAGGACATCCATCTATGAGCCACCTCGGCCGGGCATCCCGCCCAGCGGTCGGTCGGTGAGGGTCGCCATCAAGTCTCCTGTCATTTCGTCAGCGTCTGAGCTCTTCCTGCAAGCGCCGGGCCACCTCTCCGGGGACGAGATCGTCGATCTTGCCGCCGAACGTGGCGAGCTCCTTGACGCCGCTGGACGACAGGAAACTGTACTGCGGGCTCGCCATCAGGTAAACAGACTCGATCTCCGGGTCCTGTCTGCGGTTCAGCTGGTTCATCTCCAGCTCGTACTCGAAGTCCGAGATCGCGCGCAGCCCCTTGACCATGGCGCGAGCGCCGATGCTCTTGGCGAACTCCACCACGAGCGTGCTGAACGGCTCCACCCGTACGTTCTCGAGGCCCGCCGTAGCTCGCTCGATGAACCCGACCCTGTCGTCGATCCCGAACAGCGCGCTGCTCTTGCGCACCGAGCGGTTCACGACGGCGACCACGACTTCGTCGTACAGGTTCGCGGTGCGCCTGATCACGTCCAGGTGCCCGTTGGTCACGGGGTCGTAGGACCCCGGGCAGACGGCTATCGACTTCTCGGCTCGGGTCATCTGTGACGGTGGATTCTTATGGAAGTGTCGCCGTAGCGCCGCTGCCGCTCGATCTCCATCTCGAGCTCGAGCGGCGCGCGCCGGTCGCTCTCGACGACGACGCGGGCCGAGGGCCCCAAAAGCGGCGGCAGGAGCGCCGACAGCTCTGGCCCCCACTCGCGCGCTTGCCTGTAGGGAGGATCGATGAAGACGAGATCGTATGTCTCTCCGCGTGCGGATGCTCTGCGGAGCGCGTCGAGCGCGTCCGCGCGGCGCAGCTCGCCCTCCCCGGACTCGATCCCGAGCGCGCTCAAGTTGGCGCCGAGCGCCCTGGCGGCCTGCGGGTCGCGCTCGATGAACACGACGCTCGCCGCGCCGCGTGAAAGCGCCTCGATGCCCAGGGCGCCGGTGCCCGCGAACACGTCCAGAACCCTGACGCCACCCACATCGCCGAGCATCGAGAACAGCGCCTCCCGGACGCGGTCGGAGGTCGGCCTCGTTTCCCTGCCGCGCGGCGCCTGCAGCCGCCGGCCGCCCAGCCGTCCGGCGATCACCCGCATGCCTACGCCGGAATCGGCTCCAGCGCGCGCTCTCCGAAGGCCCGCTCGAGCGCGTCGGCGAGCAGCGCGTGCTCGGGGCTCTCGAGGAGGGGATCGGCGTCGAGGATCGCCTCTGCCCTGGAGCGGGCGCGCTCGAGCAGCTCGCCGTCGTCCGGCAGGCTCGCGACGCGGAAGCCGACGAAGCCCGACTGGCGCGTGCCGACCAGCTCGCCCTCGCGGCGGATCCGCAGGTCGATCTCGGCGAGGCGGAAGCCGTCGGAGTGGCGCACGAGCGCGCGAAGCCTCGCCGAGGACTGGCCTGAGTCCTGGCTCTCGGAGTCGGCGAGCAGAAGGCACAGCGCGCGATGCTCGCCGCGCCCGACCCGGCCTCGAAGCTGGTGCAGCTGCGAGATCCCGAAACGCTCGGCGTTCTCGATCAAGATCACGGTTGCGTTCGGGACGTCGATCCCGACCTCGATCACGGTCGTGGCGACCAGCACCTGCGCCCGTCCGGCGGCGAACGCGGCCATCGCCTCCTGCTTCTCGCCTGGGCGCATCCCGCCATGAAGCAGCGCCAGCTCATATCCCTCGAGCTCGCCCTCGCGCAGTCGCTTCAGCTCGGCGGTAGCGGCACGCTGACCGGAGCCCGGCGCGCCCCAGCCGGACTCCCCCGGGCCATCCCCCGCCGGCTGCTCGGGGTCCTCGACCAGCGGGCAGACGACGAACGCCTGCCTGCCGGCATCGAGACGCTCGCGCAGCTCGGCGTAGGCGCCGGACCGCTCCTGCTCGCCGGACACGACGCGCGTGTCGACGCCGCCGCGCCCGCGCGGGAGCTCGCGCAGCGCGGTCGCGTCGAGGTCGCCGTAGCTTGCGAGCGCGAGCGTCCGCGGGATCGGAGTAGCCGTCATATGCAGCATGTGCGGAGGGTGCGCGGCCATCTTCGCTTCGAGCGCGGCCCGCTGGCGCACGCCGAAGCGGTGCTGCTCGTCGACGACCGCTACGGCGAGTCCCTGGAAGCGGACGTCGGGCTCGATCAACGCATGGGTGCCGACGAGGAGCGACAGCTCGCCGCTCTCGAGCTTGCTGAGGATGTCACGTCGCCTGCGCGCAGGGGTGGAACCGGTCAGCAGCGCCGCCGCGACCGACTCGGCCCCGAGCAGCCGCTGAAGGGTCGCGAAATGCTGGTCGGCGAGCGTTTCGGTGGGTGCCATCAGCGCCGCCTGGCGCCCATGCTCGACCGCGCGCAGCATCGCGTACAGCGCGACCACGGTCTTGCCGCTCCCGACCTCTCCGAGCAGGAGCCTGTGCATCGGATGGGGGCTGCCCAGGTCCTCGCGGATCTGGGCGATCGCGCTCAGCTGGTCGGCCGTCGGCTCGAACGGGAGCACGCTCGTCAGCCACCGCTCGCTCAGCGACGGCTCGTCGCCGAGCACGTGCGCGTCGGCGCGTGCGCGGCGCGTGGCGCGCCGGCGCAGGAAGAGCAGCTGCTGGAGCAGCAGCTCTTCGAAGGCCAGCCGCCGACGACCCTCGTGCAGGTCCTCGGGACCGCGCGCGAAGTGCATCGCCGCGAGCGCGCCGGCTCTGTCGGGGAGGCGCTCGCCGACACGCGTCGCCGCGCACAGCGGCTCTGTGACGTCACCCAGCGCAGCGCGTGAGTCGCGGACCAGGTTGAGGATCTGCGTCGAGGAGATGCCCTCGGCCGCGGGGTAGTGCGCGACCGCCGCGGCCGGACCCTCGCTCGCGCCGTCCGCGGCCGGGCCCGTGCCCGCGATCTCGCCGGCCCGAACCTCCGCGTGATGTGAGACGCGAAACCCACGACGGTCGTCGGCCTTGCCGTGCAGCAGCAGCCGCGTGCCGGGGGCGTAGCGCTCGGCCAGCCAGGGCTGGTTGAAGAAGGTCGCGCGCATGGTGCCGCTGTCGTCGAACACGGTCGCCTCGACGAGCGGGCGCATGCGCCTGCGCCGCACCGGGCGGGCGGCGATCGCCCGCACCTGCACGGAGACCGTCGCCTGCTCGCCGGGCCGCAGCGCGGCGATCGTCCGTCCCTGGCGGCTGTCGCTCGGCAGGTGCTCGAGCAGCTCGCCGACGGTCGCGATGCCGAGCGCGCGCAGGCCGGCGGCGATCCGCCTGCCCCCGGGCGCCAGCTCGGCGGCCAGGCGCGACGGGCGCGGCCAGCGCACCGGAGCCGCGAGCATCTCCGCCCAGGTGAGCCTGCGCTCGGAGGCGAACGCGCGGACGCCCGGGCCAGCGCCGTTCCCGGCGGGCGGCGCAGCCAAGATGGGCTCGTCCGGCGTCTTGAAGCTCATCGCCGGCATGTGGACGGGATCATGATCGGCTCAGCGGTCATCACCGCCGCGCGGGTCCCGGCTACTCGGCGGCGAGCAGCCACCAGTAGGCGGTCTGGCCGCCGTGGCGCAACTCCAGCTCGACGCCGTCGCGCGCCATCTCCTCGACCTCGCCCAGGCCCAGTGGCGCTCCCTCGCCCGCGAGAACGCTGATCAGCTCGGGGGCCGAGTCTCCCCTCTGTCCTGCGGCGAGCGCCGCCAGGACCGCTCGAAGCGTCTCGGCGGGCTCACCCCACGCGAGCACCTCGTCCTCGACGAAGCCGACGGCCTCGCCCCGGCTGAAGCGACCCCGCGTATCGTCGCGGGCGGCCTGCGCCACGGCGCCGGTGCGCACACGGGAGACGGCCTCGAGCAACGCCTGGGCGTTCTCCTCCATCGGACGATCGTGGGCCAGCGCGAGCGCCGCGGCGAGGCCCGCCTGCTGGCTGGTCGTCGGCGCGACCAGCACCTGCTTGTCCGACAGGCGGGCCGCGTTCTCAGCCGCCATGATCACGTTGGCGCTGTTCGCGAGCACGATCACCTCCTCGGCCTGGACCTCGTGGATGGCGGCGAGCAGGTCATAGGTCGAGGGGTTCAGCGTCGGGCCACCGTCGATCGTGTGGACGCCGAGCTCTCCGAACAGCTCGCGCAGGCCGTCGCCGCTGACGACCGCGACGGCGCCGCAGCGCACGCGCGGCGCGGCGTCCCCGGCGCCCCCGCCGGAGTGAGGGCCGCTTCCGTTGGCCGTCGCGGCCGGGTCGCCGGCGATGCGCCCGTCTCGGTCGCTCACCTGCGCGCGCATGTCGGCGACGTCGAGCCGCGACACGTCCCCGACGCCGCTGAAGACGGCCGTCGCGCGCTCCGGCTCGTCGGTGTGGAGATGCACCTTCAGCGTGGTCTCATCGCCCACGACCAGGACCGAGTCGCCGAGCTCCTCGAGCGGGGCGATGAAGCGACCCGCGCTCAGCCCGGTACCGGTGACGGCGAAGTTGGTGCAGAAGCGATAGGTGGCCGAGCTGTGCTCGGGGTGGGTTATCCGGGCGGGCGCGTGATGGTCGAGCTCGGGCGGCTCGTCGCCGCGAAGCGCCGCCACGACTCCGGCGAAGATGATCGTCAAGGCGTAGCCGCCGGCGTCGACGACGCCCGCTTCACGGAGCGCGGCAAGCCGCTCGGGCCCGTGCTTGACGGACTCCTGGCCCGCGGCGACCGCGCTCGCCAGCGCGTCGGCGATCGCGACGTCCTGCTCGCTCGGTTCGGTCGCGGGCTCGAGCCGGGGGTTCTCGGGGCTGTGCGCGACGTCGGCGACGATCTTGTGCGCCATCTCGCGCGCGACGGTGAGGATGGTCCCCTCCGCCGGATCGCGGACCGAGGAGTAGGCGCGGTCGGCCGCGTTGACGAGCGCGGCGCCGATCAGCGGCACGTCGACCAGCTGTCCGGGCCGGCTCGCGAGCTCCTCGGCCGCGCCGCGGATCAGCTGCGAGAGGATCACCCCCGAGTTCCCGCGCGCTCCCAACAGCGCCGCGCGCGCGACCGACCCGACGATCTCCTCGCGTCCGATCTCGTCGATCGTCCGATCCTCGTCGTTCTGCAGGCGGTCGAGCTCCTCGAGCACGGCGCGCAGCGTGAGAGCCATGTTGTCGCCGGTATCGCCGTCCGCGACCGGGAACACGTTGAGGTCGTTGACCTCCTCGCGACGAGATTCGAGATGCGCGAGGGCGCCCGCAACGGCCGCCCGGAAACGGACCAGGTTCGGATCGCTCACGCCGACACGTCTATCACCTTCGACGGGCGACGCGCCGGGCGCTCGGGGGTCGCCGACGGCGACCGGCCGATCGTCGAGCGCGATGCTGCCGCGCGATCGGGCAGGCGCCCTGCGCACAGCAGGCTAGAGCGCCTTCGTGACCTTGCCGGCTTTGAGGCAGCGCGTGCACACGTACACGCGTCGCGGCGTCTTGCCGTCCATGATCCTGACCTTCTGCAGGTTGGGATCGAAGCGGCGCTTGGTCGCGACCATCGAGTGGCTGCGGCTCTGGCCGAACGCCGGACCGCGCCTGCAGCTGTGACATACCTTCGCCATCGGCGGCAGTCTAGCCGCTCGCGAGCTCGGCCCGAAGCCGCGCCATGCGCAGCACGGCCTCTGCCGCATGGCGTCCCTGGTCGCGCTTGCCGCCGCCGGCGCGCGCGAGCGCCTGCTCCATCGTCTCGCAGGTGAGCACGCCGAATGCGCACGGCACACCCGTCTCGAGCTGGACCTGCATGACGCCGCGAGCGGTCTCGGTGCAGACGAACTGGTAGTGGTCGGTCTCGCCGCGGATCACCGCACCGAGGCAGGCGACGCCGGCGAAGCGACCCGAGCGGGCGGCATAGCTTGCGCCGAGCGGCAGCTCGAAGGCGCCGGGCACGTCGAACACCTCGACGTCGGGTTGGCCGGCCTCGGCGAAGGCGCTCGTCGCGCCGGACACCAGTCGCTCGGCGAGCTCCTCGTAGAAGCGCCCGACGACGATCGCGTAGGAGTCGCTCACCGCTCCGTCGAGGGGTCGGCCGGCGAGCCGGCGCCCGAGTCGCGCGCCGCGGCGTCGGAGCCGTGAGCGTCCGAGTCCGACGCCGTCGCCGAGCCGTCCTCGACGGACCGGTCCCGCGCGCGCTCCGCGTGCAGCATGTCCTCGTCGAGGTTCAGGCCCTGGTGATGCAGCATGTGCCCCATGCGCTCGGCCTTGGTGCGCAGGTAGGCCTCATTGTGCTCGTTGGGGGCGTGCTCGATCGGGATCTGTGCCGTCACGGAGAGCCCGTATCCCTCGAGGCCCCTGATCTTCTTCGGGTTGTTCGTCAGGATCCTGATCGAGCTCAGGCCCAGGTCGACCAGGATCTGGGCGCCGATGCCGTAGTCGCGCAGGTCGGCCGGCAGGCCGAGGCGCTCGTTGGCCTCGACGGTGTCGAGCCCGTCCTCCTGCAGGCGGTAGGCGCGCAACTTGTTCAGCAGCCCGATTCCGCGTCCCTCCTGGGAGAGGTAGAGCAGCACGCCCTGGCCCTCGCGATCGATCATCGTCAGCGCCGACGCGAGCTGCTCGCCGCAGTCGCAGCGCAGCGAGTGGAACACGTCGCCGGTAAGGCACTCGGAGTGCACCCGCACCAGCACGTCGGACTGCCCCGAGACATCTCCCTTGACGAGCGCGACGTGATGCTTGTCGTCGACGAGTGAGCGATACCCGACCGCCTCGAACTCGCCGAAGCCCGTCGGCAGGCGCGTGCTGACGACGCGCTCGACGAGCTTGTCGTGGCGGCGGCGGTAGGCGATCAGGTCGGCGACCGTGATCATGCAGAGCCCGTGACGCTCGCAGTACTCGACGAGGTCGGGGACCCGCGCCATCGTGCCGTCGTCGTTCATGATCTCGCAGATCACGCCGGCGGGGTTCAGGCCCGCCAGGCGAGCGAGGTCGATCGCCGCCTCCGTCTGCCCGGCGCGCTCGAGCACGCCCCCGGCACGGCTCTTCAGCGGAAATACGTGACCGGGCTGGACGAGGTCGCGTGGCGCGCTCTCGGGATCGATCGCGACCTGGATCGTGTGCGCGCGGTCGTGCGCGGAGATTCCGGTCGTGACGCCCTCCCGCGCCTCGATCGAGACGGTGAAGGGAGTTTCGAACGACGACTCGTTCTTCGCGGCCATCAGGTCGAGGCCGAGTTCGTCGCAGCGCTCGGGGGTCAGCGACAGGCAGATCAGGCCGCGTCCCTCCTTGGCCATGAAGTTGATCGCCTCGGGGATCGCGAACTGCGCGGCGAGCGTCAGGTCGCCCTCGTTCTCGCGGTCCTCGTCGTCGCAGACGACGACCATCTTGCCCTGGCGGATCTCGTCGATCGCCTGCTCGATCGTCGCGAACGGCGCCGCCGTGCGCGGGCCGGCCTGCATGCGGTCGTTCATGCGCGCGCCGCCATCAGCCGCTCTACGTGCTTGGCGAGGATGTCGACCTCGACGTTGAGCCGCGCACCCTCTTCGACGCTTCCGAGGTTGGTCCGCTGCAGCGTCTCCGGGATCAGCGACACGGCGAAGCCGCCCTGCAACAGCGCGCTGATCGTGAGGCTGACGCCGTCGAGCGCCACCGAGCCCTTCTCGACCAGGTAGCGCGCCAGCCCGGGATCGACCTCGACCTCGAGCACGCGCGAGAAGCCCTGCTCGCGGATCGCGCTGACGACGCCGGTGCCGTCGACGTGTCCTTGGACGACGTGGCCGCCGAGGCGGTCCTCGGCGCGCAGCGGGAGCTCGAGGTTCACCGGGGAGCCCCGGCCGAGCTCTCCGAGCGAGGAGCGCTCGAGCGTCTCGAGCATCGCCTCGGCCTTGAAGCGGCCGTCGCCGATCTCGGTGGCCGTGAGGCAGACGCCGTTGACGGCGATCGAGTCGCCCTCGCGCAGGTCGCCGGCGAGGCGCGTGCTGACCGTCAGCGTGGCGCCGGCCTCGCCGCGCTCGAGGCCCGTTACCTCACCCAGATCCGTGATCAGGCCCGTGAACACGCGCTCGCTCCAGCTCGGATCATGGCGCTCACCACTCGCGGACGCGGGCAGAGACCAAGAGGTCATCGCCGACGCTCTCGCACTCGAAGGTGATCGCCCGCAAGGCGTCGGATATGCGCTCGACTCCCTCTCCCTCGAGCGGGTCGCGGGCCGCGCTGCCGCCGAGCAGCAGGGGCGCGAGGAAGAGCCGGATCTCGTCGATCTCGCCCGCATCGAGGAACGCGCCGGCCAGATGCGGGCCGCCCTCCAGGAGCACCGAGGCGACTCCCATCGAGCCGAGCTGGTCCAGCGCCGAGCGCACGCGCGCGGGCTCGTTCTCGCCGGTTGCGACGAGTACCTGGGCGCCGGCCGCCTCCAGTGCATCGGTGTCGGCGCGCGGCGCGGCGCGCGAGACGACGACCGTGAGCGGGATCTCCTGGGCCGCCGCAACGAGCTGTGAGGACGGCGCCAGGCGGGCGAGCGAGTCGAACACCACGCGGCGCGGCTGGGCCCCGGCCGCGGCGAGCAGCCCGTCGGGCCGCGCGGTCAGCTGGGGGTCGTCGGCGAGCGCGGTGCCGATGCCGACGACGACCGCGTCGACCGCGGCACGCCAGCGGTGGGCCAGCTCGCGGCTGTCCTCGCCGCTGATCCACTTGGAGTCGCCGCTGCGGGTGGCCACCTTCCCATCCAGCGTCATCGCCGACTTGAACAGCACCCAGGGGCGCCCCACGCGCGCGTGCTTGCGGAATGCCTGGTTCAGGAGGCGCGCGCTCGCCGCGAGCTCGCCGTCCGCCACGATCACCTCCACGCCCTCGTCGCGCAGGATGCCGAGGCCGCGGCCCGAGGCCTTCTCGGTGGGGTCGTCCGAGGCGACGACGACACGCCGGATGCCGGACTGGATGATCGCGTCGGTGCACGGGGGCGTCTTGCCCTCGTGGCAGCACGGCTCGAGCGAGACGTAGAGGGTCGCTCCGGTCAGCTCCTCGAGGCCGCACGCCTCGATCGCGTTGACCTCCGCGTGGGCGCCACCGAACCGTTCGTGCCAGCCCTCGCCGAGCACGTCCTCCTCACGTGCGACGACGGCTCCGACGACGGGGTTCGGCTTGACCGAACCCGTGCCCCTGCGCGCGAGCTCGATCGCACGCGTGAGGTGAGCGCGGTCCGTATCGGTGCAGGTTGCCATTTGCATACGCAGGATAACCCTGCACAGGGCCCGCCCCGGAGGCGCATCCGAGCCTGCACGGACCGGCAGGCGGCTTGGGTACGCTTGCCCGGCCCGTGCATTCGCGCCTCCTCGCCCTCGCGGCCGTCGCCGGACTCCTGCTGCTCCTCCTCGCTTCGGCGTCGGACTCGGACGCACCGATGTCCCGGAACGGGGCGAGCGCCGGCCTGGCCGGGGCGCGGCAGGGGCTCGCCGCCACGCCGCCGGTCCTCGCCCCCTCGGCCTGGGGAGCGAGCGAAAGGTATGACCTGGGCGGAAGCTGGCTGTTCCGCTTCGACGGCGGGGTCGGGCTCAGCCGTCGATTCCAGGCCTCGACGTCCACCGGCGGCTGGTCGCGCGTCACGGTCCCGAACGCCTGGAACGCGACCGACCAGAGCAAGGCGAGCATGGCGGGAACGGTGGCCTGGTACCGCAAGGACTTCGAACTGCCCGCCGCCGCCGGCCCCGAAAGCCAGTGGCTGGCGCGCTTCGAGTCGGTCAATAACCACGTCCGTGCGTGGCTCAACGGCCAGCCGATCGGCTCGCACGCCGGGGCCTACCTGCCGTTCGAGCTGGAGCTGCCGTCGACCCTGCTGCGGTCCAACGGGCCCAACCACCTCGTGCTGCGCGTGGACAGCCGACGTGCGGCCAACGACTTCCCCAAGGTCGGCCTGTGGTGGAACTACGGCGGGATCCTGCGGACCGTCTACCTGCAGCGGGTGCAGCGAGTCGGCTTCGCCTCGGTCCAGGTGCTGCCGCACCTGCCGTGCCGCACATGCGACGCGACGATCGAATACCGCGTGATGCTGCACAACTACTCGAGCGCCGCCCAGAGCGTGCATCTGACGAGCACGTTCGGCCAGCTCCCCGTGGACCTCGGCACCGCGAGCATCGCGGCGGGAGCCTCGCAGACGTTCATCCGCTCGGCGAGGCTGAGCTCGCCTCGGCTGTGGTCCCCGGCGAGCCCGCAGCTCTACGACGTGGCGCTCCAGCTCG
>DASZIU010000058.1:0-31477 GCA_035948815.1 Solirubrobacteraceae bacterium | reverse complement strand
GGTCGGGCGGCGAGCTCGCCGCCCGCCTCGAGGTATCGGGCCGGACGATCCGGCGCGACGTCGAACGGCTACGCGGCCTCGGCTATCCGGTCGAGTCGCTTAGCGGCCCCGCGGGCGGCTACCAGCTTCGCGCCGGAAGCGCGATGCCGCCGCTGCTGCTGGACGACGAGGAGGCGATCGCGATCGCCGTCGGCCTGAGCACCGCTGCGCGCTCGTCGGTGACCGGCATCGAGGAGACGGCCGTGCGTGCGCTCGTCAAGCTCGAGCAGGTTCTGCCGGCGCACCTGCGCCGCCGCGTCGGGGCGCTCAGCTCGGCGACCTCGATCCCACCGGTCGAAGGCCCGACGGTCGATCCGCGGCACCTGACCGCGATCGCTGCGACGTGTCGCGACTTCGAACGGCTTCGGTTCGGCTACCGGAGCCGCGATGGTTCTGAGACCCGGCGCGAGGTGGAGCCGCACTCGCTCGTGAACTACGGGCGACGCTGGTATCTCGTGGCGTGGGATTGCGCTCGCGAGGACTGGCGGACGTTCCGCGTCGATCGCCTCGCCGGGCCGGCGTCGACCGGTGCGCGCTTCGCCGCGCGTCGGCTTCCGGCGCGCGACGCGGCGGCGTACGTGCAGCGCAGCATCGCCGACGCGCCGAGTCGATTCGAGGCAATGGTGATCCTGCACGCCTCCGCGGAGGAGGTGGCCAGCCGAGTCCCGTCGCACTGGGGCACGATCGTGCCGGTCGATGCGCACACCTGCGAGTTCCGCACCGGCGACGACGACCTCCGATGGCTGGCCGTGCGGATCGCGATGCTCGGCGTCGACTTCGCGGTACGCGAGCCGCCCGAGCTGGTCGAGCACCTGCGAGCGCTCGCCCGGCGACTCGCCCGCGCCGTGCGTTGACTCCGTGGCCGGCGATCGCGCCCGTCGCGTTTCATCGGCAACGCGCGGAGCGCCCCGATCGGCTATGACGACGGGGTGAGCGAGCGCATCCCGGCCGCCGTCCTGCGCGAGTATCGGCGCACGCCGGAGCTCTCAACATTCGACGCTCCCGCCGATCCCTCCGACGGCCAGCTGCTGCTCGAGGTCGAGGTCGCCGGCCTGAACCCGGTGGACATCGCGCTGGGCGAGCAGACGTATTACCTTCCATCCCCGCCGGTGCCGTATGTACCCGGCCTCGAGGCGGTAGGGCGCGTGGTCGCGTCGGGGGCGCCCGGGATCGAGCCCGGAGACCGCGTCTACGTCGACCTGCCCGTCGTGCCGCACGGCACGTTCGCGTCCAGGACGCTCGCCTATGCGGCCACCGCCGTGCCACTCCCCGACGCCGTGGACGCGGGGGTGGCGTGCGCGCTCGGGATCGCGGGCGTCGCTGCTCAGGCCTCGCTCGACTATCGGGCGAAGCTGCAGCCGGGCGAGAAGGTGGTCGTTCTGGGTGCGACCGGAGTCGTCGGAACGATCGCGATTCAGGCGGCCCGTCTCCGCGGCGCGGAGGCGATCGTCGCCGTGGGCCGCAACCGCGAGCGCCTCGAGCGGACACGCGAGCTAGGAGCCACCGCCACCGCCCAGGTCGGTCAGGAGGACCTCAGCGGAGCCATCCGGGAGGCGACGGGCGGCGGCGCGGATGTCGTGATCGACACGCTGTGCGGCGCGCCGGCCGAAGCTGCGCTAGAGGCGATGGCGATCAACGGCCGCTTGATCCAGCTCGGACGCTCGGCCGCCGAGAAGATGGACATCTCCTCGGCGACGGTTCGCGGACGAGCGCTCTCGATCATCGGCCACACGAACGTCCTGACGCCGCCCGAGGCACGCCGCGCGGCGCACGACTTCCTGCTGCGGCACGCCACCACCGGCGAGCTCCGCGTCGAGGTCGAGCGTGTTCCGCTCGCGCGGGTCGCCGATGCGTGGGCGCGCCAGAAGGCCTCTCCCGGCCACAAGCTCGTGCTCGAGCCCTGAGGAGGTAGCGCAATCAGGCGTCGCGACCGTGGCCGAGCTCGGGGGGAGGCCGACGCTCGCGGGGCAGGCGCCGAAGCCGTGGGTCGTGCTTCTCGGGCGCTAGCTGCTCGTTGAGAGACGGCCCGGCCGGGCGCGCGTCGCCGAGAACGGCACCATGCGCTGGCTCTCCTCATCCCACAGCTTCAGCCTCACTGCCATGAGTCCGTCCACGAGGTTGAGCGTGGGAACGCTGTGGAACACGGGGTTCTCGTCGTGCGTGCGCTTGAGGTTGTAGTTGGGAATGCGCGCGTTCAGGTGGTGGACGTGGTGGTAGCCGATGCTCCCGGTGCAGAAGCGAAGCGGGGCCGGCAGCTTCAGGAAGGAGCTTCCGCGAAGCGCCGCGTGGGCGTAGCTCCAGCCCTCGCCGCTGTCCCAGTAGGCGTCCTCGAACTGATGCTGGACGTAGAAGAGCCAGATGCCGACCGAGCCGGCGATCAACGCCGGGGGGCCGGCTACGAGCAGGTACGCACGCCAGCCGATCAGCCAGCAGAGGAGGCCGACGATGACCGCTAGCGCGACGTTCGTCGCGATCACGCTGCGGCGCATCCGGGGCCGCGCATTCTTCGCGACGATCCGCGGCCCGACGATCATCGCGACGATCGGCCCGACCCCGAACATGACGAGCGGGTTGCGGAGCAGGCGGTAGCCGAGCCGACCGCGCCACGGCAATGCTCGGTACTCGCTGACGGTCAGCGTGCGGATGTCACCGGTGCCGCGGCGGTCGAGATCGCCGGAGGTGGCGTGGTGAACCGCATGGTCGTGGCGCCAGCGCAGGAAGGGGGAGTAGAGCAGCAGTCCGAGCCCCATCCCGAGCCATGCGTTTCCGCGCCGACTCGGCAGGAACGATCCGTGGGAGCAGTCATGGAAGACGATGAACGTGCGAACCAGGAAGGCCGCCGTCGGCACCGCGAGCGCGAGCGCCAGCACCGTGGACACGTCGAGCAGGAGCCACATCACGACCGAGAGCCCGAGATAGGGCAACGCCGAGGTGGCGAGGCACATCAGCGCGCGGCCGGTGTCGGCGCGGGCGTAAGGGGCGAGCCTCGCGTTCCACTGCCGCGAGTCGGTTGACTCGGGCGCTGAAGCGGCTGCCAGGTCCGCAGACGCCGGATCCGGTGGTTGCTCGCCCGTCTGAGTCGCGGTGGTGCTCATGGGCTCTCTCTCCTGTCGGCGGATTTGGCTGCCGACCACGATCGCCCGGTCGCACCCGGACACGTGTTTGATCGTGGTCGCGGCCCGTCTTCTAGGCTGCGTTGCTCCTGGCTCGCCGCCTGCGCGGGCGGGGCGGTCTCCCGGAGCGCTGGCCGGTGTGCTGGCTCGCACGCGCGCCGGCGTGATCTCCAACCACTCCGAACTCCTTGTGCAGCCCGAGGCGGTGGGCAAGCTGGCGCATCTCGTGGCGCTCACCGGGAGACACGAGCGTGATCCCGATGCCGCTTGCACCGGCGCGTGCGGTACGTCCGACACGATGGACGTATGCGTCGTGGTCGTCGGGCGGATCGAAGTTGATCACGTGCGTGACCCCGTCGACGTCGATGCCTCGAGCCGCCACATCGGTCGCGACCAACGTGTTAATCCCTCCTGATTGAAAGCGGGCGAGTGCCTGGTCGCGCTGGCGCTGTGACTTGTTGCCATGAATCGCGAGCGACTCCACGCCGAGGGCGCCGAGCCGTTTGACCAGGCGGTCTGCGCCGCGCTTGGTTCGCACGAACACTAGCGCACGGTCCTGACGCTCAGAATCGAGCTCGGCGACGAGCGCCTCGAGCCGCGCGCCGTCGCGGACCGGTACGAACCGATGCTCAACCTGGCGCGGGCCGTCGGCCTCGTTCCTGACGTTCTCGTGTCTCACCGGCTGGGTGGTGTAGCGGGCGGCGAGTTTGCCCGCGACGCCATCGAGCGTCGCCGAGAAGAGCAGGGTCTGCCTCTCGGCGGGACAAGCCTCCACGATCCGGTCGATCGCCGGACGAAAGCCCATGTCGAGCATGCGGTCGGCCTCGTCGAGCACGAGGATCCGCACCGAGTCCAGGCTGAACGCGCGCCTCTGAAGCTGGTCCTCCAGGCGTCCGGGCGTTGCGACGACGATGTGCGAGCGGGCGGCCCTCGTGGCCTGCTCGCGCATGCCGACGCCGCCGTACACGGCCGCCACGCGAAGCCCGCGTGCGCCAGCGATGTCCCGGAGCTCGCCCGCGATCTGGCTCGCAAGCTCGCGGGTGGGTGCGACGATCAGGCCGGCGGGCCCGCGGTCGCCAGGCTGGATGCGCTCGACCAGCGCAATGCCGAAGGCGAGCGTCTTGCCTGAGCCGGTGGGCGACTTCACGAGGACGTCGCGTCCATCCAGGACATCGCCGAGAACCAGGCGTTGGACGGGAAATGGCTCATCTATCCCTCGGCGGGAGAGAGCTGCCGCGACGGCGCGCGAAACGCCGAGCTGGGCGAAGGACTGCATTCTGTTGTGCTCCTTTTGGGCTGCGCTCGAGTGTCGTGCGCGATTGGGAGGCTTTGACCGACCCGAACCGCTTAGAAAACGGGACTCAAGCGAGCTGCCTCGCGACCGACGATCAGTCGCTGGAGTTGAAGCTACCAGATCCCGTGGGTGGTCCTGCCGGCTTGGGGGCGTTCGTGCATGGCAGTCGGCCGGCGCGGCACCGCTTGGGGAGGCGCTAACCTTTGTGTGCAGATCGATACAAAGGGGTGGTCCGCTGGACCGTCCGTCGCGAACCCTCCGAAGGAGCAACGTGCCAAGTCCTCAGCAGCTCCGCCAGCAGGAGCAGCACGAAAAGAAGCTACGGGACATGCAGGATCAGGTGGCTCAGGGGAAACTCGTGATCAGACAGATGACCGCCGACGAGCGCAGGCGCTATCCGCCGCGCGACCCGAACAGCCCGGCGCCGCGATCAAAACGGCGCTGACATGACGACCTTCTTCCTTCCGTCCTCGTCGAGCGACGCAGCCGCCGAGACCGAGTACGGAGCGCTCCGCGACCACGCGGAGGCCAGCACCGGCCTCTTGACGCGGGACCGCCGCATACATGAGATCGAGTGTCGCCATGAAGGCCGCGACTGCCGAATGCGGGTCGGCGAGGCGGACACGACCGACGGCAGGATGGTCGCGGCGATCCTTCAGCTCGGACGAGACGCCTACACGGTGCATCACGTGCCGGGGCAGCGAGAGCGCGCGATCGCGCCGATGGTCATAAGAAGAACCGATGTCTACTCGGTGACCGACTTCGAGTGATCGGACGTTAGTCGCTCCGGGTCGAGCCGCCTGCGCTGCTCACGCCCGAGCGAGGGCGGTTCGTCCCTCCGGTGCCTGGCCGCGACCCGTGGGCTGGTCCGGACCGCGTAGAGGCTGCTCGGGCAAGAGCAGGACCACGACCAGTCCCACGAGGGCGAGCGGGGCGGCGATGAGGAAGACGGTCTGCACGGCGTCGACGATCTGCGCCCGCGTGCCCGAAGGAAGTCCGCTCAGCGCGCCGCTCCCGCCAGTTGAGCCGGCGCGGGCGGCGAAGACGGCGCCGAGGACCGCCGCGCCTACGGCGCCTCCGAGCGCCCGGAAGAAGCTCGTAGACGCCATCGCCACGCCGAGCTGGCGACGCTCAACGCTGTTCTGCACGGAGAGGATCAGAACCTGGCCGACCATCCCGAAGCCGACGCCGAACACCGCCAGGGCGACACCCACGGTCGTCCGCGAGGGTTGGCGCACGACCACGGCGAGCAGCGCCAGCGCAACGGTCATGAGCGCAAGGCCCGCCACGGGAAAGCGCTTGTAGCGGCCTGTGCGCTCGATGCTGCGCCCGGCCAAGGTCGTCGAGAGCGTGATGCCGAGCATCATCGGCACGAGCAGCAGGCCGGCCTGGGTCGGGCTGGCTCGTGTGGTGGTCTGGAGGAACAGGGGCACGAAGACGTTGACCGCGAACAGCGCCGCGGTAGCCAGGAACAGGACGATGCTGGCGACCGCGACCGTCCGCGTGCGCAGCAGCTCGAGGGGGACCACCGGGTCGGGGACCCGCCGCTCGCGGTGAACGAGCGCGCCCGCGCAGAGGACCGCGGCGCCGATCAGCGCGAGGATCACCGGCGATGCCCAGGCGTAGCGCTGCCCGCCCCAGATGCAGGCCAGCATGAACGTGCTCGTGGCGCCGGCGAGCAGCGCGGCCCCCCAAGCGTCGAGGGCGTGTCGTGGCCGCTCGGTCGAGGGTGAGGGGAAGCGCAGGCGCAGACCGGCGAGGGCGGCAAGTCCGACCGGCAGGTTCACGTAGAAGACCCATCGCCAGCCCGCGTGGTCAACCAGCAGGCCGCCGAGCAGGGGACCGGCGACCGTGGCCACGGCGAACGTCGAGACGATGTAGCCCTGGTAGCGCCCGCGCTCGCGTGGCGAGACGAGGTCGCCGACGGCCGCGTTGGCGAGGCTCATCAACCCCCCGGCCGCCGCGCCCTGGACGACACGTGCAGCGATCAGCGACGTGATGTCCTGTGCCGCGCCGCAGAGAGCCGAGGCGCCGAGGAACATGACAAGCGAGATCTCGAGCAGGCGCTTGCGTCCGTGCCGGTCGCCGAGCTTGCCCCACAGCGGCGTGCTCGCCGCCGCCGCGACGACGTAGCCGGTCACGATCCACGACACGTCGGCAAGCCGACCGAGGTCGCGCGCGACAGTCGGCAGCGCGGTCGCCAGCATCGTCTGGTCGAGCACGGCCGGGAGCATGGCGAGCACGACCGCCGCAAAGGGCACGATCACCCCACCGCCGGAAGCCAAGTCGCCGTTGGCGTCTGCCCTTGCCATCTGACCTCGCATCGCCTGTCTCCTTCCGTCAGTCGTCGCTCGCGTGCACTCGGGGTTTCGCCAAAGCTTAGATATCTAAACATTAGATGTCAAGGCTTCTGCTAGTGTGTCGGAATGCAGCCGGAGCCTCCATTCCGTCCGCCGATCGGGCTGCATCTGGCGCGCACGGCTCGCGTGGCGACCCAAGCCTTCGAGCGTGCGCTGGCCGAGGGGGGAGGCTCCGTGTCCGCCTGGCAGGTGCTGGTGCTCGTCCGATCCAGGCAGTGGGGCACGCAGAGCCAGATGGCGCACGAGATGGGCATCACCGACGCGACGCTGACCCACCACCTCAACGCGCTCGAGAAGCAGGGCCTCGTCCGCCGCTGGCGCGAGACCGGCGACCGCCGCGCTCAACAGGTGGAGCTCACCGAGGAGGGCGAAGCGCTGTTCGACCGGCTGCGCCGGATAGCCGTGGCATACGATCGACGCCTGCGCTCACAGCTGGGTGACGAGGACACCGCGCTCCTGCGCGAGCTGCTGGACAAGCTCGAGGCCGGCCTGCACGATCAACCAGCTGATCGCGACGCGATGACGGAGTGAGGACGCGAGGCGGGCCGCCTTCGTGGTATGCCTCCCGCCCACGTTGACGTCGTCGTGGCGTCGGAGGCGAAGCTGGCAAAGGGAGCGGCTGATGGATGGCGAGCAGACGGTGCTGGTGACGGGAGGGTCCGGCTTCCTCGGCGGCTGGTGCCTGGTAGAGCTTTTGAAGCATGGATATCGGGCTCGGACGACCGTCCGTGACCCCGCGCGCGAGGCTGAGGTGCGAGCCGACGTGGGATCGCAGGTCGACGTGGGGGACCGGCTGGCGGTGGTGGCAGCCGACCTGACCGAGGATCGCGGCTGGCCAGAGGCCGTCGATGGTTGCGACTACGTACTGCACGTCGCATCGCCCTTTCCACCGGCGCAGCCCAAGGATCCCGATGAGCTGATCGTTCCGGCCCGCGAGGGAACCCTTCGCGTGCTACGGGCAAGCCTCGAGGCAGGTGTTCGCCGGGTCGTCGTCACCTCGTCGGTCGCAGCGGTTCGCAACGCCGGCCCGGATCCGGGGTCGGACGGGCGGGAGCTCAGCGAGGCGGACTGGACCGACCCCGACAATCAGCACCTGACGCCCTACACGCGTTCGAAGACGATCGCCGAGCTCGCGGCGTGGGAGTACATGCGGGCGCAGGGAGCCGAGGACCGGCTCGTGACCGTCCTGCCTGGGGCGATCATCGGTCCGGTGCTCGGAGAGGACCGGTCGTACTCGCTCCAGGCCGTGGAGCGGATGCTCAACGGGCGCATGCCGGGGCTCCCCCGGCTCGGCTTCAGCTTCATCGACGTGCGTGACGTGGCCGCGCTGGAGGTCAGCGCGATGACGGCCGCGGACGCGGGAGGGCAGCGACTGATCGCCGCATCTACGTTCCTCTGGTTCTCGGACGTCGCGGCGATCCTGCGCGAGCAGCTCGGGCCCGACGCCCGCAGGGTGCCGCGGCGGGGCGTCCCCGACGTCCTCGTACGCCTCCTCGCTCTCTTCGACCCGGAGGTGCGCTCGGTCGTCGGCGAGCTCGGAGAGAAGACGACCTACTCGCTCGAGAACGCCAAGCGGCGCGTCGAGTGGGCGCCGCGTCCCGTCGAGGAGACGATCGTCGACTGCGCGCGAAGCCTGCTTGCTCAGCGCACGCCCACCGCATCGCCGAGCGCGTCTTAGGACCGTCCGTCCCTGGGCCGCGCCTGCGGCGCTCAGGCGGTCGCGCGCCGACTTGGCTCGTGCCCGGCGCGGTGTAGGTTAGGAGGGGGGGATGGCGGCACATATTCTGTTGAGCGGGCGCGAGCAAGCGCCGCGCGCCTGGTGGTGGCGGTAGGTGCTACTGGGGCGCCACAGCGAGCTCGAGCAGCTCGACGGGCTGCTCGAGGCGGTACGCGGGGGCGAGAGCCGGGTGCTCGTGGTCCGTGGCGAGCCCGGCGTGGGCAAGTCGGCGCTGTTGGATCACCTGGTCGAGCAGGCAACTGGGTGTCGCGTCGAGCGCGCCGCCGGTCTGCAGTCCGAGGTTGAGCTCGCATTCGCCGGACTGCATCAGTTGTGTGCGTCGATGCTCGATCGCCTGGACTGCCTGCCAGGACCTCAGAGAGATGCGCTCGGCACCGCGTTCGGGTCCGCGGATGGGGCGGCGCCGAGTCGCTTCCTGGTCGGTCTCGCGGTGCTGGGCCTGCTCTCGGAGGTCGCCGAGGAAGAGCCGCTGCTCTGCGTGGTGGACGATACGCAGTGGCTCGATCGGGAGTCCGCACACGTGCTCGAGTTCGTCGCGCGTCGCCTGCTCGCGGAGTCGGTGGCGTTGGTGTTCGCCGTACGCGAATCGGACGAGGACCAACCGCTCGCTGGCTTGCCTGAGCTGGTCGTCGGGGGTCTCCGTGACGCTGACGCGAGGGGGCTGCTGCACTCGCGGATGAAGTGGCCGCTTGACGAGCGAGTGGGCGATCGAATCATCGCTGAGACTCGGGGCAACCCGCTCGCGCTGATGGAGCTGCCGCGGGGGTTGACGCCGGCGGAGGTGGCGGGAGGGTTCGCCCTCCCCGACACGGCTCGGCTGGCGGGCCGCATCGAGAAGAGCTTCCAGCGCCGGCTGGCGCCGCTTCCCGGCGATACGCGGCGCCTGTTGTTGCTCGCGGCGGCGGAGCCGACCGGCGACCCGGTGCTGGTATGGCGGGCGGCCGAGCGGCTCGGGATCAAGCCGCAGGCAGCCGACGCCGCCGAGCCGGAGGAGCTGGTCGAGTTCGGCGCGCGCGTCAGGTTCCGGTATCCGCTGGCGCGCTCGGCCGTCTACACGTCGGCCTCCCCTGAGGAGCGGCGCGAGGTCCATCGCGTACTTGCGGAGGCGACCGACCCACAGCTCGATTCCGATCGTCGCGCTTGGCACCGCGCAGCGGCAGCGCAGGGTCCCGACGAGGAGGTCGCCTCAGAACTCGAGCGCTCGGCGGGCCGTGCCCAGTCGCGCGGCGGTCTGGCGGCGGCGGCGGCCTTCCTGGAGCGGGCAGCAAAGCTGACGCCCGGCCGCTCTCTCCGCGGGGCACGGGCGGTGGCCGCGGCGCAGGCAAAGGCACGGGCCGGGGCTCCGGATGCGGCGCTGGGGCTGCTGGCCACGGCGCAGGCCGGGCCGCTGGACGAGCGCCAGTGCGCCGAGGTTGACCTGCTGCGGGCCCGGATCGCGTTCGCCGTGAACCGCGGCCGCGACGTTCCGCCGCTGTTGCTCACGGCGGCCAAGCGGCTCGAGCCACTGGACGTGGGGCTTGCCCGCGAGACATATCTGGAAGCCCTGTGGGCGGCCCTGTTCGTAGGCCGGCTGGCCAGCGGCACGACTCTGCTCGACGTCGCCCGCGCCGCTCGCGCGGCGCCGCCCCCATCGCAGCCGCCTCGTCCGTCCGACCTGCTTCTGGAGGGCCTCACGCTCCTCATCACCGAGGGACATGCGGCTGGCTCGGACGTGCTGAGGCAGGCGCTTGATGCGTTTCGCCGTGAGCGTGTCTCGAAGGACGACGAGGTCCGGTGGCTTCAGATCGCGTGTCGTGTTGCGGTGGATCTGTGGGACGACGAGGCCTGGTACGTGCTGGCCATGCGCCACGTTCAGCTCGCCCGTGATGCCGGTGCCCTCAATGAGCTCCCCGTCGCCCTCAACACGTGCATCGGTGTCCACCTCAACGCGGGCGAGTTCGCATCGGCGGCGTCGCTGATCGAGGAGGTCGAGGCTGTCACCCAGGCGACGGGGAGCCACGTCGCACCATACGGTGCGCTCGGTCTCGCTGCCTGGCAGGGCCGCGAGACCGAGGCCTTCGAGTTGTTCGAGGCCAGCACCAAGGAGGTGGTGGCGCGGGGCGAGGGCGTGGGCCTGACGGTGATCGAGTGGGCGACCGCGCAGCTGCACAACAGCCTCGGTCGCTACGAGGATGCACTGGCCGCGGCCGAGCAGTCCCGAGAGCACCTCGAGGAGATGCTGTTCGCCACCTGGGGGCTCGTCGAGCTGATCGAGGCAGCCGCGCGGACCGGGAAGGTCGCGCTGGCGGCTGACGCGCTCGAGCGGCTCTCGAAGTCGACCGGGGCCAGCGGCACCGACTGGGGCCTCGGGATCGAGGCCCGCTCGCGCGCGCTGCTGAGCAAGGGGAAGGCCGCTGAGGACCTATATCGCGAGGCGATGGACCGCCTCGGCCGCACTCGCGTCCGGGTTGCGCTCGCCCGCGCCCATCTCGTCTACGGCGAGTGGCTGCGCCGCGAGCACCGGCGTACCGACGCGCGAGAGCAGCTGCACACGGCCCACGAGATGTTTCTGAAGATCGGCGCGGAGGCGTTCGCGGAGCGCACCCGACGCGAGCTGCTCGGCGCGGGCGAGACCGCGAGCAGGCGGGCCGTGGAGACCCGCAGCGAGCTCACCGCCCAGGAGGCACAGGTCGCACGACTGGCCCGTGACGGCCTCACGAATCCCGAAATCGGCGCGCGCATGTTCATCAGCCCGAGCACCGTGCAATACCACCTTCGCAAGGTGTTCACGAAGCTCGACATCAACTCCCGCACGCAGCTGCACCGCGGGCTCCCACCTGACTCGGGGGTGGCTTAGCGGAGCAACAGCGGCAGCCAGCGAGCTTCAGGCCGGCGGCGCCGTGACGGGTCACGCTCTCGCTGCTCGATCGCCTCGT
The DNA here is from genome assembly GCA_035948815.1 of Solirubrobacteraceae bacterium. GTDB lineage: Bacteria > Actinomycetota > Thermoleophilia > Solirubrobacterales > Solirubrobacteraceae > Palsa-744. Next base: position 20,018 of record DASZIU010000058.1, on the reverse strand, counting down.
CGCTGCTCGATCGCTTCGTCGCTGCCCAGCGCGCTGCTCAGCGTCGTCCTCACGAGCTCGGCGAGCTGTACTTGCAGCTGCCAGATCAGGGCCCGGCGCTCCTCGAGCTCCTCCCGTTTGGCGCCGGCGGCTTCGAGCCGACGGAGCTCGGCGACATGGGCTCGCAGGTGGGTGAAGACGCGGTCAAGCAGTCGATCGGCGCGGCGCTCGCGGTCGGGCCGATCATCGTCCCCGAGAATCCGGGCGCTGGCCGACTCGGGTGTCTCTCGCAACCCCTCCCAGCCGTTCGCGCCGCTGAGTGGTGCGGCGCGGTCTGCCATGCGCTGTCGCCTCATCGCGCGAGTGCGCCAGGGTGGCGGTGTGGCGAGGTCCTTGCGCTGGTGCTCATGGCGGTGCTCCTATGTGAGTGGGGTTGCAGCTTGCGCTCAAAGCCGTCGACGCAGGGGCGGTCGCTACGGCGACCGGACGGTCAGTCGCGACCGGCTGATGTGGGTCGTCTCTCCCGGCGACACGGGCGCCCCGAAGTCGCCTATGTGCCGGACGACGTCGCCGTACCGCGCCGAAGCGCGTTCCTCACGGTCGAGTGCCGTCTCGTACGCTCGCCATGCCGGCTCGGCGTCAGCCTCGCCGGCGTCGGCCCAGCGGCGATACGCATCGGAGACCGCGGCGCACTCCTCGCGCCACTCCAGGTACGCGTCCATTGCCGCGTTCACGAGCGGCCGGCGCCCTGGTCTGTCGAGGATCCTCTCAGCACTCATCTCGTTCCTCCTTCCGCTCGCCGCGCCTCTCGCCGAGGCGAACGCGGTCAGCTGTAGGTGCTCAACGTGGTCGGAATTCAGCGGCCGTTCGACGACCGAGTCGCGGGCATCTTCCACCGCTGCGGCCTGTCATCAACGGAGCTCCACGCGGCATGCGCCGAGTCTCACGCCGCCACCGCGCACTCGCATCCGCCAGGCGGACAGTTTGCGCGGCCAGTCCGCAAGGATTCGGCCGGGCCGGCAAGTCGCCGCCCCGATTTGCCCCGGCCCCCAGAGCGCTGTACGTTGGGCGGGGACGGATGGCGACCAGTCGGTTGAGCGGGCGCGATGATGCGCCGCCCGCGTGGCGGTGTTGCTAGGTGTTGCTGGGCCGGCGCGATGAGTGCGATGTGCTCGACCGCCTGCTCGAAGCCGTCCGGGACGGTGAGAGCCGCGTGCTCCTGATCCGCGGAGAGCCGGGCGTGGGCAAGTCGGCGCTGTTGGAGTACCTCGTCTCCCGGGCGTCCGGGTGTCGCGTCGAGCGTGCCGCGGGCGTGCAGTCCGAGATCGAGCTCCCGTTCGCCGGGCTGCACCAGTTGTGTGCACCGATGCTCGACCGGCTGGATGGCCTGCCGGTGCCGCAGCGCGGAGCGCTCGATACGGCGTTCGGGCTGGCGGAGGGGACCGCGCCGGATCGCTTCCTGGTTGGTCTCGCGGTGCTTGGACTCCTCTCGGATGTGGCCGAGCAGGGGACACTCGTATGCGTCGCCGACGATGCGCAGTGGCTTGACCGGGAGTCGGTTCAGGTACTCGCCTTCGTCGCGCGCCGGCTGCTCGCGGAGTCCGTGGCACTCGTGTTCGCCGCCCGCCCCACCGATGAGGAGCAGCCGCTGGCCGGGTTCCCGGAGCTGGTGGTCGAGGGGCTCAATGACGACGATGCGCGTGCGCTGCTGGACTCTGTTGTGCCTGGCCGTCTGGACGAGCGGGTGCGCGACCGGATCATCGCGGAGACGCGCGGGAATCCGCTCGCGCTGATGGAGCTCCCGAGGGCGTTGACGCCGGCGGAGCTCGCGGGCGGCTTCGGGGTACCGGGAGCGCCGCTGCTGGCGGGTCGGATCGAGGAAAGCTTCCTCGGCAGGCTTCGCTCGCTTCCAGACGACACGCAGCGACTGCTGGTGATCGCGGCGGCGGAGCCGACCGGCGACCCCGTGCTCCTCTGGCGCGCCGCCGGCCTGCTGGGCATCCCGGGCTCGGCTGCGGCGCCGGCCGAGGCCGCCGGCCTGCTGCATCTCGGCGCCCGCGTCGCGTTCCGCCATCCTCTGGTCCGGTCGGCGGCGTACCGCCTGGCGGACATCGAGGAGCGCCGTCGTGTGCACCGAAGCCTCGCCGACGCCACCGATCCGCAGGTGGATCCGGACCGCCGCGCCTGGCACCGCGCACAGGCCGCGCCCGGTCCCGACGAGGCCGTCGCCGACGAACTCCAGCGCTCGGCCGACCGTGCACAGCGCAGAGGCGGCTTCGCGGCCGCCGCGGCGTTCCTGGAGCGAGCGGTCGCGCTGACGCCCGATCCTCTCCAGCGCGGGGGCCGCGCGGTCGACGCGGGGGCCGCGAAGATGGCCTCCGGAGCACCGGACGAGGCGCTCGAGCTGCTTTCGATCGCCGAACGCAGCCCGCTCACCGAGCTCTGTCGCGCTCGCGTCGACCTGGTTCGCGCGCAGATAGCTTTTGCCGTTAACCGCGGCAGCGATGCTCCTCCGCTCTTACTGAAAGCGGCCAAGCGGCTCGAGCCGCTGGATGTCAGGGTCGCCCGCGACACCTACCTCGAGGCGCTCTTCGCAGCATTGTTCGCCGGCCGCCTCGGTGGGGCCCGAGGAGTCTTCGAGGCAGCTGAAGCCGCCCGTGCCGCTCCGCCCGCCCCGCAGCCTCCTCGCGCGGCAGACCTGCTCTTGGACGGCTACGCGCTGATGATCACGGAGGGATACGCCGTCGGGGCGCCGATCCTGCAGAAGGCCGTGCGGGCGTTCGGCAGCGAGGACACCGAATCGGATGAAGTGCTGCGCTATGCGTTCCTCGCCTCCTACGCCGCGCAGGCGCTCTGGGACGAGGAGGGATACCGGGCTCTGCCGTCCAGGCAGATCCGTCTTGCTCGGAACGCGGGAGCGCTGTCTGTCCTGCCGCTCACTCTCACGATGCGGATCGGCGCGTATCTGCACGCCGGCGAGCTCGACACGTCATCGTCGATGCTCGAGGAGTTGAACGACGTCACCGAGCTGACGGGAGCCGAGGAACCGCCTTACGGCGCCCTCGCGCTCGCCGCCTGGCATGGTCGGGAGGCCGAGGCCTCCAGCCTGATTCAGGCGAGCATGAAGGCAGTCGTCGCCCGCGGGGAGGGCATCGGTGTCACGTTCATCGAGTGGGTGACCGCCGTGCTTTACAACGGGCTCGGCCGGTATCCGGACGCCCTCGCCTCGGCGATCCCGGCGAGCGAACGCACCGAGGAGCTCCAGTCGCCATTGTGGCTGCACGAGCTCGTCGAGGCGGCGGTCCGCAGCGGCGAGACCGAGCGTGCGCTCGCCGCGCTCGAAGAGCTGGCGCAGATGACCGCCATTATCGGGACCGACTGGGCGCTCGGGATCGAGGCGCGCTCGCGAGCACTGCTGAGCGACGGCGAGGTCGCGGAGAGGCTGTACCGCAAGGCGATCGAGCACCTCGAAAGCACCGAGGCCCGTGTGGAGCTGGCTCGCGCGCATCTGCTCTACGGCGAGTGGCTGCGGCGCGAGCGTCGGCGCAGGGATGCGCGCGAGGAGCTTCGCACCGCGCATGCGATGTTCGTCGGGATGGGCGTCGAAGGGTTCGCCGAGCGGACCGGTCGTGAGCTGCTGGCGACAGGAGAGACCGCACGCAAACGCGTCGTCGAGACTCGGAGTGACCTCACGCCCCAGGAGGCGCAAGTCGCCCGCTTGGCCCGCGACGGCCTCTCAAACCCGGAGATCGGCGCCCGGCTGTTCATAAGCCCGAGCACCGTCCAGTATCACCTGCGCAAGGTCTTCATGAAGCTCGGGATCAGGTCGCGCACACAGCTGCACCGAGCGCTCCCGCGCGATCTGAAGGTGGGGTAGGTGCTAGGACGCTCTCAGGCCACTCGTCGGGAGCCGCCCGACCCGGGGGCGATACTCGCGGGCCCTTGACCGTCGCGGCGCGCGCCCAACGAGGGGGCCGCGAGTGTCGGGAACTGCGGCGAACCTCGCTCCAGCAACTCGTCGCAGACCGGGCAGCGCTCGGGATCCGGTGACATCGACCGCGTCACGTACGTGAGTGCGCGGCAACTGCAGCAGCTCACGTATGGCATCCCACGATGATGGGCGGGACCGGGGCTCGCCGCTAGGCCTTCGGTCGCGGCTCTCCATACCGATGAGCGATGGCCCAGCCATGGATCTGACGCGGGGCGGCGAGCGCTTCGGGGCTAACCGATTGCCGTCAAGGACTGTCGAGTCCAACGATGCGAGCGTGGCGATCGACCTCTAGCGTCACGGCCACGCTCATTCACGACTGGAGGTGTGGGTCGATGTTTCTCCTCAGACGCAGGACAGCCTTTCACCGAATCCCGTGCACGCGCTCTCCGATCGAGGAGTGGCGGGCCGCGGAGCGGCTCGTTTGGATGCGCTGGAGGGCGTTCCTGCACGCCCCCCCGGACGTCCGCTCCGGGGCATTCGCCGCGTATGTCGCCGCACTCGACGCCGAGGCGATCGCGGCCGGCGATGTCCGCGCTCGCCCATTGGCCAACGTCGCGTGAGGGGGTAGACGATGGAGCTTCGTCACCTGCGCTACTTCGTAGCGATCGCAGAGGAGCGGAGCTTCACGCGGGCGGCCGAGCGATTGTGGGTCGCACAGCCGGGGCTGTCCGCGCAGATCAAGCGCTTGGAGGCTGAGCTGGGGGTGCGGCTTTTGGAGCGCCACAGCCGCGGCGTCGATCTCACGGAGGCCGGCGAGCTGTTCCTCGAGCGAGCACGCTTCACTCTCGATGCAGCTGCGCTGACCGCGGCGACCGGTCGCGATCTCGAAGCTGGCGTGTGCGGAGCTCTCAAGCTCGGAATAGCGACCGGACCGCGCTGGGGCCAGACCGCTCGGCTGCTCGAGCTCTTCACGCGCGAGCGCGAGGGCGTCGAGGTCACGGTCATCCAGGCCGACGGCGGGACTCTCTGGCGCGACCTGCGAGACGGGCGGCTCGACGCGATGCTCGCACCTGCCAGCTTCGGGTCTGCTGACCTGCGCTCGCTGGAGCTCGGTGCCGAGCCGTGGGTGGCACTTGTCTCCCAACGGCACGCGCTCGCCGGCCCTGGGCCTCTGGCGCCACGATTGCTTGAGGGGGAGCGGATCATCGTCCCGCGCCATCGCGACGGAGCGGGTTTCAACGGGGACGTGGCCCAGTTGCTCCGCGACCTCGGTATCGGCGCGCTGCTGGTTCGTGGCGCGCCCGAACCGGCGCTGCATTCGAGCTTCTGCGAAGACGCGATCGCGCTCACGACCGCACCGGCGGCCGTCGGACCGGGGGTGCTGGCGCGACCGCTCGAGTCCACGCATACGCTGCCGTTCAAGCTTCTGTGGCGCGACGCGGAGCCCTCCCCGGCGCTGGGTGCGTTCGTCCAGGCAGCGGCGTCGTGCATCGACCGCGGCGCGCCGGCGCGCCGTCGCGAGCTTGCGGCCGTCGCGTGACGGGAAACGCGCAGTGAGCATCGACCGTGTGCTCGAGCGCGCGGTGCACCCGGAGATCACCTCGCGGAGATCCGAGGCTCCCGATATGCGCATCAGTGGCGAGGAGCAGCTCGGTGGACTGATGCGCCACGCCAGGCGAATGCCTCTGCTGTCGGCGAGCGACGAGGTTCGGCTGGCCAGGCGCATCGAGGCGGGAGACCTCAAGGCCAGGGAGACGATGATCGAGAGCAACCTGCGGCTCGTCTTCGCGATCGCGGCTTCCTATCGCGCCCGCCGGGTTCCGATGGCGGACCTCGTGCAGGAGGGGACCGTCGGGCTCCTCCGCGCGGTCGAACGTTTCGACCACCGCCGCGGGATCAAATTCTCGACGTACGCGGTCTGGTGGATTCGCCGTTCGCTCCTGGATGCAGTCCGAGCGTCCGAGCTGATCCGCATCCCCGCGAAGGCCGAACGGCAGCTCGCGGCGGTGCGACGGGCTCAAGGCGCTCTCGATCGCACCGTCGGCCTGCCCGCGGACGCGGCCATCGCCGAGCGAGTCGGACTCAGCGAGGGTGTCGTTCAATCCCTCCGCGGCGCCGCGCGCGTCACGGCGTCCCTCGATGAACCCGTTGGCCAGGAGGCCGTCCCCCTCGGCGACTTCATCGCAGACCGGCGGGCGGGGGACCCGTCCGAGAACGCGATCGCCCGGGAGCGGCGACGTGAGATCTCGGCGATGCTCCATCTCCTTCCCGCCAGGCACCGCCAGGTTCTCATCCGGCGCTACGGATTGGGCGACGAGCGACCGCAGAGCCATGAGGAGATCGGTGCATTGTTGGGGGTTGGGCGCGAGCGCAGTCGCCAGCTCGAGCACGAGGCGCTTCGCCGGCTGCGCTCAATGGCAACCGAGACCAACTTCGCGGCCTGAGTGAAGACCGAAGCGTTCGGCGTCTCATGCGTTGCGAGCGCCCCACCGTCGCGGCCGTTTCACCTCCAACGTCAGTAGGAAGAGGGGGTCGAGCCGCGGCTGCTGAGACGAAGCGCCAGGCCGACCACGAAGCCGATCCCCCCGACGATCAGCAGGATCAGGCCAACCGTCGGTAGTGAGAGGCCGTCGACTTCGGCAGTGACCGCGAACCGCAGGATCGCGCCGGCCGCCGCCACTGCGAGGCTACCCTCGACCATTGCGTGTCCCTTCGTCGTTGATCGAACGATCATGTGCGCGATGCGCCTGAGCTGCCATCGGGACTTGCGATGTGCGCGAGGCCGTTGGGTTATGGCGTCACTCGGCAACCGCTCCTCCGGTTGAAGCGGGGGGCGTGCTCCGGCGCGGCGCGATCGCCCCGTAGACAGGCCTCACGCAGAGCGTCTGACGGCCCGTGGCTCCGCCGCGAGCGTTGCGGTGACTAGGCGGTCCGAGTCGCGCAGACTATGCGATCGCCTGATTCGAGCGACGCGCACCCGACCTACGGTGAGGCGAGCATGCGGATCCTCGACCCCACCTCTCTCGCCCAGCACATCGATCGGATGTACCGTGCCGCGTGGGCGCTGTGCGGCTCCCGCGAGGACGCCGAGGACATCGTGCAGGAGACGTTCGCACGCGTGCTCTCGCGTCCCCGCGTGGTGCACGGTGACGAGGACCTCCCCTACCTGCTGCGGGCCGTGCGCAACACCTTCTTGACGGACCGCCGCGCCGCCCGCAGGCGACCGTCGACCGTGGCCACGCTCGACGACGTGATGGCTGAAGACCCGAGCCCGGTGGAGCGACCAGAGGGCGCTCTGGAGATGCGCGAGCTGTACGCGACGATGGCCGGGATGCGCGAGGACTTCCGCCTCGCGCTCGTCGCCGTGGACGTGCTCGGGCTCTCCTACGGGGAAGCATCGCGGGCGCTGAAGGTTCCCGAAGGGACGCTCGCGACGAGGGTCTTCCGGGCTCGCAGCCGCCTGGCCGCCCGTGTGCTCGCGCCCGAGTCACGGGTGCCCAACGGCGCCCGCAGACGGGCAGCGAGCACCGCCGGCGCTGCCGGGGCAAGGACGAGCGGATAGCTCGGCGCTCGCGAACTTCGAGTGTCGCGCCGGATGTGAAGCGAGCTCGGGACGCCGGTCGAGCTCAGTAGCGCGCTGGGCTGGCCAGCAGCATCGGCCATACCGGGAGCTCGACGCCGTCCACGCTCGCGCCGCCGAAGCCGAGCATCGGCCCTGGCCCGGCGGTGATCGCGGCGGGAAAGTCGAGCGACGGCGTCGAGGACTCGTCCAGTGCGGAGAGCTGCTCGGGCGCGAGGTCGATCTCCAGCGAGTGGAGGTTTGCGCGCAGCTGCTCGAGGGTGCGGGCGCCGATCAGCGTGGAGGCGACGGCCTTCCGGCTGCGCACCCAGGCCAGCGCGACCGCTGCGGAGCCGACCCCGAGCTCGGACGCGATCCGCGCGACCGCGTCGATCACGACCCACTCACGCTCCGTCGGCCCGTCCGGGCGGCCGCCCCGCGCGCTGTCGGCGGGCCGGCCGCCGTCGAGGACGTACTTGCCCGAGAGCTGGCCGCCGCGCAACGGGCTCCAGGGCAGCACGCCCATGCCGAGCGCCTCGGCCATCGGCAGCAGCTCACCCTCGGACGTGCGCTCGAGCAGCGAGTACTCGAGCTGCAGCGCGGTGACCGGCGCCGAGCCGCGGAAGTGGGCGATCGTCTGGGCCTGCGCCGCGACCCATGCCGGCACGTTGGAGAATCCGACGTAGCGGACCTTGCCGGCGGCGACGAGGTCATCGAGCGCTCGCAGGGTCTCCTCGACCGGCGCGCGCCGGTCCCAGCCATCCAGCCAGTAGAGGTCGACGTAGTCGGTCTGCAGGCGCCGAAGCGACTGCTCGAGCTGGGCGATGAGCGCCTTGCGGCCGGCGCCGCCGGCGTTGGGGTCGCCGGGGTGGAGGGTGGCGAAGAACTTCGTGCTGAGGACGAGGCGCTCGCGCAGGCCGGGGCGGGCGGCGAGGAAGTCGCCGATGATCTTCTCGGAGTGGCCGTTGGTATAGGTGTTGGCGGTGTCGATGACGTTGCCGCCGCGGTCGAGGTACTCGCCGAGAAGCTCTTCGGAGGCCTCGGGGCTGCTGCCCGAGCCGTTGTCCTCGCCAAAGGTCATCGTGCCCAGCGAGAGTGGGCTCACGCGCAGACCGGAGCGGCCGAGCGTGATGTAGGAGTCGAGCGAGGTCAAGGCTCCACGGGCCCTCTTTCCTATGCGAATCGCCGCACGAACGCCAGGGCTGTGTCGGCGACGCCTCGCCATCTGCCGTCGATGGTCAGGGCGTGGCCACGCTCCGGCATCTCGACGATCTCCGTGACGCCCTCGTTGCGTCGCTGCCTCTTGTAGGCGGCGTTCTGGATCGCGGGCGGGGCCGTGTTGTCCTTTTCGCCGGCGATGATCAGCAGCGGTCCTCGGTCTGGGTTCTCCGTGTCCACCTTCGCCTCTGTCCACGGGTTGAAGTTCGCGCTTGCCGCCTGGAAGATGGGAGCCCCCGAGGCCGGCACCGCGTATGTCTCGTACAGCTCCCGGGCTTCGTCGTCGCCGACCGCGTTGGCGAAGGCAAACCGAAACTGCTCATAGGTGAGTGGGACCGCTCGGTTCCGGTTCGCCGGGTTGGAGAGCACCGCCGAGGAGGACCTCAGCTCCGAGATCGGGAGAGGAAGCACGCCTCGGAACGGCGCCGAGTCGATCGCCACCGTGGCCGCCGAGAGACCGCGTCCGGCGATCATCTGCGCGACCAGCCCGCCGAGCGAGTGGCCGATGACGGCTGGCTTTCGATCCAGTCGCCCGATCACCTCGGCGTAGTGGTCGGCGACCTGTCCAATGGTCTTGCCGGCGAAGACCTCGGGGTGCGCGTTCGCTTCCGACACGGTCTGCGGGTCATCCGGGAACCCGGGCGTCAACGCGCTGTAACCGGCCTCGTCGAAGACCGCGGCCCAACGGTTCCAGCTGCTCGGCAGCAGCCAGAGTCCGTGTATGAAGACGACGGGGGTCAGCCCGCCCTGGTTGGCACGCGCGATCTCCTCGGCGTCGGTGCTCGAGACCGAGACGGCAGGCTGGTCGGATGTTGCGCTCATGGGCGATCTCCTTGGCGATCGGCGGTCCGGAGGGCGCGGGCCGCGCCTTCCTCGCGTAAATCTGTGCCGCTGTCGCTCCGCCGCGAAGTCGTCCGAGAGATGACTGCCATAACACCGCGCTATGGCGCCCGGCTGACGAGCGCCGCGAGCGGTGGCGATGAGATCGAAGCGCCCCCGCAGGCGTGCCTCAAATTCGGGCCGCGAGCCTGAGAGCCGGCGCGCTCATCCGCCGCTCACCCCGGCCAGGTCCATCGAGCTCTCGATCGTGTGGAATTTGACGTCCGGCGGCGCGATGATCGTCGCCGGGATCTCGTGCATGAACTCTCGGATATGGGGAGTGGCGAAATGCAGTTGCAGCGCCTCGCCGTTCTCCCACTCCTCTACGAACACGAACTCGTTCTCGGTCTCGGTGTCCTCGTACAGGCGGTAGCTGATGCAGCCCGACTCGGTTCGCGACGCCGCCGCGACCGCCTGCCCGATCCGGACGAGCGCCTCGCGCTTCTCCGCGTCGGTCCTCACCCGTCCAACGACGACGATCATTTCGTCCCCTCTCAATCGCTCGACCCGCTGCCGCGGTCAGCCTATGGGAGATCGTCGCACTGGCCAACCGCACTGTCCATCGGCCGATGCGAAGAGCACGACCGCGAGGCATACTCGACGCGTGGTCGCGCAAAGGCGAGATGGCGAACCTGCGGAGTTCCCGCTCGTCCTCGGGCTCGACACGTTCGGCGATCGGACGCATGATCGGGAGGGTCGGCCGGAATCTCACGCCCAGACGATTCGGAACGTCGTCGAGCAGGGCGTCCTTGCCGACCAGGTCGGCGTTGACTTCTTCGGTATCGGCGAGCACCACACCGAGGACTTCCCGATGCCGGCCGCCGACGTGGCGCTGGGCGCGATCGCCGGACGCACGACACGGATCCGTCTCGGGTCGGCGGTCACGGTGCTGAGCTCGGATGACCCGGTGCGTGTGTTTCAGCGCTACTCGACTCTCGACGCCGTCTCGGGTGGGCGCGCGGAGGTGATTCTCGGCCGGGGTTCGAGCAGCGAGTCGTTCCCGCTGTTCGGGTACGACCTCGCTGACTACGATCGGCTGTTCGAGGAGAAGACGAGCCTGTTCGCCGAGCTGCTCAAGGGCGGACCCGTCACCTGGGAGGGGACCACCCGCGCTGCCCTGCACGACCAGGACGTGGTGCCCCATACGGAGTTCGGGCCGTTCCCGGCCTGGATCGGCGTCGGCGGGAGCCCCGACTCAGTGCTTCGCGCCGCACGCTATGGCTTCTCGCTGATGCTCGCGATCATCGGTGGTCCTCCCGCGCGCTTCGCTCCTTTTCCCCGGTTGTTTCGCGAGGCGCTCAAGCAGCTCGGACAGCCACATCGCCCGGTCGGGGTGCACGCGCCAGGCCATGTCGCCGCGACCGACGAGCAGGCCGTGGAGGAGTTCGGCGCTCGCTGGATCGAGACCGTTCGACGCGTGAGCCGAGAACGCGGATTCGCACCCCCTACGAGGGAGTCGTTCGTGGCCGACGTCGGCCCGGAGGGAGCGCTTTACGTGGGGTCCCCAGAGACCGTCGCACAGAAGATCGTGGCGAACCTCAGGACCCTCGAGGCGAGTCGCTTCGACTTGAAGTTCGGGATGCCCGGTCTCTCCCAGAGAGAGGTGATGACGAACGTCGAGCTCTACGGGAGCAAGGTGATCCCCCGCGTCCGCGAGCTTTGGGCTGCCGGCGGGCGGGAACCTTCGTCGGTCGGGCGCGGCCCCGGCTGAGCGCTCAGCTCATCCGCCTGTACCGCCACACGCAGAGCGGGATGAACACGGCGAGCACCCCGCCGATCCAGGCGACCGTCGCTCCCAGTGAGCTCGGGACGCCCGGCGTGAGCGCGTAGGAGCGGGCCACGTCGGCCGTCAAGGTCACCGGGCTCGCGCGCGAGAAGCTCTGAAGCCATGACGGCATGGTCGCGACGGGAACGAAGACCGAGCTCGCGAACACCAACGGGAAGATCACCACGAAGCCGGCCGCCTGTGCTGCCTCGGCGCCCCGGACGGTCAGCGCCACGAACGCGAAGATCCAGCTCAGCGCAAACCCGAAGGCTGCAACCACGGCGACGCATGCGAGCGCCTGGAGGGCTCCCCCGTGGAAGCTGAAGCCGATCAGGTAGCCGACCCCGATCATCAGCGCGATGATCAGGACGTTGCGCACGAGGTCGGCCAGGGTCCGGCCGAGCAGCACGGCGGACCGCGCCATCGGCATCGAGCGAAAGCGGTCGACCACACCGCGCTCGAGATCCTCCGCCAGTCCGATCGCGGTCTGCGTGGCTCGAAAGGCGACCGACTGCACGAAGATGCCGGGCAGCAGGAAGTCCACGTAGGTGACGCCGTTGGGGAGCGACCCCTTGACCGCGCCTCCGAACACGTAGACGAACAGCAGCACGAACATGATCGGCTGGATGGTCGAGAAGATCAGCAGCTGCGGCTGGCGGATGAAATGGCGCAGGTTGCGAGCCGTCACCACGCCGGCGTCGGTGGTCGCCGAGCGCAGCTCGCGCGGGGAGGGTGCATGGAGCCGGATGAGCGGCGCCGAGCGCTTGGCGAACGTGCTCTGCTCGACGTGCTCGGTGGCGAGCCCGGCCGCCACCGACCGCGAACCGGCACCATCTTCGCTCGGCGGCGAGCCGGTGAGCTGCAGGAACACGTCATCGAGCGTCGGGCGGCGCAGCCCGAGGTCGCTCACCTCGATGCTCGCGCGGCGCAGCTCGGCGGCGGCCTCCTCGATCAACTCGAGGCCATCGCGCGGGGCCGGCAGCGTCAGTCTGCCGGGGCGCTCGCTGGGCTCGGGATCGCCGCAGCCGACTCCGGCGAGCACCGACCGGGCGCGGTCGCGCTCTGCGGGCCTGGCGAGCTCGACCTCGAGTATCTGCCCGCCAACCTGGTCCTTCAGCTCGTTGCCGGTGCCCTGGGCGATCACCTTCCCGTGATCGATGACCGCGATCCGGTCGGCCAGCTGGTCGGCCTCCTCGAGGTACTGCGTGGTCAAGAGGAGCGTCGTGCCCTCGCGGACGAGCTCCCGCACGGTCGCCCAGATCTCGTTGCGGCTGCGGGGATCGAGCCCGGTGGTCGGCTCGTCGAGGAACAGGATGCGCGGCCGCGTGAGCAGGCTCGAGGCGAGATCGAGGCGGCGGCGCATCCCGCCCGAGTAGGTCCGGGCTGGACGGTCGGCCGCATCGGCGAGCTCGAACTGCACCAGGAGCTCGTCGGCCCGCTTGCGCGTCTCGGCCTTGGAGAGGCCGAACAGGCGGCCGAACATGAGTAGGTTCTCCCGCCCGCTGAGAATCTCGTCGACGGCCGCAAACTGCCCCGTAAGCCCGAGCAGCTCGCGAACGGCGACCGCGTCTCGGACGACGTCACGGCCGAAGACCTCGGCTCGGCCGGAATCCGGCTCGAGCAGCGTGGCAAGCACGCGGACGAGCGTCGTCTTGCCGGCCCCATTGGGGCCGAGCAGGGCGACGACCGTTCCCTCGCTGACCTCGAGGTCGACCCCGGCCAGGGCCGTTGTCGCACCGAAGCGCTTGACAAGGCGCTCGACGCGAACGGCGGGAGCTGAGACCGGTCCCACGACCATGCCCGTCCGACCATATCCGGCTCAGGTGGTGCGAACGCCGACAGCAGAACACCCGCGCAGCGTTGCGGCGCTCGGGCCCCGCAATCCACCGCGCCCTTCGCGCTCGACGGTGGCGGTCGTCGCGAGGAGCGCGAGCCGATTGGCGATCGAGCGCCACGTCGCGTTCATCCGGACCGTGTCGATGCGATCATGGAGGCGCCTTTCGCCGGACCCACTGGCATGACCATTGCGCTGATGCTTGCGACACTGACCGACCGTCGCGATTTCGACGACGGATGGCTGCTGGAGCGAAAGTTCGACGGCGAGCGCGGCGTCGCGCGCAAGGACGGCGGCGAGGTGCGGCTCGAGTCGAGAACCGGCAAAGACCTCACCGGTACCTACCCGGAGATCACGGCCGCGGTCAAAGCACAGCGTGCCCCGCAGATCGTGCTTGATGGCGAGGTGGTCGCGTACGACGGCGATCAGACCTCGTTCGGCCGCCTGCAGCAGCGCCTGGGCACGGCACGGCCGGCGCCTGCGCAGGTGGCCGAGTACCCCGTCGTCTACTGCGTGTTCGATCTCCTCGAGCTCGACGGTGAGGCGCTCACAGACCGACCACTCGCCGAGCGTCGCCGCCTGCTCGAATCCACGATCCGGCCGGGGCCGGCGTTGCAGATATCCGAAGCTTGGCGCGGTGACTCCGAGCGGCGATTCGTGCAGGCTTGCCGGTCCGGCTGGGAGGGTCTCCTGGCCAAGCGTGCCGACGCGCCGTACACGCGAGGCCGCTCGAGGGACTGGCTGAAGCTGAAGTGCGCGTGGGAGCAGGAGTTCGTGATTGGCGGCTTCACCGATCCGGCCGGCAGTCGCACGGACTTCGGCGCCCTGCTCGTGGGCTATTACGAGGATGGACCGCTCCGATACGCCGGGAAGGTCGGGACCGGGTACAGCACGGTGACACTCCGTGACCTGGGTGAGAGGCTGCGCGCGCTCGAGACGCCCGAGTCACCCTTCGCCGACGCCCGACCGGTCCCCCGCGGCACGCACTGGACCCGACCCGAGCTGGTCGCCCAGGTTGCGTTCGCGGAGTGGACGAGCGACGGGCGGCTTCGCCAGGCGCGCTTCCTTGGCCTGCGTGACGACAAGGACGCAGGCGAGGTCGTGCGCGAGCGTGCGCGGTGAGCGGGGATCCGGAAAGGCAGCGAGCGGGCAAGCGCGGCTCGGCGGACCGCTGGGCCGCAGGAAGGCACGCGCTGCGCGCGGCGGACCCGCGAATGGCGGCGCTCGTCGACAATCAACCGGAGCTCGACCCCGACGGCTTGCTCGACGGTCTGCCACGCGACCTGTGGGGTGCCCTCGTGCTCCAGGTGATCGGCCAGCAGCTCTCACTCGCGTCAGCGGGCGCGATCCTCGGCCGGCTCGAGGGGCTCCTCGGCGGCCGACTGCCGAGTCCGGGCGAGCTGCTCGCGATCGATACCCAGACGCTGCGTGGCATCGGGCTGTCCGGCGCAAAGTCCGTCTACCTGCACGATCTCGCCGCACGCCTGCAGGATGGCCGTCTCGACCCCGAGCGGCTTGGGATGCTCGACGACGAGGAAGCCCGCACAGAGCTCATGCAGGTCAAGGGAGTGGGTCGGTTCACCGCCGACGGCGTGCTGATGCTCGCGCTGCGCCGACCGGACGTGTGGCCCGCCGCCGACCTGGCGCTGCGCCGAGCGGTCGAGCGGGTTTGGGAGCTGGACGCCCCGGCATCACTCGAGCAGGTCGACTCGATCGGCGAGCGCTTCCGGCCATGGCGGACACTCGCCGCGACCTACCTGTACGAGACGGCTGCGGCGTAAGGCTCAGTCGCGCCCGGGCGTGCACCCGAGCGGTAGATCGGCCTGTCGCCTCATCGGTGGTGGTTGACGACCTCGATGTTGTTGCCGTCAGGATCCAGGACGAAGGCCGCGTAGTAGCCGTCGTGGTACTGCGATCGCTCCCCAGGCTCGCCGTTGCTGCGATAGCCACCGGCGAGGCCGTCCGCGTGGAAGCGGCGGACGTCCTCGTCATCACCGGAGAATGCGACGTGCACGTTCTCCGAAGGGGTCCCCGCGAGCACCGAGAAGGCGCCTCCCCCCGAAACCGAGAAGATCGTGTTGTCTTCACCCTGACTCACGACCTCGAGGCCCGAGGCGGGCCCGATCGTGAGGTAGAACGCCGTCGAGCTCGCAACGTCGGCGACCCGGATGGCCATGTGGTCGAGGGTCCCCGACGGTCGGGGACCGGCGCGATGAACCGCCTCGAAGCTGTTGCCTGCGTCGTCCTTTAGAAACGTCGCGTAGTAGTCCTCGGCGTACGCGGGGCGGGGACCCGGAGCGCCGTCGTCGATCAGGCCGACTCTGATGCCGGCCACGGCGAACCGGTCGACGTGCTCCTGTGTCGGTGCGACGAACGCGGCGTGGGCGCGGCGGGCAATCGGACGGTCGGGCCGCACCTGAGCGAGCATGAAGTTCCCCCACACCGAAGCGGTGGGCGTACTGCGTGTCTGGGGCACCTCGAGCTCGTCGAGAACGGCCCGGAGCGTCGCGGTTGCGATCGCGAGGTCCGGGACGCGCAAAGTCAGGTGGTCTATCAGCGATGCCCTCCCTCGTCCACGAGGGGCTCAACGCTACAGCCGCAGGTCAGTTCGCGCCACCCCTCCAGCCGACGCTCGCGGCCCCGCAACACCACCGCGCCAATCCCAATGCGGCGCAAGCACGGATCTCATGATCGGGACGGCCGCTCTCCCGTCGCGTCCCGCGACTATCGGGCGCCGGCCAGCTCGAGCAAGCGCCCGGCGAGTTCGCGTGGGCGGGAGAGCATCGGCAGGTGCCCGCCCGCCATCTCGTCGATCGGGAGATCCAGCCGCTCGCGGGCGATTCGGCTTTGGAACTCTCGCGGAAAGAGTCGGTCGTCTCGCGGTATCAGAACCCTCGTGGGCACATCGGGCCACGCTTCGAGCGGCCACGGCTCGCCGAACATGCCCTCTCCGGGCGCGCCTTGGAAGCGCTCGTTCTCTCGAGCGACGGCCGGATCGACGTCGTGCAGGAAGACCTCGGCAATGGCATCGGGTCCCCAACCGCTCATCGGACCGTATCGCTCGAGCACGTCGGCGATCGCCTCCGCGTGGCGAGTGTTGCCCCACCACTCTCGCGCGGTCTCCCCGGGTCTGGGGATCATCGGTGCGAGCAGAATGAGCGCCGACACGGGGGCACGCGCCGCCACGAGAGGTCCCGCGAACGCGCCAAGCGACTGCGCCACGACGACGATCTCGGAGTCGTCAGGCAACGCCCGGGCGACTGCATCGGCGTGATCGCTGGGCGCCGCGTCACGATCCTCCAGAGGGAGTGGCGGAGCGATCGCATCCTGGCCGAGCATGCGCAGCATCTCGATCGTCTCCGAGTACACGCGAGGGTCCGTTCCCGCGCCCGGGATCAGAACGAACGTCGACATGCCGCAGTTTCGAGAGTCATCTCAGGTCGTCCGGCCAGCCTATGGGAGGACCGGAGCACTTCGGGCGCGCGGGTGAACCCTAGTCCGTCTGCGGTGGCGCGTTGGCGCCCGCCAGGCCGAAGCGCTCGATGATCCTCGCCGCGTACCACTCGGGCCATGGGGTATCCGGCGCCATGCGCTCGTAGTCGTTGTCGAGCTCGACAAGCAGCCACACGAGCTCGCTGCGGACTGGCTTTTTCGCGAGGATCTGCGGCAGCTCGGACAGCTGGAGCAGCCAGTCTGCATACCAGGAAGCCCAGTCGGGATCGTCGCCGTCGACGATCCGGTAGACGAGGTGGTGGGTCTCACTGGCCTCGTTAAGCAGCGCCCCGACCATGGCTTGCCCCTCGCTGACGCCCACGGTCAGAGTGTCGCAGCTCCGTGGCCCGCTCGCGGCGGGCGGCGCGGCGCGCGGGCCGGCCACCCGACCGCGATCGAGGGGCCGCTTCAGCTCCCCGGGATGAGGTCGAGCTCGCCGTCCAGGACGACGTCGCCGCGAATCATTCCGGCCTTGTTCCACAGCATCCCGACGTCCTCGCGGGACACGACGCCGCTGGCTTTGAGCCGCATCTGCCCTTCGCCGGCCTGGGAGAGCTCGAGCGGCAAGCGCAGTCGTGCGATCTTGCCGCCGACGGAGAGGTCACCGGTGATCTGCTGGGCGCCGGGTGCTGTGCTGAACGCGTCCACCACAATTCGCACCGTTGGGTGAAGCTCCTTGTGGAAGAAGTCTGGCGAGCGCAGGTGCTCGTCGCGCTTGGCGTTCTTCGTGTCGAGGCTGTCGACGGAGACGACGAGCTCTCCGTTCGCGGTTCCCCGCCCATCGATGTTCAGCGTGCCTTCGTAGGTGTCGAAGGTCCCCGTGACCGTGAGAAGGCCCCAGAACGTCTTCACCTTGAATTGGAGCTTTCCGGCGGAGGGGTCGACGTGCCAAGGTCCCTGGAGCGCCGGCACGGCGGATCGGTCGACTTGCTGCGTGGACATCGTGTACCTCCCGACTCGTTCCGGACCGTAGTCCGCTTATGTGGGAGGACGTTAGCATCAAATGGACCGGCGGTCCGGATAGGGCTTGGATGTGCCTCGGTCAACGACAACCCCGCGGTAGCCGTCGGGCCGTCACTCTTCCAAGTGCCTCCCGATAGGGGCGCAGTCATCGCAGAGCTCCCCGGCCCACGCCTCGCGCCCCTCGTGCACCGCAAGACCGGCGATCCCGATGCCAGCGATCGGGTCGAGCCACCACCAGCCAACCGCTGCATTGGCGAGGATGCTGGCTAGGGCGGCGGCCGCGATAACCGCGCATAACCAGGACTGCGAGGCGTCCCCCGCGATCGCGCTCGAGCCAAGTTGCGCTGCGACGCGGCCCTTGGCCCGCGCGAGCAGAGGCATGACGACGATCGCACCGGCCGACACCACCGCCCCGGGCCAGCTGACGTGCGGTCGTGAATCGCTCGAGAGGGTGCTGATTGCGTCGAATGTCAAGTAGAGGGCCAGGCTCGCGAAGCAGATTGCGATGATCTGCTGGGCGCGCCGCTCGGCCGCGACGGAGCCATTGCGGCTGCCCGTGTAGAGCCAGAGGATCGTGCCAGCCGAGACCAGCTCGATCAGCGAGTCGAGGCCAAAGCCGACCAAAGCGACCGACCCGGCGGCGACGCCAGCCACAATGGCGACCACGGCCTCCGCCGTCATCCAGGCGATGCTCAAGCGGGACAGGGTTCTCGCGCGTCGGACCAGGCGAGTGCGCTCAATGCCGGCGCGTCGGATGGAAGGCAACGATGGGGCCCGGGAACTCACGCCCACACGCTACTTTGCTCGTCGCTTGATCCCTGCCGCTTTCACGCCCGGGTCTCCAGCCACGCGCGATAGCGGCCGAGCGCCCGCCGTTGGGCGCGCTGGTCACACACGAGCGCGCGCACGGGGCGCGTCTTGCCGGTCGGGTCCTTGCCGCGGGTGATGCGGCGCATCTGGTGGCGGACGAGCGCCATGCTGGCAGCGGACGCGAGCGTCTTGTCCGACCATGTGACGGTGTTCAAGCGCTCCGTGGCCTCGAGGCCCTCGCTCCAGCGGTTCGGAAGGTCCGGCGTGACAGCTATCGCGGTGCCCATCCCGACCACCGCGATGCCGTTCGCCACGGCCGCCTCGGCAGTCTCGCGACGCGTGATGCCACCGGTGAGCATCAAGGGCAGTGGACTGGTCTTGGCCAGCTCGGCGGCCAGCTCCAGGAAGTAGGCCTCGCGCGCTGCGGCGCGACCGTCCGTCGGGCGTCCCGCCATGGCCGGGCTCTCGTAGCTGCCGCCCGAGAGCTCGACGAGGTCGACCCCGAGTGGCTCGAGCATCGCGATCACCCGCCGTGCGTCGTCGGCGTCGAAGCCGCCTCGCTGGAAGTCGGCGGAGTTGAGCTTCACCGCGACGGCGAAAGACGGGGACACGACCATCCGGATCGCTCGGATGACGTCCAGCAGCAGGCGCGCGCGGTTCTCCAATGGTCCGCCCCACTGATCATCCCGTCTGTTCACCAGCGGCGAGAGGAACTGCGAGATCAGATAGCCGTGCGCGGCGTGCACCTCGACGCCGTCGAACCCGGCCTGCTCGGCGAGCTTGGCGGCCGTCGCGAAGCGCTCGACGGTCGCGATGATCTGCTCCTCCGTCATCGCCGCAGGCCGCCCGAAGCGCTTGCTGTGCCTGCCGAGCTCCACCGCGATCGCCGAGGGGGCCCAGACGACGCCGGGCATGCGGGCCTGCACCTGGCGGCCGGGGTGGCTGATCTGCATCCACATCTTGGCGCCGCCCGCCCTCCCTGCCTCGGCCCAGCGCGCGAATGGTTCCAACGGGGCCCCTTCTTCGAGCACCACGCCGCCGGGGCCAGTCAGGGCCTCGGCGTGGACCATGACGTTCCCGGTGATGAGGAGGCCTGCGCCACCTTCTCCCCAGCGGCTGTAAAGGGAGACGAGCCGCTCGTCGGGCAGCTGCGCGCCGCCCGCCATGTTCTCCTCCATCGCCGCCTTGGCGATCCGGGTGCGCAGCGTTACTCCTGATCGGAGCGTCAAGGGCGAGAAAAGCTCGCGCGACATCGATCACCTGCCTTCTGGTCGACTAGAATGTTTGCGGCGCTTACATTAGACGGTCCATCTAAACGGTGTCAACATCCCAGCCGTGTCCGAATCCAAGAAGGCGACCTATCACCACGGCGACCTGCGCGCAGAGTGCGTCCGCGCGGCGGTTGAGCTGCTCGAGGAAAGCGGCGAGACCGCCCTGTCCCTGCGCGCGGTCGCGCGCCGTGCCGGCGTCTCGCCGGCCGCTCCCTACCGGCATTACGCCGATCGGGAAGCACTCGTCTCGGCAGTGGCGGCGGTGGGCTACCGCGAGCTCGCCAGCCGACTGGCGGCGGCGCATCCGTCCCCGTCGA
>DASZIU010000057.1:0-12335 GCA_035948815.1 Solirubrobacteraceae bacterium | reverse complement strand
GCTGCAGCACAACCGCTACTGGCGCCGCGCCGACGGCCTCGCACTCGACGTGGGCGCCTACTCTGCCGCGCTCGAGTACGCGTCGGGCCGTGAGGCGTTCGTGGTCGGCAAGCCGGCCCGCGAGTTCTTCAGCTCGGCGATGGCCGACCTCGGCTCGAATCCGGCGACGACGTTGATGGTCGGTGACGACGCCGAGGCCGACGTCGGTGGGGCGCTTGCGGCCGGGCTTCGCGCGATCCTCGTGCGCACGGGCAAGTACAGCGCGCAGGCGTTGGCGGCATCCGGTGTGACGCCGACGGCGATCGTCGACTCGATCGCCGCGGTGCCCGCGCTGCTGCGTTAGCGGCCGAGCGAGGACGGCGTCACGCGCTCCCGCGACGCGCGAGTTCCAGCTCACGCTGCACGGTTTCGCGCTGGTCGTCGATCCGCAGGCGCTCGCTCAGGACGGTCACAGCTTCGGCATGATGGCCCTCTAGTAGCAGCGCTCGACCGAGGTCATAGAGGGCATAGGCGAAAGTCAGACAGGCTTCGCTGGATGGCTCGATGCACCCAGCGAGCGTCTGACGGCTCGACCTGATCGCCCCGAGCAGGCGGCTCACGGCCCGCGCGTAGCTTCCCTGGACGAGCAGCTCATGGCCCTGGACATCGAGCTCTTCCGCCGACGCGGCGGGAGCACCGGCGCTCGTCGAGGGCGCGCCCGGCGGCGCACCGCCGCCTGCGCTCGGCGGGGCCGGCGCCGGAGCGGCGGCCGAGGAGAGGCCCGTTGCCTGGCGAGACGACCGGACGTGGCTCGGCGACGGCGGCCGGTTTGTCTGCACGCGGGCGTGCCCGGCAGGGCGCGAGGCTTCGCCGGACATGATCACGACGATCACGACCAGCGTCGTGACGAGCGCAGCGAGTGAGAGGAGGATCGGGCGCCGCGACCGGGCGGCGAATCTCCGGGCACCTCGCGCGGGGCGCGTGAGCCTGGGGCGGGCTCTCGCCACCCAGCCTCGGGCGTGGGCCGCGGCGGCCTGCAGCGCCTCGGCCCCGGCGGGCGACGCGTCGGGCCCGGCGTCCAAGCCCTCGTCCGGCACCGGCGGCGACGGTCCGCCGGATCGCTCGTCGATGGCCTCGCCGCGGTGCTCGAGACGCACGCTCAACGCGGGCATGCCTTCCCTGGCCGAACTGGTGCGTATGACCGGCAGCCCGACCGCCGCCAGCTCGTAGCACAGGAGGGCCGGGTTCTCGATGCCGATCCGCCGCAGCTCCTCGAAGGTGACCGGAGCGCCGTTCGCCTCGCGCAGGCGATCGACGAGCAGCGCCTGCTGTTGGTCCAACTGCGCTCGGATGCCCCTCATGCTCAGTACATGCTCCTAGTCAGTCCGGCGAAGCGCAACCGAATTATTCGGCGACTTCGCGGTGTCCGCGAGCTCTCCGGCGAGCCGCGCACACGCCCGACTATCGTCCTCGGCAAGGTGCGCCTCAACCATGTGACGCTCACGGTCGCCGACGTCGAGCGCTCGGCCGACTTCTACGCCCGCCTCGGCCTGCGCCAGATAGTCGCCGCCTACCCGGGCTATGCGCGATTCCTCTCGCCCGAGGGCGACACCACGCTGTCGCTGCACCGCGCCGAGGGAGCGCTGCCCTCGCCGAGCGCCAGCATCCACTTCGAGGTGGACGACGTCGACAGGGTCGCCGAGGAGCTCAAGGGCTCCGGATTCACCTTCGCCTGCGAGCCCGTCGATCAGCCCTACCTCTGGCGGGAGGCGATCATGCTCGACCCCGACGGCCACCAGGTCTTCATCTACCACGCCGGGCAGAACCGCCTGCACCCGCCGTGGCGGTTGCCCGACGAGGGTCAAGAGCGCTGACTGCGAAGGCCGGCGAACCTCCACCCGCGGTGATGCGAGCGCAGGTCTTCATCAGGGCGGTCACGGCGGCGACCGAGTTTGCGCCGCCGCCGTGGAGCCCCATGTCACTCACGCCCGCTAGCCAGCGCGACTACCAGCCGATGTGGCTGAACATCATTTCGGCCCCCTGCTGGAGGAAGAGCCCTTTTTCGTAGTTGCGGTACTCGTGGTGTTGGGTGTCGCCCGCGTTGAAGCCCTGGCAGATCGCGTCTTTCAGGCGGCACCAGTCGCCGAGGCGGTTGTTGATTTTCGAGGAGTAGTTGCCGCGCTCGCCGAGCAGCCCCCAGTGTTCGGAGCTGTAGTTGCCGCGGGCCGTGGCGTGATCGTCCTTGCTGAAGCGCGGGTCGCCGTAGAGCGCGACGCCGTAGATGTGGCCGAGCGAGCTGTCGTTTTTGTTGGTCAGGTTTTCGATCGTGTCGCCGACGACGTGGGCGCCCTGCGAGAACCCCGCGACGAGGATCTTCATCCCCGAGCAGCCGGAGGCGTCGCCTTTGATCCTGTTTTCGAGATGTTCGTCGCCTTCCCACACGCTGAAGAAGTAATCCCAGGCCTTCCACCATTCGGCGACGTTGACCGCCTGGTATTCGAGCCCGTATGACTGCAGCGACTGGTTTCCCGGCTTTCGCGCTTTGACGCGTTCGTAGAGCGCGGCAATCTGCGTACCCATTCCGAAGTTACCCGAGTAGCTTTCGCCCGAGCCCCGCACGCCGATGAACTCGACGTTCGAGCAGGCCCATCCGCTCGCAGGCGCGAGCGCGGCCAGCGCGGCCCAGATGAGCATCGCCAGCCCCGCGCCGGCGATCAGCCCGCGGATGCGGCGTGCCCGCGCGGGCGCCACCCCATTTCCATACATGTCGACTCCTCCCTCCGGGCGCCGAGCGGCGCCCGGGATCGTGCCGCCCGATGACGGCTCCCTCGAGACGTCGCCGAGTCTATTTCTCCCCTCGGGGTGAGGTCTTGTACTCTCGGCATGGCAGAGAGCCACCTGGCTACAGGATCTTGTCTCCTTCGAACAAAAATGCGGGATCGCGAACCGGGCCTCCTCCCCCGGCGCTGCGTGCGGCGCTGATGCCTGCCGTGCCGGTGATCGTGGAGGCCGCGATCACCGAGATCCGCAGCCGAGATCCCGAGCTCGGGCCGTCGGCGAACGCGCTCGAGAGGAACCTCCGCGTCGGGCTCACCGACGCCGTCGACCGCTGGTTTGACACGGCGCCCTCGACCGCCGGCCGCGATCTCCACTTCGCGCTCGGCCGTGCCCAGGCCCGCGCCGGGCGCAGCCTCGACGAGCTCATGAGCTTCTACAGGATCGCCGGCCAGACGATGTGGCGGCGCCTGACGGAGGTCGGCGAGGCGGGCGGCATCGAGCCGCAACACCTCTACCGCCTCGCCGAGACGGGTTTCGGATGCGTCGATGAGCTCTCCTCCCAGGCGGCGGCGGGCTTCGCCGACGAGCAGTCGCACCGGTCGGGAGCCTCCCACTCGAGACGAAGCGAGCTGATGCGGCTGCTGCTCAGCGACCCGCAGCCTCCGGGCGAGCTGCTGCACGCGGCCGCGCAGGCCGTGGGGATCGAGCTCAGCCCCACGATCGCCTGCTTCGTCGGTCCGGCCGACCAGTACGACACCTTCTCCCGCTCGGCGCGCGACCAGGTTCTGCTTGGACCGCGCGCCGGCGCGTTCGTCGGTGCGATGTTCGACCCGGATGGGCCGGGCCGCCGGGGCCGGCTCAGGGCCGCGGCCGAGCTCGCCGGAGTGCGACTCGCGCTCGGGCCGGCGGTGCCGATCGATGAGGCGCACAGAAGCCTCGAGAGGGCTCGCGCCCTGCTGCGCCTGGCGCAGTTCGGCCTGCTCGACCCCGCCCCTCTCGTCGAGGCCGAGCAGCACGACGTCCAGCTGCTCCTGAGCGCCGAGCCCGCGCTCGCTTGCGATCTCGCGCGCCGGCGCCTCGCGCCGCTGCAAACCGTACGCGGAGAGACCACTCGCTCGAACCTGTCGTTGACGCTGAGGGCGTGGCTGCGCTACCCGGGGCAGCGCAAGGCGATCGCACATGCACTCGGCGTGCACCCCCAGACCGTCCGCTACCGCATGGCCCGGCTGCGGGAGCTGTTCGGCGGCCTGCTCGACGATCCCGACGGGCGCTTTGAGATCGAGCTCGCGCTGCGAGTTCTCCCCTACGGCCAGCTTGCAGAGCCGGTGCAGGAATCCCTCGGGCCCTCTCCCGCGCACTCTCAGCTTTCTCCCAGGAACTCCTGAGGTCGCTCACAGCGCCAGCCGATGTGATCCATACCTCAGGCGCCCGACGCGAGGCGCTCGAGAGGATCGCGACAAGTGCTCCGACCACCCACCCCACCGAAGACCCGACGCGGGGCCGCGCACGGGAAGAGGGACGATCGAATTCGACTGCGGCTCGAGAGACGCCAGGCCTTGAAAGGGGAGAATGAAGCCATGACCGAGAACTCCGACGGCCACCGCGTGCTCGTCGTCGACGACGAGCCGAACATCGCCGAGGTCGTGACGATGGCGCTGCGCTTCCAGGGCTTCGAGGTCGAGACGGCCGGCACGGGCCGTGAGGCGCTCGCGGCTGTGACGCGCTTCAAGCCGCACATGATGGTGCTGGACGTGATGCTGCCGGACATGGAGGGCTTCGAGGTCGCCTCGCGTCTCGGCGCCCAGCGGGCCGGGGTGCCGATCATCTTTCTCACGGCAAGGGATGCGACCGAGGACAAGATCCGCGGCCTGACCGGGGGCGGCGACGACTACATGACCAAGCCATTCAGTCTTGAGGAGCTCGTGGCCCGAATCCGCACGATCCTGCGGCGCACGGGGCAGGCGTCTCCCGAGTCCGGGCGTCTCGTCTTCGAGGATCTCGAGCTCGACGAGGAGTCTCGCGAGGTCACCCGCGGCGGTGCGCCGATCGAGCTCACCGCAACCGAATACCGGCTCCTGCGCTACCTGATGCTCAACCCGAGGCGCGTGATGACGCGCGCACAGCTGCTCGATCACGTCTGGAACTACGACTTCGGGGGCGACGGGCGCGTGCTCGAGACCTACGTCAGCTACCTGCGCAAGAAGCTCGACGCGCACGGGCCCTCTCTGATCAAGACGGTGCGGGGAGTCGGGTACGCGCTCCAGGCGCCCCGCTCTTGATGGCATCGCTGCGCTCCCGAGTCCTCGCCAGCGTGCTGCTGCTCGCGGCCGCCGGACTCGTGCTTCTCGCCGCGGTGACCTACGCCGAGCAGCGCTCGTTCCTGCAAGGGCGGGTCGATCAGGAGGCCAAGGGCGCCGTGCTCGCGCTCTCACAGATCCTCGACCGCGAAGGCTTCCTCCCGGCGGGAGGGCAGGCGAGCACCACGCCGTCCGGCCACCAGCCCGGCAACGGGGGCCAGTTCGGTGGTCCCGGTGGCGGCCCGGGCGGCGGCCGGGGCGGTCCGCTCAGTCCGAACCTGCCCCCGGGAACCTATGGACAGCGCAAAGAACCGTCCGGCACGGTGCTCGGACACCGCGAAATCAAATACAGCGAAAGCGAATCGGCGCTGCCGGCGCCGAAGATCCCGGCACACGTTCCCCTCGAACAGTTCTTCACGGTCGGCTCGGTCGGCTCCTCGGGGTTGCGCTATCGCGTCTACGCCAAACAGGATCCTGAGGACACCGGGATCACGGTCGCGGCCGTGCCGCTCCGAGAGGTCGATCAGACGCTCAACCGGCTGCTGCTCGTCGAGGGACTCGTGATCGGTGGCGTGCTGCTCGCGCTCGGTGTGAGCGCGTTCTTCGTCGGTCGCCTGGGCCTGCGCCCGCTCAACCGGATGGAGGTCACTGCTGGAGAGATCGCCGCCGGCCAGCTGTCACGGCGCGTGACGCCCGCGACCTCGCGCACCGAGGTCGGGCGCCTCGGCCTCGCACTGAACGCGATGCTCGACCGGCTCGAGAAAGCCTTTGCCGAAAGGACCGCCAGCGAAGAGCGCCTGCGCCAGTTCCTCGCCGACGCCTCGCACGAGCTGCGCACTCCGCTGGCCTCGATCCGGGGCTACGCGGAGCTTCACCGGATGGGGGCGACCGAGGGCGCCGTCGGTGCCGAACAGGCGATGCGCCGGATCGAGGACGAGTCAAAGCGCATGGGGGTGCTGGTCGAGGACCTGCTGACGCTGGCGCGCCTGGACGAGGAACCCGAGCCGCGACAGGAACCGGTCGACATCGCGACGCTGGCTCGCGACGCCGGTGAGGATGCGCGCGCGACCGCGACCGATCGCGAGATCACGGTCGACGCGCCCGCGTCAGCCGTCGTCTCCGGGGATCCCCACCAGCTACGCCAGGTGCTCGCCAACCTGACGCGCAACGCGCTCGTCCACACTCCCCCGGGGACGCCGATCGAGCTCTCCGTCGCCCAGGATGACGGCTCCGTGACGCTCGAGGTGCGCGACCACGGTCCCGGCCTGCCGCCCGACTCGGCGAACAGCCTCTTCGATCGCTTCTGGCGCGCCGAGGGTGGACGCGAGCGGGGCAAGGCGGGCGCCGGTCTGGGCCTCGCGATCGTCCACGGCGTCCTCAGCGCCCACGGCGGAGAGATCTCCGCGGAGAACGCCCCGGGCGGAGGGGCGGTGTTTGTGGTGCGGCTGCCGAAGGCCGTGGTTGAGCCGTCGCGGGGCGCCCCCGCCTGAGCCATCTGCGACCGACGGCTCGCCGGCGCAGACCCTCATCGACGGCCCAGGCGGCTCCCAGCCGGCTCCCAGGAAGCTCGTGTTTGATGGGCCCATGCTCAGCGCTCAGCTCCTGGCGACGGCCACCGGTCCGCACATCTTCTGGATCACGAGCCGCGCCGCCGGTATCGCGGCGCTCGTGATCTCGAGCCTCTCGGTCTGCGTCGGCCTGCTGATGGGCGGGCGCATGCTGAAAGGCCGCGGCCCTGATCTGCGTGCAACCCACGAGGCGCTGTCGCTGGCAGCACTCGGCGCGCTGCTCGTCCACGGCCTCGCGCTGATCGGCGACAAATACCTGCATCCGAGCCTCGCCGACGTGGCGATCCCGTTCCTGAGCTCGTACAAGACGCTCTGGACCTCGATGGGGATCGTCGCGTTCTGGGCGATGCTGATCCTCGGCCTCTCCTACTACGCTCGCGCGCGAATCGGCGTCCAGCGCTGGCGGCGGCTGCATCGCTTCACGGCACTCGCCTGGGCTTTCGGCCTCGCGCACTCGCTCGGCGAGGGAACCGACGCCGGGCAGGCGTGGTTCCTCGCGATGACGGCGATCGTAGTGCTGCCCGCGCTCGTCCTGCTCGCCGTGCGCTGGCTCGGGTCCGCACGCGCACCGCAGGCGCACCTCGCGCGATGAGTCGACTCCGTCGCGGTGGCACGGCGAGCTCAGCGTCCTCTCAGCCTCGCTCCAGCGAACTCCGACACGGCTCACCGAGACTCGTTGCACGCAATCCCGAGATCGGAGTGAACATGACACCCCACGACCCGCCTTCGACCGAGCAGCGCCAGCGCCCCTCTGGGCAGCCGATGGATGCAGCCACGCTCGCCAGGACTCGCCGCGCTGCCCTGCGCCAGCGTCTACTTCGCATCCGTCGCTCGGTCGCGGCCCTTGCCGCAGCCCTCTTCAGCGCCGCCTTCCTCGCGGTCTACGTCCAGCTCGCCTCAGGACACGACCCGGCTCTGTCGGCGAAAAAGACCGCGAGCACGACGACCACGACGTCCACCCCCTCCAGCGGATCCAGCAAACCCGCAGCCTCCGGCTCCTCGACCGGCGCCCAATCCACGACGACCTCGAGCACGCCGACGAGCTCGGAAACGACGAGCTCGAGCGGCAAAGAATCCTCGTCGACAGAATCGGGCTCGGCCGCCAGTAAAGAATCGAGTTCGGCGGCAAGCGGCGAATCCAGCTCCGGCAGCTCGGCCGTGACCACCTCCCAGTCATGAGCGCCGACGCGGAGATGACCGAGACGTTCGCGTGCTTCGGCTCGACCTGTTCGGCGCTCGTCACGGGGTCCCGCCGGGACGGGTCGGCAGGCGAGGCAGCCGCGATGGTCAAGCAGACCCTGCTCGCCTGGCACGCCCGCTTCTCCCGGTTTCTCCCCGACAGCGAGCTATCGCGGCTGAATGGCGATCCGCGCCGGGTCGTGCCGGTCAGCGCGCTGATGGCTCGCCTTGCGCAGGCGATCGTGACAGCCGGCTCACTCACCGGCGGGCTCGTCGACGGGACACTGGTCGAGAAGATCGAGGGCGCGGGCTACGTTCGTCATCTGCGCGAGCCGCTCGCGCTGGCGGACGCGCTCGCTCTGGCCCCATCCCGCAAACCGGCTGCGTGCGCCGCCTCGCCCGGCTGGCGGCAGGTGGAGGTGGATCTCGCCAGGCACACGATCAGGCGCTCCCCGGCTGTGAAGCTCGACAGCGGCGGGCTCGCGAAGGGCTTGTTCGCGGACACGCTCGCCGGCAAGCTCGCCGACCACGGGAGCTTCGCCGTCAACTGCGCCGGGGACGTCGCGCTCGGCGGCACCGCTTCGACGAAGCGGCCGGTTCACGTCGAGAGCCCGTTCGATGGGCGCATCCTTCACACGTTCGAGCTCGCGCATGGCGGCGTTGCGACCAGCGGCATCGGGCGGCGCAGCTGGCTCGGCGCGAGCGGAGCTCCGGCGCACCATCTGCTCGATCCCTCGACCGGCGAGCCTGCGTACACGGGCATCGTGCAGGTGACCGCGCTGGCACGCACCGCGCTACTCGCCGAGATCCGTGCCAAGGCGGCGATCCTGAGCGGCCCGCGGCGGGCCGCGAGCTGGCTGCCCGACGGCGGCCTGGTCGTGTTCGACGACGGTTCGCACACCGTCATCGCGCGGCCGCCGGTCCTGACGCTCAGCCAGCTCTCGGCCTACGGGCCGCGCTCTCGAACGCCCTCGACGCCCACCGAGCGCGTGCTGATCGCCGCGGCCAGCCGGCGGGAGGCGGCGAGCGGGCCTGATCAGGCGAGTGGCGCCCCGGCCGTCCGGGGCGCCGGCGCCGCTCCCAGGTAGGCGAGGACCTGTCGCGTGCTCAACAGCTGCACACCGATGTCGGCGAGCTCGGCTTCCGCCCGCTCGTACAGCCCGGAGACCGCGTCGAGCGCGAGAACGATTCGGAAGTCGCGCTCGCTGGCCTCGTAGATCGAGGTGCGCGGGCAGTTTGGATAGTTGCATCCACAGAACACGAGAGTGTTCACCTTCAGCTCCGTTAGGTGTGACTCAAGCGACGTCTGGTAGAAGGCGCCCCAGCGCGGCTTGTAGATGACGGCCTCTTCCGCCCCGAGTCGCTGGACACCACCCGCGAGCAGCAGCTCGTCGTCGAGCGTGACCTCCGGGTCGGGTAACAAATCGAGTGCAAGCTGCGTTCCGAGCGCGCCGGGCGCGAGGGGGCGAGCGCCGTGCTCGACGAGCTCCCGGCGGCAGAGGTCGACATTGCTGCCGTCCGAGCGATAGATGCGCACGATGTGGACGATCGGCCGCGCGGCCGCCCTGAATGCCAGGACAAGGTCCCGCATCGGTTCGAGCGCCGTCGATGTCCCGGCGATCTCGAGCAGCCCGCCGTCGAGCACGTCGCGCTGGGTGTCGATCGTGATCAACCCCGCGGCCGCGAAGTCTGGGCTCGTGTAGCGGCTGCTCATCCGCCACCGACCTCGGGGAGGTCGTCGGGCAGAGGCACCTCCTGCGGTGGGCGTCCGTCGCCGGCTTCCTCCCAGTCCGCCCATGAATGCCCGTCGCGACCGAGATGCTCTCCGTCGCCGCCGATCGCGAGCAGGACGAGCCGCTCCGGCCCGCGGTTGATCAGCTGCCGGCGGACCGCCGGCGCGACCCTGACGAGCTCGCCTCGCGTAAGTTCGTGCTCCTCTTCCTCGACGCCGAGCGTGAGCCTGCCCTCGAGCACGAGGTAGACCTCCTCCTGGCGCTCGTGCGCGTGAATGCGCCCACGCTCGCGAGGCTCGAGCACGATCAGGTTCAGCCCGAAGGCGCTGACTCCCAGCTGGCGTCGAAGTGGCTGGAAGCGCTCATCGCGGTCGGGGTCCAGCGAGGCGAAGGCGAGATCGGCGTCCGACATCGCGAGCAAGGGTACGCGCAAGCCGGGTTCGCGTACCGCGTCGGCCACCCGCCTCCCGATCCTGTCAGGCGCGCGCCTCTGAGATCGCGTGCGCGAGCGCCGCCCGCCCGTCGTGGAGCACTGGCTCGCCGTGGGAGACGAGCACGCGCTCGATCGGTAGTTCGAGCAACGGGCTGAGCACGTCGGCCAGCCCTGGCCGGTTGACGTGGACGTCCTCGAGCCAACTCTGAGGGCACAGCCGCAGGCCCGCTCCCGGCACGACGATCAGCCTGTCACCCGCGACAAGCGTCCTGGGCGCGGGAAGCCAGTAGAGCGTCTCGCCGGCTCCGCGGAGCGGCTTGGGGGTGACGCCTGCAGGAACCGCGTTCCAGGCGCTCCTGGTCTGGGCGCTGTAGCGATCGGCGAGCTGCTCGCGGTCGCGCCGATGCCAGCGAATCGTGGTGAGGATGCTCACCCGTCGCCCGGCGATCGTCGAATCGAGCCAGCGAAGGAAGCCGTCCCGCCCCTCTCCGGGGAGCAGGGGATCGATCAGCGTGACCACGTCGGGCTGCTCGTAGAGAACCGAGCCCACCAGCTCGTCCCAATCCTCGGCGGAGCCGTGTGCCGAGCGCTCGTTCCAGTCGGGGTGTGGCGCCGTCCAGCGGTCGAGCCCCGGCTCGATCTCGAGGACGTTGGCTGGAGCAGCCGCGCCGTTCATGCCGGCGGGGGGAGGGCGGCACGGACGGCGGAGACGGCGTTCGCTCCGGCGATCTCGAGCGGCTCGGTGCTGCGCATCGCGCGGCTGAAGACGAACGCACCCTCGAGCAGCGAGAGCATCGCGAAGGCCAGCCCGCGCGCGCTCTGCGCGGGGATGCCGGCGGCCACGAAGTAGGCGGTCGCGGCGTCGATCCAGCTCTCGAACACGTCGGCCGTGGCCTGGCGCAGGGGCTCGTTGGTGCTTGCGACCTCGAGCGCGACGGTTGCGATCGGGCACGCGTCGGCAAAGTCGGTCTCCCGGAGCGTCTGCGCTGCGCCGGCGAAGAAGTCGGCGACCGCGGTGAGCGGATCGCCCGCCTGCGCGGCGATCGTCGAGAACAGCTGCAGGTACATGCCTCCCGACCAGCGGATCACCGCCTCGCCGAGTTGCTCCTTGCCGCCCGGGAAGAAGTGGTAGAGCGAGCCGAAGGGCGCGCTCGCCTCCGCCGCGATCTGCTTGATCCCCGTGCCGGCGTAGCCCTGGCGGCGGAAGAGCTCGGCGCTCGAGTCCAGGATCCGATCTCTCGTCGCTGCCATCGCCAGTCCGCTCCTCGGTTGCGTGCGAATGATAGGCTCCGCATTCTAGTAGAACGATCTATCTAATCGCCGTGACGGCGCTGTCGGAGGTGGCCGATGCCCGAGGTGGAGCTCTCGAGGGGAACGATCGAGTACGAGGACACCGGCGGCGAGGGCGCGGTGATCGTCCTGCTGCACGGTCTGATCATGGACGGGTCTCTGTGGAGGCACGTCGTCGAGGACCTGCGGAGCGACTACCGCTGCGTGCTCCCCACGCTGCCGCTCGGCTCTCACCGCCGGCCGATGCGGGTCAATGCCGACCTCTCGATGCGGGGGATCGCGGAGACGGTGGGCGAGCTACTCGAGTCGCTCGACCTCCGCGACGTCACGCTCGCGATGAACGACTGGGGCGGGGCGCAGCTCCTCGTCGGGGGGCCTCACGACGGCCGCGTGGCGCGCCTGGCCCTGTGCTCGTGCGAGGCCTTCGACAACGTGCCACCGCAAGGAGCGGCCCGGCTGCTCCCCTACCTCGCCCGCGTCCCCGGCGGCCTCGACGCCGCGCTGCTTCCGTTTCGTTTCGACGCGCTTCGACGGCTGCCGATGACCTACGGCCCTCTCAGCAAGCGGCCGGTGCCACGCGAGGTGATGGACCGCTGGTTCGGGCCGGTGAGCTCGCAGCCCGAGATCCGCCGGGACCTGCGCAAGTACGTCCTCTCCGCCCCCCAGGGCCGGCGGGACCTGCAGGCG
Source organism: Solirubrobacteraceae bacterium (assembly GCA_035948815.1). Classification (GTDB taxonomy): domain Bacteria; phylum Actinomycetota; class Thermoleophilia; order Solirubrobacterales; family Solirubrobacteraceae; genus Palsa-744. Next base: position 391 of record DASZIU010000057.1, on the reverse strand, counting down.
GCGGACGACGCGCTCGCACGCTTCGAGCGGCCGGCGCTGGTCGCGTGGGCGCGCGAGGATCGCCTCATGCCCCTGGAGCACGGCCGCCGTCTGGCCGAGCTGCTCCCGTATGGCGAGCTGGTGGAGATCGCTGACTCCTACACGCTGATCCCCGAGGACCAGCCCGCCGCGCTCGCGGACGCCCTCCGCGCGCTGATGGCCCGCTGAGAGACGGTCCGCCGTCAGGCGGCGTGCAAGCCCTCGCGCACCTCGCTTGGCAGTTGCGAAACAATGCGCAGTGCTGTGACAGGCGAGCAGTCCGTGAGGATCCCGCTCGGTGACGTGCAGCTGGCGGGAGGTCTGAGCATCCCGGCCGGCGCCTGCGGCCTGGTGGTGTTCGCCCACGGCAGCG
>DASZIU010000056.1:0-11763 GCA_035948815.1 Solirubrobacteraceae bacterium | reverse complement strand
GGTGAGCGAGTTCTTGACGACCGTGAAGAGCGCGTCGGCCTCGCGCAGGTTGGTGCGGAGCTCAGCCGCCTGGGCGACGGTGATCCCTCTGTAGTCCACGGCGAAGATCGCGTGGGACCCGTCTATCTCGGAGGCGATCTCCGCGATCGCCGTTGCCTTCTGTTCTCGGTTCATTGGGCTCCTGTCCCGGTCTTATCGCCGTCGCCGATCGAAGATCGGCGGGTGGCGGCCGGGGGTCTCTGGTGGCCTCTGGATTTGACGCTAGGCAGCGACCGTCGCCGCGGGCGCCTCCTCGAGGATGTCACGTGTGCGACTGGGGTCGACCTTCACGCTCGGGCCCATGGTGCTCGCCAGCGCGATCGAGCGGAGGTAGCGGCCTTTGGCGACCGACGGCTTGGCGCGGATCAGCTCCTCGATCACGGCCGCGTAGTTCTCGAGCAGTTTGCGGTCGTCGAAGCTCGCCTTGCCGATCACCACGTGGACGATGGCGGTGCGGTCGGTGCGGTATTCGACCTTGCCGGACTTGGACTCTTCCACGGCTTTGCCGACGTCCATCGTCACGGTGCCGACCTTCGGGTTGGGCATCTTGCCGGCGGGGCCGAGGATGCGGCCGAGCTGGCCGACCACGGACATCATGTCGGGGGTCGCGATCACGACATCGAAGTCGTCGAAGCCCTCCTGGATCCGTTTGGCGAGGTCCTGGGCGCCGACGATGTCGGCGCCGGCCTCCTCGGCCTCACGAGCCTTCTCGCCCTGGGCGAAGACGGCGATCGTCACGTCTTTGCCGAGCCCGTTGGGCAGCGCGATCGTGCCGCGCAGCTGCTCGTCGGCGTGACGGACGTTGAGGCCCGTCCGGACGTGCACCTCGACCGACTCGTCGAACTTGGCGCTCGCGAGGCCGCGCACGAGACCAACGGCCTCGGCGGGCTGGTACTCGCGCTCGTGGTCGACCTTCGCACGCAGCTCGAGATAGCGCTTTCCGTGCTTGCTCACGACGCCACCTCCACGCCCATCGAGCGCGCCGTGCCGGCGATGATCTTGGCCGCCTGGTCGACGTCGTGGGCGTTCAGGTCGGGGAGCTTTCGCTCCGCGATCTCGCGCAGCTGCTGCTGGGTGATCGTGCCGACCTTCGTCCGGTTCGGTTCGCCTGAGCCCTTGCCGATGCGCAGCGCCTGGCGGATCAGGACGGCTGCCGGGGGCGTCTTGGTGATGAAGGTGAAGGAGCGGTCCTCGTAGACGGTGATCACGACGGGGATGACGGTGCCCGTCTCGGCCTGCGTCTGGGCGTTGAAGGCCTTGCAGAACTCCATGATGTTGATCCCGTGCTGGCCCAGCGCAGGGCCGACCGGCGGCGCAGGGCTCGCCTGCCCGGCGTTCGCCTGCAGCTTGATCGTTGTCAGAACCTTCTTGGCCATCTCAGAGCTTCTTCACCTGGTCGAACCCGACCTCGACGGGAGTCTCCCTGCCGAAGATAGATACCAGCACCTTGAGCCTGGCTGCATCCTCGTTGATCTCGGAGATCTCGCCGGAGAAGTCCGACAGCGGGCCGGAGACGACCTTGACCGACTCGCCGATCGAGAACTGCGCGCGCGTGCGAGTCGCTGTGGCGACCTCCTTGTGGAGCAGGCGGTCGACCTCGGTCTGGGTCAGGGGCACGGGCTCCTGGGAGGCGCCGACGAAGCCGGTGACGCCGGGGGTGCCCTTGACGACGCCCCACGAGTCCTCGTTCAGCTCCATGTTCACGAGCACGTAGCCGGGCATCGTGCGCTTCTCGACGGTGACCTTCTGGTTGTCCTTCATCTCGGCGACGGCTTCAGTGGGCACGACGACGTTGCGGACAGCTCGTTGCTGCCCGAGGGAGACGACCCGGTGCTCCAGGTTGTGCTTGACCTTGTTCTCGTGACCGGAGTATGTGTTGACGACGTACCAGCGAAACATTGGGCTTTCCTTCAGTGATTCAGTGAGTGGGGCGATGGACGGTGAGGGGGCGAAGGTGGGGCGAGGGTCTGGTCTCACCCGAGGATGAATTCCACGACTTCCTTGGCGACGAAGTCCGCGGCGCCGAGGTAGGCGCCGGCGATCGCGACGAAGCCGAGGACGACGGCGGTCGCCTGCGTGACCTGCCGACGATCGGGCCATTGAACACGCTGGAGCTCGGCCCAGCTGGCGCGAAGGAAGCCGATCGCCCGGTTGCCGCCGCGCAGCGGGGCGCCCGAAGGTCTCTCGGCGACCGCGACGCCGCCCGGGCCGCCGCCGTCGGCGCCTCGGCCGGAGCCCGCCTCGGGCGCCTGAAGTGCATCGTCGGCTGCGTCGAGCTCGTCGGCCGGATCGAGCGCGTCCGCGTCGGCCTCGAGCGCGTCCGAGTCGGCCTCGACGCCGTCGGCGCCGCGCACGAGCGCAGCGTCGAACTCCTCGACCTCGCCCGAGGCGTGGTCGAGGGCGCCGGGCACGTCGGCACGGTGAAGCGGCTGCTCGGTCGGGGCGGCGCCGGCCTCGGGGCGGTTGCGCCCCGCGAGCGCGCCTCCTCGCCGTTCGCGGCGCTGCTTTGCACGTTTGCGGTCACGGGCCACGACAGCGCTCCCGCGCTAACGGGTCTCCCGGTGACTGGTGTGCTTGCGGCACCAGCGGCAGTACTTGCGCAGGGTGATCCGGTCGGGATTGTTGCGCTTGCTCTTGTTTGTCTGATAGTTGCGGCGCTTGCACTCCTCGCAGGCGAGGGTGATAGCGATTCGAACGTCTCCACGGGCCATTTCGGAATCCCTGCTTCGTTACGGTGAGCGGCCTCGGGCGAAGAAAAACCCCGCCCAGGCGCGAGGTATCAGCCAGTCTAGCGTGCATCCGAGCCATGCGGAGCGCCGGTCGCGAGGCCCCGCTAGGTTTGCGGCGATGCGACTCTCGAGTCTCCTCCCCGGAGCCGCGGCGGCGGCGCTCGCCCTGGCGCTCGGCGGCTGCGGCTCCTCGACGAAGCCGGGCACCGCCTCGACGGCCGGGCAGCTGCCGGTGGCCGCGACCCCCGCTCGCGCTCCGGGGTCAGGCGGGGGCGCGGGCTCGACGGGTGGCTCCCCAGAGTCGGCGCAGGTCCGCAGCCTGGTCGCACTCGGGCTGCCGATCTACTGCGCGGGAGCGCACGGAAACGAGGTGGCGCTGACCTTCGACGACGGCCCCGGGGTGTACACGCGGCTCGTGATCAACAAGCTCCGCAAGCACCGCGTGGCCGCCACCTTCTTCGACGTCGGGCGCAACCTCGAGCTGGTCGCCCATGCGCCCGCGGACGAGCGCGCGCTTGGAGCGGTCGGCGACCACACGTTCACACATCCGCTCCTCACCGCCCTCTCGGCCTCGGAAGCCGAAGGCGAGATCGTGCGCACGCAGAGCGCGCTCGCGAGCGCGTCGGGGGGTCCGGTGTTCCTCTTCCGCCCGCCCTACGGAGGGCACAGCCCTGCGATCGATCGGATCGTGAGCGAACACGGCATGCTCGAGATCCTCTGGACGGTCGACAGCGCCGACTCGCTCGGCGCCAACTACGCGCAGATCGAAAGCAATGTGATCGGCGGCCTGCGTCCCGGCTCGATCATCCTCATGCATGAGAACCACGGCCAGACGGTCCGCGCGCTGCTGAGCATCTTCGCGGCACTTCAGCGCAAGCACCTGCGGCCCGTGAGCGTGCCGCAGCTCCTGACCGACGACCCGCCGAGCGCGGCGCAGGTCCGCGCGGGCGGATCGGGCTGCGGAATCCGCGGCCGCGGCCTCGGCGGAGGCTAGGGGGAGATCGCGCCCCTGCGACGAACCTGGGGGCATGCATCTACCCGAGCCGATTCCACCCGTCGTACACGACGAGAGCTTTGCCGGGGTGACCTACCACATCCGCGGTGAACTGGTCCCCGAGCTGCAGATCGACCTCGGCGAGACGAGCGTCATGTTCGAGCACCACGTGCTCCTGTGGAAGGAGACACAGGTCAACATCGAGCTGAAGAAACTGCCCGGTGCGATCAATCGCAAGATCGCGGGCCTGGAGTTCTTCGTCACGAAGACGGTCGGCTCGGGCCGGATCGCCTTCTCCCGGGACTCGCCTGGGCAGTGCGTGCCGCTGCACCTGACCCAGGGCCAGGGCCTCGACGTGCGCGAGCACCAGTTCGTCGCCGCGACTGACAACCTCGACTACAGCTTCGAACGGATCAAGGGCGCCCAGAACATGCTGCTTGGCGGATCGGGGTTCTTCATGGACAAGTTCCGCGCGACCAACGGCGACGCGCTGGTGTGGCTGCACGGCCACGGGAACGTGTTCCTCGTGCAGCTGATGGAGGGCGAGCAGATCGACGTCGAGGCCGGAGCGTGGCTCTACAAGGACCCGACGGTCAAGCTCGAGGCGATCACGATGGGCCTGAAGACGGGCATCTTCGGCGGCGGGGGCAAGCTCACGTGGAACCGCTTCACGGGGCCCGGGCGCCTCGCGATCCAGACGATGTTCATCGCGCCGCTCGAGGGCTCCGCCAGCACCGCACAGGCGGCCGGAGCGGGTGGCATCGCCGGCGCGCTGATCGGCGGACTCGCCAAAGGCTGATCCCCCCTTTTAGAAGGCCCCCTCCCGGGGGCGGGACGGGCCGCGCCAGGCGCTTCGGCGCCCGTTGCGATGCCTCGCGCGCCGGCAGTCACTCGTAAAGGGCCACTGCCGCAAGGATCACGTAGATGGCGACGAGTGACCAACCCTCGAATTCGGCCGCCTCGCCGTCGCCGGTGACCTGTGCGACGGCGAGGGCGGTGAGCAGGAAGGCGCCGATGTAGACGGGCGCGAGCGCGAATGTGAGGGTCGTGGCCAGCGCGAAGGAGACGAGCACGAGCAGCGGGAAGAGAAAGGCCGCGATCTGCGCGACGGAGTTCTTGACGACCGAGATCGCGAGGTCGGAGCGGCCCTTCCAGGCGAGGACGAGCCCGGCTGTGTGCTCGACCGCGTTGCCGGCGATCGCGACGATCACGAGGCCGGCAAACGCCTGGGAGATGTTCAGCTGCTTGATCGCGGGGGCCAGCGCGTTGATGAACCACTCCGAGACGAATGCGGAGGCCGTCGCCGTGACGGCCAGGAGCGTGAGCGTGAACGCCAGCGGGAGCCGCGGCCCCGCCGGGCCGGGCTCCTCGGCGAGCACCTCGGGGGTCGTCTCCCGGGCCTGCTCCACGGCGTACCCGGTCCCCGGGACGACGTCGGAGCGCACGTAGGGCACCACCCAGGCGAGGTAGACCACGAGCAGGCTGATCGCGCCGATGATCGAGATTTCATCGACGTGGTGGCTCGCGGGGTCCTGCGCTGCCAGCGAGAGCCCGAGTAGGACGATGATGAAGGCAGCGACCTGGAGCAGCGTCGCCGTGTCCCGCGGCAGGCGCTTGGAGAAGCGCATCAGGCCGTCGGGCGACCGGCGCGCGCCGACGATGATGACGAGGCCGAGGACGAGCAGCGCGTTCGCGAAGACCGAGCCGACGATCGCCGTCTGGGCCACGACCAGCTCACCCTTCTGCAGGGCGAAGATGACGACGAACAGCTCGGGGAGGTTGCCGAGCGTCGACTGCATCAGCCCGGTCACGCCGGGCCCGAAGTGTTCGCCGAGCTGCTCGGTGGCGAATGACACGATCCACGCGAGGCCCGCCAGCGCCAGCGTGGCGAGGACGAAGCGCGGAACGACCGCCCACTGCCCGTAGTCGGCTAACCCGGCCAGCGCGGTGAGGACCGCAACCAGCGCGAGCAGCGACCGCTCGAGCGGGGTCAGGGCGGACATCCCTAGCGGCGGCCGCCCACCGTGGGCTAGTGGCTCTCGAGCACCCGGTCGACGAGCCCGTACTCGACAGCCTGCTCGGCGGTGAAGAAGCGGTCGCGCTCCATGTCCGACCGCACCTCCGCCGTCGGCCTGCCGGTGTGCTCGGCGTAGATCTCGTCGATCCGCCCGCGCACGTTCAGGATCTCGCGCGCGTGGATCTCGATGTCGGTCGACTGACCTTCGAAGCCCGCGGAGGGCTGGTGGATGAGGATCCGCGAGTTGGGCAGGCAGGCGCGCTTGCCCTTCGCCCCGGCGGCCAGCAGCAGCGAGCCCATCGACATCGCGACGCCGACGCACATCGTGGCGATGTCCGGCTTGACGAACTGCATCGTGTCGTAGATCGCCAGGCCCGAGTAGATGCTCCCGCCGGGCGAGTTGATGTAGACCGAGATGTCCTTCTCGGGATCCTCGCTCTCGAGATGCAGCAGCTGGGCCACGACGAGGTTGGCGATCTGGTCGTCGATCGGCGTGCCGAGGAAGATGATGCGCTCGTTGAGCAGCCTCGAATAGATGTCGAACTCGCGCTCGCCGCGCGAGGTGCGCTCTATAACCATCGGGATCAGCGGCATCTCCCCCCACCCTAGCGTCCGGGCCCTACCCCTCGCCGTGCTGGTGGCCGCGCTCCTCGCGAGCTCTCCCGCGCCGGCCTCGACCAGCCATGCCGGCTGGCCGCGACTTCAGCACCTCGTGATGGACAAGGGACCCGGCGGCGAGAGCCACGTCCTGAAGGGCAGGCCCAACGTCCACAACTGGCTGCTCGGCGGCTATGGCAACGACACGATCTACGGCGGCAACGCCGGCGACGTGATCTGGGGCGACTACCACCCCTCGGGCTGGCCGGCGCGTCAGACGGCCGTGATCCACGCGGGCAACGGGAAGAACTTCATCTACTCCAACGACACCGTGAACTGGGTCTGGACGGGCACGAACGCCGGCACGGTCGTGCACGCGCACGAGGGCTCGGGCGTGATCCACTGCCAGAACCCGAACATCATCGTCTTCACGAGCCACCATGCGCTGCCCCGCTACCGGCTGGACGGCTGCCGGCGGATCAGCTTCTACTCGGTCGGCTACTGACGGCCGCGCAGGGACTTCGGAGCCCCCGCGGGGGCTCCCACGCCTAATGGGCTCTCAGGCCCAAGGGCTCTCAGATGTTGACGCTGCGCATGCCCGCCTCGTCGTAGCGATCGCCGGCCGCGGCGGGCACGGCCTCGGCGATCCGCTCGACCTCCTCCTCGGTGAGCTCGATGTCCGCCGCGGCGAGGTTCTCTTCCAGGTAGCGGACGTGCTTGGTGCCCGGGATCGGGACGATGTGCTCCCAGCGGTGAAGGACCCAGGCGAGGGCGAGCTGGCCCGGCGTCACCCCCTTCTCGGTCGCGAGCTCCTTGACGCGCTCGGCGAGCATGCGGTTGTGCTCGAGGTTCTCGCCGGTGAAGCGCGGGCCGTAGCGGCGGAAGTCGCCCTCGTCGAGCTCCTCAGGCGAGGTGAAGCGCCCCGAGAGAAAGCCACGCCCGAGCGGCGAGTAGGCGACCAGGCCGATCCCCAGCTCCCTCAGCGTCGGCAGGATCTCGCCCTCGACGGGTTCACGGGTCCAGAGCGAGTACTCGGTCTGGACCGCGGTGACGGGATGCACGGCGTGCGCGCGGCGGATCGTCTCGGCGCTCGCCTCGGAGAGGCCGATGTGGCGGATCTTGCCCTCCTGGATGAGCTCCGCCATCGCCCCCACGGTCTCCTCGATCGGCGTCCCGGGGTCGACGCGGTGCTGGTAGTAGAGATCGATGTGGTCGGTTTTGAGACGCTCGAGCGAGCCGGCACAGGCGCGGCGCACGTAGTCGGGACTTCCGTCGATCGAGCGGCGAGGCGGATCGCCCTCGATCCTGATCCCGAACTTGGTCGCCAGGAAGACCTCGTCGCGGTGCCCGGCGATCGCGCGACCGACGAGTTCCTCGTTCGTGTGGGGCCCGTACATGTCGGACGTGTCGAGGAAGTTGCAGCCGAGCTCCACGGCGCGTTGGATCGTGCGCAGCGATTCCTCGTCGTCCGCCGATCCGTAGAAGGCGGACATTCCCATGCAACCGAGCCCGATCGCGGAGACCTTGGGACCGTCGGGCCCGAGAGTGCGCTTCTTCATGGCGGCCTTCCCTTCCGTGTCTGGATCGGTGGCGCGGCGCACCCGCCGCTCGCGGGGCGCCGGCGCGGCGACCCCCGGTATAGCACTCTCCGCCGGGCCGGCTTGGAGGGGGTAATGTCCGTTCGAGTGTTCCCCGTGAACCTCCCCAACGCGCTGACGGTCGTGCGGATCATGCTCGTCCCCGTCCTGGTCGTGGCGCTGCTCGGCGACACGCCCGCGGGCGACGTGCTCGCGGCGGTCGTGTTCGCGCTCGCCTCGCTGACCGACTTCGTCGACGGCTACCTCGCGCGCGCGCGGGACTCGATCACGACGTTCGGCAAGCTGATGGACCCGCTAGCGGACAAGCTCCTGATCGTCGCGGCCCTGATCTCGCTCGTGTCGCTGCACCGCCTCGCGGCGTGGGTCGCGATGGTGATCATCACGCGCGAGCTCGCGGTGACGGTGCTGCGCCTCGGGGCCACACAGGCGGGCGTGGTGATGGCGGCGAGCTTCTTCGGCAAGGTCAAGACGTGCCTTCAGATCGCGGCGATCCTGGCAGTGATCGCTGTGCATGGGAACCCCGCGTGGGTCCAGGCGCTGCTCTACGTGGCCGTCGTTGTGACGGTCCTCTCGGGACTCGACTACTTCTTCGGGCTGCGCAAGCGCATGCAGCAGGCCGAGGCGACCGCCGAGGGCGGCGGTCAGCGCGGCTGAGAGCGCGCCCCCGCGTCCAGCCACTCCTCGAGGCTCGTCTGATGCGACGGCGGCGTGCCCGTCTGGAGCTCGGCGCGCAGCTCAGACAGCAGGCCGTGGCGCTCGGCGACGACGTTGTGCTGGTGGATCGTCTCGAGGTTCTCCTGGCGCGCTGAGACGTAGCTCGCGCCGTCGAGCTCGGTAAAGCGTTCGACGACGCCGGCGATCATCTCGCGGACGCAGTCCTCGACGAAGCGTGGCCGGCGGTGGGCCTTCTCGACGACCTCGACCTCGTCCGAGCGCTTCATCAGCTCGTAGATCTCGGAGGACATGCTTCCCTCGGCGATCTCGAGCAGCGTCGTGGCCTCGATCTCGGTAGCACATCCCTCGATGCAGCCGATCTGCAGCGTCGCCAGGCCGCGCTGGTTGTGCGTGGCGATCGGCACCCGCTCGAGGATGCGCTCGATCTGCTCGTCGGCGAAGCCGTCGGCGGCAAGCCGGTCGCGCGAGCGAGCGGCCACCAGCTCCTGCGCGCACGGACAGGCGGTCATTCCGGCCGCCGATACGCCGACGGTCCGCCGCGTCCCGTGCTCGTAGGCGACGGCGCGGCCGTGCAGCGTGTAGATCTCCTGGGTCTGCACGCCGGAGACGGGCGCCGGCTTGTGCTCGGGATAGCGGGCGGCGATCGTGACTTCGGCGCGCTCGGCGCCCTGGCGCGCACGGACGAGCTCGGCGATGTGCTGGGCGAGGGTCTCGGCGCGGAAGGGCGACTCGCTCAGGACGACCTCGCCGATCGCCTCGTTGACGACCTCGTCGAAGCGCGACATGTGGGCGCCCTTCTGGTCGCGGTGGAGGTCGACGAAGCAATCGAGGCGCGCGAAGAAGAGCTCGTCGCGGATGCGCACGACCTTCTCGACCCCGGTGACGCCTACGCGCGAGAGCGCGACGCGAACGCTGGGTACGCGCGCCTGGACATCGTCGCCGGCGCCCGCTGCGGGGGACGGCGGAGCGGTTAGCCGTGTCGCCTGCACCTCGGTCAGCCTAGCGCGAGCGCTGCCGCAGCCATCGCATGCGCGACGACACCGGCTGCGCGACCGGCGATTCTGGTATCAATCCGCTCCTGGCGTCATCACGGGGATATGGGGCAATCGGCTCGGGAGGCTGCAGGAAATCGACAATGCCGCAAACGCAACTCAGCAGAGGAGGCTTGGCGTAGGTCTTGGGGAGGTCGGGGCCGGAGGCTCCGACGCGAGTTGATGCGTGGGGGTTGGAATTGAGCGAGACGCTTGAAGGTCTGTTGACAGCGACGGAGACACCCGTCGCCGAGGTCGAGGAGTTGCAGGGCGTCATCAGCGAGGGTCAGGAGCACGGCTTCCTCGCCAGTGACACGCTCGCGGCAGCGCTGGAGGAGGCTGACCTCTCGCCGCAGCAGACGCAGAACCTCCTCAGCTACCTGGAGGAGCACGGCATCGAGCTGATCGAGTCCGGGAGCAACGCAGCCGAGCTCACCGCATCCGTCGCGCCCCGCGACGCGGTCGAGGTCGACGGCGTCGCCGGAGAGGCCGGGCGCTCGATGGCCGGCCCGGGCGAGGACGACGGCGAGGGCGACGGCGCGAGCGAACTGCCCGAGCGCGTCGCGGACGCCCGGGCCGCCGAGGCGCAGCTGCCGGCGGACGGAGGTCTCGACTCGCTGCGCCTCTACCTGCGTGCGATCGGCCGCGTGCCGCTGCTGAGCGCCGATGAGGAGGTCGCGCTTGCGAAGCGGATCGAGCGCGGCGACATGCGGGCCAAGCAGCACATGGTCGAGGCCAACCTCCGCCTCGTGGTCTCGATCGCCAAGGGCTACGTGGGACGGGGGCTGACGCTGCTCGACCTGATCCAGGAGGGCTCGCTCGGGCTGATCCGCGCCGTCGAGAAGTTCGACTACCGCCGCGGCTACAAGTTCTCGACCTATGCGACCTGGTGGATCCGCCAGGCCGTCACGCGGTCGCTCGCCGACAAGGGCCGCACGATCCGCATTCCCGTGCACATGGTCGAGCGGCTGAACCGCCTGATCCACGCCGAACGGCGACTGATCCAGGAGCTCGGACGGGAACCGAGCCTGGCAGAGGTCGCGGCGGAGCTCGAGTGCCCCGTTCGGGAGGTGCGCGACGTCATGCGCATGGCCCAGCAGCCGGTCTCGCTGGAGAAACCCGTGGGCGGGGAAGAGGACTCCGAGCTCGCGGACTTCGTCGAGGACGTCTCCGCCGAGTCCCCCTTCGAGATCGCCTCCGAATCGCTGCGCAAGGAGAACATCGCGCGCGTGCTCGCATCCCTGCCGAGCCGCGAGCGCGAGGTCATCGAGATGCGCTACGGAATCGTCGGCGGTCGCTCGCGGACGCTCGAGGAGGTCGGCCGCGCCTTCAACATCACCCGCGAGCGCGTCCGCCAGATCGAGAACCGGACCCTCAAGAAGCTGCAGACCCTCCCCGAAGCCCAGCAGCTCCGCGAGGCGTCCTAGCGGGCGACCCCGCGGCGGCGCGAGCGGCCGACCCGCCGGGCCTACGAGCCCGCACCCCGCCGAGCGCAAGCGGGCCCTCATCACCGCTCGACGACCGCCCGAGCGTTTCGTCCCAAGCCGAACCTATGGTTGGCTCATGGAGCGATTGTCCCCACGCAGGCAGGGCGACCTGGGCGAGTTCTCCGCGATGGAGTGGCTCGACTCCCGAGGCTATGCCGTCTGGATCCCCCTCGGTCACAGCCCCGACGTCGACCTGATCGCGGACGACGGCGAGGAGCTTGTGCGCGTCCAGGTCAAGACCACAACAGCCAACCGCAGAGGGCGCTGGGACGTAAGCATATGCACGCGCGGCGGCAACCAGAGTTGGAGTGGGCCGGTTAAGCGGTTCAGCGCGTCACGCTGCGACTGGCTGTTCGTCCTCGTCGGTGACGGGCGGCGTTGGTGCATCCCGGCGGAGGTGGTCGAGGCGGGAACGCACCTCCGCCTTGGCGGGCCAAAGTATGCTCGCTACGAGGTCGAGCCCGGCCGTCCGTTGCCTGTGAACGGACGATGCTGATCGCTATGCTCGACAGCCCCCGGCGGGGTTCCCGAGCGGTCAAAGGGGATTGGCTGTAAACCAATTGGCTCTGCCTTCGCAGGTTCGAATCCTGCCCCCG
>DASZIU010000055.1:0-9397 GCA_035948815.1 Solirubrobacteraceae bacterium | reverse complement strand
GGCCCGCTGCGCTCCGCCTCCGGGTTCCTGCTCGGCGCGCAGGTGGGCGCGCTGACGGGGATGCTCTCCCAGCGCGTGCTGGGTCAGTACGACCTCGCGCTGCTCGACTCCTCGGTCGCGCCCCGGCTTCTGCTGCTCTCGCCCAACCTGGCGCAGGCCGCGCGCAACCTCGGCGTGGATCGCGACGAGCTCGTGCTCTGGGTGACGATCCACGAGATCACGCACGCCGTGCAGTTCTCCGGGGCCCCGTGGCTGCGAGAGCATCTCGGCGGGATGCTGAACGAGCTGATCGACGGACTGCAGGTCGCCGTCCCCGGGCGCGGCTCGAGCGGAGACGACGCCGGCCGCTCGAACGGCTCCAGCTCCGGCAGACGGCCACGAGCTCCGAGGCTGCCTAACCCCAGTGAGCTGCTCGAGATCCTCGACCGTGCCCGCCACGGTGAGCTGCTGCGGCTCACGCTCGGCGAGGAGCGTTGGCAGCTCGTCGACCGCATGCAGGCCGCGATGTCCCTGATCGAGGGACATGCCGAGCACACGATGGACGCCGTCGGGGCCGAGTTCCTGCCGTCGCTGCCACGTCTGCGCGCGGCGATGACCCGCCGGCGAGAGTCCCGCGGGCTGCCGTGGCGCGTGCTCGAGCGCCTGCTCGGGCTCGAGCTGAAGCTGCGCCAGTACGAGATCGGCAGGCGCTTCTGCGACGCCGTCGTTGGCGAGGGCGGTCCCGAGGCGCTGGCCCGGGCGTGGAGCGGGCCCGAGGCCCTGCCGACGACGGCCGAGCTGCACTCGCCGGCCGAGTGGCTCGCGCGTACATACGCCGCCACATAGCGGCCCAGGTTGCGCCGCCAGATGGCGGCGCAAGTGCCCGAAGATACGAACGCACGTTCCTCCTGTTACAAAGTCGGCGCCCGGGAATCCGCTTGACTACGGGGTTTTCACGGCGTGCTAGGATCGATGTGTAACGATCTCTTGCAGAGGGGTAATACACAAACAGATGTTCGCCACAGTGCGAATCCGGAATGAGACCACCCCGTGCTCGTAGCGGCGGGAAACAAGAGGAGACCCCTTTAGATGCCACCCGTGAACTCGAAACCGTCCAGCGGCAAAACCCGCGCCAAAGCGACCCGCAAACGCGCGCGCAAACCGGCCGCCGCGAAAGCTTCCACGACCAAAGCCAGGAGCTCGCGCGCCAAGGCCGCCCGCACCAGGGCCGCCCACGGGGCCGAGTCGACGCTCCGTCAGACCCAGACAGCCACGCGCGAGACGGCCGACGTGTTCGGCGACTACGCCGAGCGCGCGGTGCTGATCCCTGTCGGCGCGGCGCTCGTCGCCCGCGACCGCGTCGTCTCGAGCGTGAGCGACACGATCTCGACTTACTCGTCCACCTCCAAGACCCAGGCTCAGCTGCGCCGCTTCGAGCGCCGCGGCGCGACGGCTCGCAACCGCCTCGAGCGCGAGGTCCGCAAAGCGCGGGTCCGCTTCGAGCGTGAACTGCGCCAGCGCCGTCGCGAGCTCGAGAAATCGGTGAACGATCTCGACGCGCGACGCGAGAAGGTCGCAAAGAGCGTTCCCGATTTGGCCGACCGCGTGCAGGAGCGCATCCTGAGCCTGGTCTAAGCCAAGGAGCTTCCCCCGCCCGGGCCGGAGAGGCCGGAAGCGGGAAAGTCTGTCGGCCTCATATCCCGCCGGCAGTAGTAGCACCCTCTCCTCCCTCGACCCGCGGGCGGCCCCCACCGCCCGCGGGTCTTTTTTTGTGCCGCCCGCGACACGGTCGCGCCTTCTCGGGGGCTGCGGTGCAGGTTTGCCACAATGGGTCGGTGACGAACAGGGACGAGATCCTCAAGGCGCTGGAGGTCGTCATCGACCCCGAGCTCCACCGCTCGATCGTCGAGCTCGACATGGTTCGCTCGATCGACCTCGGCGGCAACGGCGTGGCGGACGTCACGGTGTCGCTGACGACGCCCGGGTGTCCGATCAAGGGCCACTTCCAGACCGCGGTCACCGACGCCGTCTCGCGACTCGAAGGCATCACGCACGTCAACGTCTACTTCGACGTCCTCAGCGACGCGCAGAAGGCGGCGCTGCAGCACAAGCTCGGCGGCGGCAGCCTCCCGGACGGCTCGCTCGCGCAGGTGGCGAACGTGCTCTGCATCGGCTCTGGCAAGGGCGGCGTGGGCAAGTCGACGCTGACGGCGAACCTCGCAGCCGCGTTGACGGGCGAGGGCAAGCGCGTCGGCATCCTCGACGCGGACGTGTGGGGCTATTCGATCCCGCGAATGTACGGCCTGGGCTCGACCCGCCCGCCGGTCTCGGCCGAGCGCAAGATCATCCCACTCGGCGCGCACGGCGTGAAGGTGATGTCGATCGGCTTCTTCGTCGAGGAGGACGCGGCCGTCGTATGGCGCGGCCCGATGCTCCACAAGGCGCTGAGCCAGTTCCTCAAGGACGTCGACTGGGGCGTCCTTGACTACCTGCTGATCGACCTCCCCCCCGGCACGGGCGACGTATCGATGACGCTCGCCCAGCTGCTGCCGCAGGCTCAGTTCGTGATCGTCACCACGCCCCAGCAGACCGCGCAGAAGGTGGCGCGGCGCGCGGCGCAGATGGCGCACAAGGTCTCGCTCGAGATCGCCGGCGTGGTCGAGAACATGTCCGGCTTCACGACGCCCTCGGGCGAGCGCTTCGCGATCTTCGGCGAAGGCGGCGGGCGGGAGCTCGCCGACGAGCTAGACGTCCCGCTGCTCGGCAGCGTGCCGTTGACGATGCCGCTGCGCGAACACGCCGACAGCGGCCTGCCGCTCGTCATCGACGACCCCGACGACCCCGCCTCACAGGCGATCCACCAGGTCGCGCGCGGCCTGATCGCGATCGCTCCGCTGGAGCTGCCGGTGCTGCCCAACGTCGAAGATGGGCCGGTCACCGACGAAGCGGCGAGCCCGAAACCCGTGGGCATGTCGCTGCCGATGGCCTGAGCCTCAGGCCCAAGCGCCAGCTGACATGCCCGTTTCAGCGCCGCAGACCGGCGCGGCATGAGTCGATACGCCCTGTGCCGACTCGCTGCCGGCCGCTTGACAAGAACGTGCAACCTGGAGGATCGTCTTCGAAATGCCGCTACAGAATGAGCAGGAGGAGGAGCAGGACGACCGGTCGCAGACCGGCGAGGCGGCCGCGCGCGACGGCGTCGTCGAATTCGACGAACGCCGCGCGAAGATGGAACGGCTGCGGGCCGAAGGCGTTGACCCCTACCCGGCGGTCAGCCTTTGGAACACACGCACACGGATCGCCGACGTCCTGTCGGCACACGACGCCTCGACGCTCGAGCAGGGAGAGCACGACGAGCTCCGCTACCAGATAGCCGGCAGGCTGATCTCGCGCCGCGCGCACGGGAAGACCGCGTTCCTGGACGTCCGCGACCTCTCGGGGACGATCCAGGCGGTGGTGCGGGTCGATGCGCTCGGCCAGGAGGCCTATGACCGCATCGTCGGTCTCGACATCGGCGACATCGTCGGGGTCGAGGGCTCGATCTACATCACCCAGCGCGGGCAGCTCGCGCTCGCCGTGCGCGACCTCACGCTGCTCACGAAGGCGCTTCGCCCGCCGCCGGACAAGCGCCACGGCCTCGGGGACACCGGCACGCGCTACCGGTACCGCGAGTTGGACCTGCTCGCCAACGAAGAGACGCGCGAGCTGTTCATCACGCGCAACAAGATCATCCTCGCGATCCGTGAATGGCTCGCGGAGCGGAACTTCATCGAGGTCGAAACGCCCGCGCTGCAGTCGCTCGCGGGCGGCGCCGGATCCAGGCCCTTCACGACGCACCACAACGCGCTGGACCGCGACCTGTACCTGCGCATCTCGGTCGAGCTGTTCCTCAACCGCCTGATCGTCGGCGGCATGGAGAACGTCTACGACATGGGCAAGGTCTTCCGCAACGAGGGGATCTCCCCCAAGCACTCGCCCGAGTTCACGATCATCGAGTTCATGTGCGCCTACTCGGACTACAACGACGTGGCGACGGTGACCGAAGAAATGTTTCGCGACGTCGCGCAGAGGGCCCTCGGCCGCACGGTGATCCGGCGCAACGGCGAGGAGATCGACCTGGCCAAGCCGTGGCGGCGGGTGACGATGCGCGATCTGATCCAGGAACGGCTCGGTCTCGACTTCATGGAGTCCACCCGCGAGCAGCTCGCCGAGCTGCTCGACGAGCCGATGGACCCCGACGCGACGTGGGCCGAGGTCGTCGCCGACATCTACACCGAGAAAATCGAGTCGACGATCAACCAGCCCACGCACGTCTTCGACTTCCCGCTCGAGCCCTTCCCGATCACCAAGCGCCATCCTGTTCACCCGGAGCTGGCCGAGCACTTCGACGCCGTGATCGGCGGAATCGAGCTCGTCAGCGGCGACACCGAGCTCAACGACCCGGTCGACCAGTGGCAGCGGTTCGTCGACCAGCGCAAGCGGCGCATGATCGACGATGCCGACGTGCCGCACCCCAACGACGAGGAGTACGCGCGGGCGATCGAGTATGGCTACTCGCCGACGGCCGGTGGCGGCATGGGCGTCGATCGTCTGGTGATGATCCTCACCGAACGCGACACGCTGCGCGAGGTGATCCCCTTCCCGATCGTGAGGGAGCTGAGATGAGCGCGTCAAAGCTGGATCTCGACGCGGGCGTCGTCGCCGCCTGCCGGCAGGCGGCCAAGCAGATCGCGGATCAGGTCGCCGAGCAGATCGCGGGTCGCACGACCGTCTCCGTCGAGCGCAGCATCACGCGGATGCTCGGCGTGGACGGCGCCGACGACCTGGACGTGCCGCTGCCGAACGTGCTCGTCGACCACCTGCAGGAGCGGGGCCAGCTCGGGCGCGGGGTCGCTCACTGGCTCGGCAACGCGATGATCCAGACGGGCCGCTCGCCGCAGCAGATCGCCGAGGAGGTCAGCGGCGGCACGCTCGACCTGTGCACGCTCGAGCTCGCCGCCGACGATGCGATCCACGAGCGCGTGACCGAAGAGTGTGTCGCGCGGATGCGGGAGATCTCGACCGGCTTCGAGGAGCGCCGCGCGATGCGCGAGCGGCTCGGCGACGCCGCGACTCCGCTGCGCTACGTCCTGACGGCGACCGGCGACGTGTACGAGGACGTCGTCCATGCCAAGGCCGTCGCGGAGGCCGGCGGGGACATCGTCGCGGTGATCCGCTCGACCGCCCAGAGCCTGCTCGACTACGTCCCCTACGGACCCACTACGGAGGGCTACGGCGGCACGTTCGCCACGCAGGCGAACTTCCGCATCATGCGCGAGGCGATGGACGAGTGGTCCGAGCAGCACGGGCGCTACGTGCGCCTGTCCAGCTTCTGCTCCGGGCTCTGCATGTCGGAGATCGCCGTGATGGGCGCGTGGGAGGGCTTCGACAACATGGTCAACGACGCCCTCTACGGGATCCTCTACCGCGACATCAACGTCGTGCGCGGCCTGATCGACCAGCGGATCTCACGGATGATCAACGGCCACTTCGGCGTGGTGATCAACACCGGCGAGGACAACTACCTGCGCACGGCCGACGCGCTGGAGGCAGCGCCCTCGGTCACAGCCTCGCAATTCATCAACCACCAGCTAGCGCGCGCCTCGGGCGTGCCCGACGCGCAGATCGCGCTCGGGGACGCGTTCGAGATCGACGTCCCCGTCACCAACGGCCTGCTGTACGAGTGGGCGCAGGCGCAGCTCACCCGGGAGCTGTTCCCGGACTGCCCCGTGAAGTACATGCCGCCCACGCGTCACATGGACGGCAACCTGTTCCGCACGCACGCCGCCGACAGCCTCTTCAACCTCGTCACGGTCGCGACGGGACAGGGGATCCAGACGATCGGCGTGCCGACCGAGGGCATCTTCACGCCCCACATCCAGGACCGCGTGCTGGGGCTGCAGAACGTGAACTACGTCTTCAACGCGGCCCGGGACCTCGGCGAGGAGATCGAGTTCAAGCCCGGCGGCATCATCCAGACGCATGCCCAGCAGGTGCTCGCCGGCGCCCAGGAGCTGCTCGAGCGGATCGCGCAGACGGGGCTGCTGCAGGCGATCGAGCAGGCGACCTTCGGCGACGTCAGCCGCGCGATCGACGACGGTCGTGGGATCGAGGGGATCATCACCGTCGAGGAGGCCTACTTCAACCCGCTCGTCGAGCTGATGCGCGACCCGGCCGTCGCGGACGAGGCGAGCTATGCCTAGGGAGATCGACCTCGCCGCCGTCAAGCCCTATGCCGACCACCTCGGCGACGGGCTCGTGCAGATGAGCTTCACGCTCCCGGTCCCCTACTCGCTGGCCGCTCGCAAGGCGGCTCTCGAGCTCGCCGCGAAGATGGGCTTCGAGGAGCCGGAGGTCGTGCACTACGAGCAGTTGACCGAGGGCTACACCTACTTCGTCATGTACGGCGTCTGCTCGCAGACGATCGACTTCACGGCCCTCGAGGGGGAGGGCTTCAACATCGAGTACATGACGGAGGAGGAGATCGAACGCTTCGCGCAGGCGCACGTCGGCCGCAAGATCATCGTCGTGGGGGCGAGCACGGGCTCGGACACGCACAGCGTCGGCATCGACGCGATGCTCAACCTCAAGGGCTACCACGGCCACCACGGGCTGGAGGGCTACCGCTCGTTCGCGACCTACAACCTCGGCAGCCAGGTCCCGAACAGCACGCTGCTCGCGAAGGCGATCGAGGTGGACGCCGACGCGATCCTCGTCTCCCAGACGGTGACCCAACAGAACCTGCACGTGCAGAACCTGACCGAGCTCGTCGAGATGGTGGAGGCGGAGGGCAGGCGCCGGGAGATGATCCTCGCCTGCGGCGGGCCGCGCGTCTCCAACGAGCTCGCCAAGGAGCTCGGATTCGACGCCGGCTTCTCGAAGGGCACGTATCCGCACCACCTCGCGACCTTCATCGTGCGCGAGCTCGCGGCGCGCGTCGCGGCGCGCGGCTGAGCCGTGCTGCTCTCGCGGCTCACCGCCTCCGTCAGGCGCCTGGCGATGGTGGGGCTCGCGAAGAACACTGGCAAGACCGAGGCCCTCGCGGCGCTGCTCCGCGAGCTCGAGACCGAGGGGCGGCTGATCGGCGTCACCTCGGTTGGTCGCGACGGCGAGGAGCACGACGTGATCGACGCGAGGATCGGCAAGCCGCGAGTACGGCTTCCGGCGGGAGCCCTCGTCGCGACCACCGACGCGTTGCTGAGCGTCAGCGAGATCCCGCACACGGTGCTCGAGAACACCGGCGTGCGCACGCCGCTCGGTGGCGTGCTGATCGCGCGGCTTCGGGAACCGGGCACGATCGAGGTCGCCGGTCCGAGCGGGGCGGAGGACGTGAGGGCGGTCAGCGACGCGATGCTCGGCCACGGCGCCGAGCAGGTCCTGATCGACGGGGCGATAGATCGGCGGGCGGCCTCCGCGCCATCGGTCACCGACGGATTGGTGATGTCCACGGGCGCGGTGCTCGGATCCGAGCTCGAGGAGGTCGTCGCAAGGACCCGCGACGCCGTCGACGTCGTCCGCCTGCGCGAGCTCGATGACGCTCGGGTGCGGGCTCTCGCCGAGCTGAGCGCCCACGGCGCGGGCCAGAGCCGGTCCGCGAGCGTGCTCGTGGGTGCCGGCTATGACGCTCTCGAGCTGGCGCCCCGCTTCGTCCTCTCCGGCGACGGACGGGAGATAGAGGCCGCGCTGGGGTCGCTTCCCGACGCGCGCTGGCTGATCGTCCACGGAGCGCTGCCGGAGGGGTTCGTCAACGACGTGCTGCGGGCGCGGCGCGCGGCGACGGGCCAGCTGACGCTCGTGGTCGCCGACAGCACGCGCGTGTTCCTGTCCGAGCGCGGACCGGCGTGGTACCGAGCGCAGGGCATCGAGATACGCACACTCGCGCCGACCAGGCTCGAGGCGCTCACGGTCAACCCCGTGGCGCCGCAGTCGCACCGGTTCGACTCGATGAGCTTGCGCGCGGCGCTCGGCGAGGCGATCGCCGACGTGCCGATCTTCGACGTGCTCGACCCCGACTATGGAGCGGGCAGGGAGCGAGAACCGGCCGCGAGCCTTGCTCGCGAGCTCGCGGACTAGCCGCTAGCCGGCTGCGGCGGCCGCGTCGCCGCCGCTACTGAAGTACTCCGCGTTGATCTGCGAGTACTTCTGCCACTCCTCGGGGAGCTGGTCCTCGGCGAAGCAGGCATCGACCGGGCATGCCTCGACGCAGGCGTCGCAGTCGATGCACTCCTCGGGGTCGATGTAGAGCATCTCGGCCGCGTCATATCCGGGCTCGTCCGGCGTCGGGTGGATGCAGTCCACCGGACACACCTCGACACAGGAGTTGTCCTTGGTGCCGATGCACGGCTCGGCGATCACGTAGGCCATTCGCTTCTTTCCTGGTTGATTGACGGGGATCTACAGGGGTGAGCCATTTTAGGGATGACGCGGCCGGCGCCCAACCTCCATGCTAGATGATTGCCGGGTCAACGATCTTGCGCCGAAGAGGGACTTCGCTAGGTTGCAGCGATGCTCCTGCTCACCGGCGCGACCGGGCTGGTCGGCTCGGCGCTGCTGCGCCGGCTGGTGACCGAAGGCACGGAGGTGCGCTGCCTCGTGCGTGACCCCCGACGCCTGGGGGCGCAGCGCGTACGCGTGCAGATCGCGCTCGGCGACCTCACGGACCCGCCGTCGTTTCGCAACGCCCTGCGCGGCATCGAGACCGTGGTCCACCTCGCCGCCTCGATCCGCGACCAACCGCGAGGGTCGATCGAGGAGCTGAACGGGATCGCGACGTGGCGCATGGTCGAGGCCGCGGAGCGCTCCGGCGTCGAGCGCTTCCTCTTCTTCTCGGTACTCGGCGCCTCCACGCATCACCGGTCGCGATTCTTCCGCGCCAAGGCCCTCGCCGAGCAGGCCGTGAGCGAGGCGGACCTGCGCTCGACCGTCTTCGCCCCGTCGATCATCTACGCCCCCGGCGACCCGTGGCTGACGCTGCTCGAGCGCCTGGCCCTCCTCCCGGTGATGCCGCTGTCGGGTCTTGGCCATGCCTCGTTCCAGCCGATGTGGGCCGAGGACGTCGCGGCGTGCGTGACGGGCGCCTTGCGCTCGCAAAACGGCGACTGGCGCGATCGATACGAGCTCGCGGGCCCTGAGACGCTGAGCCACAAGGAGATGGTGCGCGTCGTGCTGCGGTCACTCAGCCGCAGCCGGCTGCTGGTTCCCGTCCCCACGCCCGTCGTCTCGCGCGGCCTGCGACTGCTGGAGCGAGCAGTCGGGTCCCGTGCGTTCGCGACGTGGGATGAGGCAGAGCTGATGGAGTCGCCGATGGTCTCGGCGCGGGGTGCGGCTGACGCTGAACAGCTCGGCGTCAACCCGCAGCGGATGGGAGCCGTGCTGGGGG
>DASZIU010000054.1:0-32691 GCA_035948815.1 Solirubrobacteraceae bacterium | reverse complement strand
TTCTGCGTCGGGTTCATCGCGCTGTTCGTGATCGGGGGCATCTCCGGCGTCTTCCTGGCGACCTTCCCCGTCGACTGGCAGCTCAAGGAAACCTATTTCCTGGTCGCGCACCTGCACTTCGTGCTGGTGGGAGGGTCCGTGATGACGATCTTCGCCGCGATCTACTACTGGTTCCCGAAGATCACCGGTCGGATGCTCAGCGAGGCTCTCGGCAGGCTCAGCTTCGGGCTGATCTTCGTAGGCATCCTGCTGACGTTCCTGATCCAGCACGTGATCGGCCTCGATGGCATGCCGCGCCGCGTCTACGAGTACGAAAACGTCGGCAACCTGCAGCTCTACAACGTGATCTCGACCGTCGGCGCGTTCGTGCTCGCACTCGGCGTGCTCGTCACGATCATCAACGTCGCGCGCAGCCTCAAGGTCGGCGTCGTGGCCGGCCCGGACCCCTGGAAGGCCAACACGCTCGAGTGGTTCACGCCCTCGCCGCCGCCGCAGAACAACTTCGACCTGATCCCGGTAGTACGCTCGGTCGAGCCGATGAAGGACATTCGTCGTGAGGTGGAGAGGCGGACAGCGGGAACCGTCGTCGCGGGTGGGGCGACGGTTCCGAGCGGGGCTACCCAGGTCGGGGTGTAGGTGAGCGCGGCGACCCGCAATGGCGAAGCCGGCGCGCTCGACGCGCCGCTCGGCGACCTGCGCGCGGTCGGGCTCGCGCCGCGGACGATCCAGCTCCTGAGCGACTACGTCGAGCTCACCAAGCCGAAGGTCCAGACGCTCCTGCTGCTGACGACGATCGCGACGATGTACGTCGCGGGCGATCCCTCTCCGGTGTTGGTCGCGCTGACCTGCCTCGGCGGCTATCTGTCGGCCGGCGGGGCCGGCGCGGTCAACCACTGGTTCGACCGCGACATCGACCTGCAGATGGCGCGCACGTCCAACCGCCCGGTGCCCTCGGGGCGCGTCTCCCCGCGCGCCGCGCTCGCCTTCGGCTGCACGCTCGCCGCGCTGTCTGTGCTCGAGCTGTCGCTGACCGTCAACCCGCTGGCGGCGGCGCTGTCGTTCGCGGGCTTCCTCGGCTACGTGTTCGTCTACACCGTCTGGCTGAAGCGCCGCACGCCCCAGAACATCGTCATCGGCGGAGCCGCCGGTGCGGTCCCCCCGCTGGTCGGGTGGGCTGCCGTGACGGGCTCGGTCAGCGGCACCGCCGTGATCCTCTTCTTCATCGTCTTCTTCTGGACGCCGCCGCACTTCTGGGCGCTGTCGCTGCTGATGAAGGACGAGTACGCGAAGGTCGGAGTGCCGATGCTGCCCGTGGTCCGCGGCGAGGCCGAGACGCGCCGCCAGATCCTCCTGTACTCGGTGCTGCTGTACGCGGTCACCCAGCTCCCGTTCTGCGCCGGAGGTTTCGGGGCGATCTACCTCGTGTCCTCGCTGGCTCTCGGCGTGGCGTTCGTCGCTGGCGCGGCCCGCCTGTACCGGCGCGCCGACCGCCGCTCCGCGCTGCGGCTCTACCTGTTCTCGCTCGTCTACCTCGCGCTGCTGTTCTGCTCGATGGTCGCCGACGTCCACCTGTAGAATGCGCCGCCGCCGATGATGACCCGACGCCTGGCACGCAAGAACATCCGCACGGGGCTCATCGTGACCGCGATCTGCATGTTCATGTTCGGGATCACGTTCGTGGTCGCCGCGGTCTACGTCTCGTGAGCCCGCTCGACCCCGAGGTCCCGCCCGCGGGTGAGGAGGTCCACCTTCCGGGCCCGAGCATCCTGCCGGTGCTGACCGCCGTCGGGATCACGCTCGCACTCGTCGGAGTCACGACCTTCATCGCGCTCACGGTGATCGGCGGGATCCTGACGATCGGCTGCGTCGTGTGGTGGATCAAAGACACGCGGCACGACATCGACGAGCTTCCGCTCGACGCTCACGACGGCTGAGCCGAGCTCTTCACCCACCCGGTGGAGCCGCTCGGCGCTGATGCCGGCCCTTGCGCGGGCCGTGCGGCGCCGCCTACAGCTTCAAGCCCGAGGCGACGATGCCGCGAAGCCATTCTTCGCGGGTGCTCGCGCCGTCGGCGAGCGGAGCGGCGATCTCTGCCGGGTTGGCTTCCACGCACAGCCTCACGATGTCGCGCACCGACAGGATGCCGACTGCCTCGCCCCCCTCGAGCACGATCAGATGCCGGAATCCTCCGCGGACCATCGCCGCGGCCGCGTCCTCGAGCGACCAGTCGGGCGCCGCGTAGACGACGTCGCGTGTGAGGTGGTCGCCGACGAGCTCGACGTCGGGTTCCTGACCGGAGCCGACGGCAAGCAGGATGTCCCTCTCGGTGATGATGCTGGGGCCGCCCGAGTCGGGATCCATCACGACGGCCGCGCCGACCTTGCGCTCGGACATCAGTCGGGCGACGTCGCGCAGCGTGTGGCTCGGCCCAACCGTGAGTACCGACGAGCTCATGCCTTCGTGTACCTGCACCTCGTTCTCCTTTCGACCGGGCGAGTCTGGGCTGACACGGCGCACAGCATTTGCAACGATTGTCTCAATCTAGTGGGTGACCGGCCGGTCGTCAAGCGCCCCGCTGTTCGGGGGCGCAAGGCATTAGGATCACGCCTCCCGATGGAGAGGATCGCCGCAGAGAACCGCCCTGGGCCCGCCGGAGGCGCGCCCAATGCCTAGCCGCCGGGCGCTCACGCTGACGGCCGTCGCGGCCGTTCTGGCGATCGGGATCGGCATCGCCCTGAGCTACGCGATCCATTGGTTCCCGGTCAGCGCGTCCGAGCAGGCGCGACGGACAGACACCCTCTACCACGTGCTCGTGATCGCCTCGATCCCGATCTTCGTGCTGGTCGTCACCGTGATCCTGTTCAGCGTCTGGCACTTCCACATGAGACCGGGCGACGAGCTCAGGGACGGGCCGCCGATCCACGGGAACACCCGGCTCGAGGTCTTCTGGACGGCGCTTCCGGCGGTCCTTTTGCTGGGGATGGTCGGCTACTCCTTCGTGGTGCTGCACGACAACGAGGCCAAACCGGCGCGCGAGATCAAAATCGGGGTGACCGCCCAGCAGTTCGCGTGGACGTATCAGTACCCGCCCTCGGTCACCGGCGGCGTGCCCGTGAACAGCTACCAGCTGTATGTGCCCAAGGGGGAGTCCGTCCGCTTCGAACTGCATTCCAAGGACGTGATCCACGCCTTCTGGATCCCCGCCTTCCGCCTCCAGGAGGACGTCGTGCCCGGGATCACGACCGCCTACCGCGCCACGGCCAACCGGATCGGGACCTACCCCGTGGTCTGCAACCTGCTGTGCGGCCTCGGCCACTCGCTGATGCGCTCGCGCGTGCACGTCGTCAGCTCGAGCCAGTTCCAGAGCTGGATCAAGAGCCAGCAACCCGCGGCGGGCGGGGCCGCGACCGGGACACCTGGGGGATAATGTGCGCCGCCCGATGACCGCCCCCGAGGAGAGACGCTGATGGCCGCAAAGATCCGCGCCCCGGGGTTCTACCGCGCGGCCGTGCTGATGCTCGGCGCCGGCGCGTTCTCCCTCTTCCTGACCTGGATCGTCCGCGCCTCGACGGGCCACACGACCTATCACCACTACATCTCGGGCAACGCGATCCTCTCGGTCGCGCTGTTCGCGGTGCCGCTCGCGTTCCTGGTCGGCATCGGCGGCTTTGACTACTGGTTCTACTGGGCACTCGGCAAACCGACCCGGCCGGAGGACCACTCGGGCCACGGCGCGTACAGCTGGAAGGACTACTTCCGGGTGAACACCGACCACAAGGTGATCGGCGTGCAGTACACGGTCACGTCGTTCTTCTTCCTGCTCGTCGGCGGGCTGATCGCGATGCTGATGCGTGCCGAGCTCGCCCAGCCGGGGGCGCAGTTCGTCGACGCGAACACGTTCAACGGGCTGTTCTCGGTCCACGCCTCGCTGCTGATCTTCCTGTTCATCATCCCCGTCTTCGCGGGTCTGGCGAACTTCGTGCTGCCGCTCATGATCGGCGCGCCCGACATGGCGTTCCCGCGCCTGAACGCCCTGTCCTACTGGCTGCTGCCGGTGGCGGGGATCATGATGCTGCTGAGCTTCCTGGCCCCGGGCGGCGCCTTCGCGGACGGCTGGACCGCCTACACGCCGCTGTCCGACAACGCGCCGATCGGGCAGACGTTCTTCTCGGTCGCGGTGCAGTTCGCGGGCGCCTCCTCGATCATGACGGCGCTCAACTTCCTCGTCACGATCATCACGATGAGGGCACCGGGAATGAGCTTCTTCCGCCTGCCGCTGCTCGTGTGGGCGAACTTCGCGACCTCGCTGCTCGTCGTCATCGCCACGCCGTTCATCGCCGGCTCGCAGTTCATGATCCTGCTCGACCGCGGCCTCGGCATGAACTTCTTCAATGCGAGCAAGGGCGGCGACGTGCTCATGTACCAGCACGTCTTCTGGTTCTACTCGCACCCGGCGGTCTACATCATGATGCTGCCGGGCTTCGGGATCATCAGCGAGGTCATCGCGGTCAAGTCGCGCAAGCCGATCTTCGGCTACCGGATGATGGCCTTCTCGCTGCTCGCGATCGTCGGACTCGGGTTCACGGTCTGGGCGCACCACATGTTCACGTCGGGGATGGCGGCCTGGATCCGCATCCCGATGGCGATCACGACGGCGATCATCGCCGTCCCGACCGGCATCAAGATCTTCTCCTGGCTGGCGACGCTGTGGCGCGGCGTGCTGCACCTCGACACGCCGATGCTGTTCGCGCTCGGCTTCCTGACGACCTTCACGCTCGGCGGAATCAGCGGCGTGATGCTGGCGATGGTCCCCTTCGACATCCACGTCAGCGCGACGTACTTCATCGTCGCCCACATCCACTACGTCCTGTTCGGCGGCTCGCTGATGACGATCTTCGCGGGCGTCTACTACTGGTTCCCGAAGATGACCGGGAGGATGTTCGACGAGCGCCTGGGCAGGTGGCACTTCTGGACGACCTTCATCTTCTTCAACCTGACCTTCGGGCCGATGCACATCCTCGGCCTGCAGGGCATGCCGCGACGCGTCGCGACCTACGCGAGCCAGTTCGCGGGGATGAACCTGTTCATCTCGATCGCGAGCTTCGCGCTCGGGCTCAGCACGCTGATCTTCCTCTACAACATGGTCACGAGCTGGCGCGGCGGACCGCGGGCGGTGGCGAACCCGTGGCGTGGGCTTACGCTCGAGTGGCAGGTCTCCTCGCCGCCGCCCGTGTTCAACTTCGATCGCGTCCCGACGGTCGTGGGCGGCCCCTACGAGTACGGCGTGCCAGGCGCCGTTCACGGCATCTTCGCGCCCCCGCCGACGCCGGCGACCGTGGGCAGCGGCCAGGGTACGGGGACCCCAAGCGGATGAACGAGAACGGGAGGCGGAGCCGGTGAAGGAAGTGCTCGTTGTCGCAAATCGAACGCTCGGCGGCCCGAAGCTGCTCGAGGCGGTGCGCTCTCGAGCGCAGGCGGGAGACGCGCGCTTTCGCCTCGTCGTGCCCCAGAGCGAGCCCTCGGCCGGGCTGGTCATCTATGACGAGGCGGTCCGCGAATCGGCCCAGGTCCGCGTCGACCTCGCCCTGTCGGCGGTGGGGCGGGAGGGCATCGTCGCGACCGGGGAGGTCGGCGACCCCGACCCGTTCCTCGCGACGATGGACGCGATCGCCGAGCGCCGGCCCCACGAGATCATCCTCTCGACCCATCCGGCCGAAAGCTCGGGGTGGCTGCGCCGCGATCTGGTCGAGCGGATCCAGAACGCGTCGGGGCTGCCCGTCGAGCACATCGTCACCGACCTCGAGCAGGAAGAGCTCCCGTTCAAGGTGACGCTCGTGATCGCGAGCAAGACATCGAGCGGCGAGGAGCTGCTCGAGCGGCTGCGCCAGAAGGCGGCGGAGGACCCGTCCGGGCACCTGTTCATCGCGGTCGTCCCCCAGCACGACGGCAGCGGCGAGGCTCCCCGCGAGGCTCGGTCGCGCCTGGCACGGATGCTCGACCGCCTGCATGAGGCGGGGCTGCTGAGCTCGGGGATGATCGGCGACCCCGACCCCTACACGGCCGCCGTCAACGCGCTCGAGCTCTTCAAAGTCGACGACATCGTGATCTCGACGCTTCCCGACGAGCGCTCGGGCTGGCTGCGCGCGAACCTGATCGAGCGTGTGCAGGGCGCGACCTCGGCGCCCGTCGAGCACGTCGTCGTCGACCTGCAGGCCACGACCGCGGCCCCGGCCGCCTAGCGGGGAGCCCCATGGAGGCAGCCAGCATCGCCCAGGCGGGCGCGCACGAGCACCACGGACCGCCGGAGGCCAACCGAAGCTCGCGGGTCGAGGCCCCGCTGCTCGGGATGCTCCTTTTCATCATCTCCGAGGTGATGGTCTTCGGGTCGTTCTTCACGGCCTACTTCTTCATCCGCGTGGCCGCGGGCCAACCGTGGCCGGCCCCCGGGGATCACCTTCCGGTGGAAGTCGCCGGGGTCAACACGGCGATCCTGGTGTCCTCCTCGTTCACGATCCACTGGGCGCAGCACTCGATCAAAAACGGCAACCGGCTCGGGCTGAAGGTCGGCATGGTGACGACGCTGCTGCTCGGCTGCACGTTCCTCTTCATCCAGCTGAACGAGTACGCGAACATCGGCTTCGCGCCGCAGGACAACGCCCAGGCGACCGTCTTCTACTCGCTGACCGGGCTGCATGGAGCGCACGTCTTCATCGGTCTCGTGCTGCTGCTGATCGTGACGATCCGCTCCTTCCGGGGCCACTTCTCGCCGGAGCAGCATCGCGGCGTCGAGGTGCCGGGAATCTACTGGCACTTCGTCGACATCATGTGGCTGGTCGTCTACACGACCGTCTACATCCTCTAGCGCGATGCTGAACCCGCTGCGGACCGAGGAGGAGGCGTTCCGCTTCCTGCTGTATGCGATCGCCGTGATCGCGCTGCTCGTCGGGGTGACGCTCCTGCTGCGCGCGCTGCTCTGAGGCCTATTTGGCGATCAGCGTGCCGTACATGCCCGCGGCGCGGTGGCCGGGGACCTGGCAGAAGAACGTATAGGTACCCGGCTTCAGGGTGACTTTCACGGTGGCCACGCCCTTCGTGATGATGGCGCTCGCGCCGAGCAGCGGGCCGCCGGGCGTCGCGCCATGGGCTCCTTCTTCGATCGCGATGTTGTGGGTGACGCCCGAGTTGTTGGGCATTTCCACGAGCACCGGCCCGGGTTTCGCGATCGCCTTGTTGGTCACGTATGCGAGCTGGCCGGTGGGGCTCGCGGGGATCTGCAGCTTGCCGCCCTGCTCGGCCGCCGGCTTGCCGGCCCCGGGGGCTTCCACCGCGGTGGCCAGCAGGCCGGTGTCCTGGCCGGGCAGCGCGACCGATTTGGAGACGTATGCGGCGACGTCCCTCGCCTGGGCGCCCTTGACGAGGTCTTTCGGCATCGCGCCTTCGGGGTTCGGGATTTTGATCTGGCCTTCGACGATCCCGCGCACCGTGTTGCGCCTCTCGCCTTCGGAGAGGCCCACCCGGAACGATTCGTCGAGGTTGGGGCCGACGATGCCCTTCGTGTTCGCGCGTGCGAGCGTGTGGCAGGAGCCGCACTTGGCGACGAACAGCTGCTTGCCCATGATCACGTTCGGGTTGTCTTCGCCCTTGATCGAGCAACCGCCGACGCTGAGCGCCAGCGTCGCGAGCAGCGCGCCCGCGCCCAGGCGCGGCACGAGCGCATTCATGGCGGCGCGGGACGGCCCGTTGCGGAGCCCTGATGCGTCAGGTCGGGTCATGAGCCGGCGGAACACTATCCCAAGCGGCGGGTGCCTCGGCGGCAGCTCCGTGGGCCGCAGCGCGGGCCGTCGGGGCCTCTCGAGCGCCCGATCAGGGCGCCTGAAGGCCCTCCAATTCGCCCCGGGCGGCGGCGATCACGCCGCGGCCCACGCCCTCCCAGGACCACCGTTCGCGCGCCGTCGCGAGGAGCCCGGCGCGGGTCTCGGAGCGCAGCCGCTCATCGGCCCCGAGCCATGCGCACAGGCGCGCGGCGATGGCTCGGACGGCCCCGTCGTCGACCGGGAAGGAGAGCCATCCGGCCGCCTGCGCCGGGACGGCGCCCGCGAGTACCTCGCTGACCTCCATGAGGCCCGAGTGGCCGGCGCTGACCGGCAGCACGCCGCAGGCGGCCGCCTCGGCCGCGACCATCCCGAACGCCTCCGGGAAGGTGCTCGGGACGACCAATGCCTGGCACGCCGGGAGGAGCTCCGCCAGCTCGTCGTGCTCCAGGCGTCCGCTCAGCACCACGCGCTCGCGCAACCCGCGTGCGGCCGACAGGTAACGATCACGCTCCTCGCCCTCCAGGCTGTCGAGGAACGCGAGCAGGTGATGCAGGGGGAGCGCCTCGATGCCCTCGCCCTCGAGCGACCGTCCGGCCAGCGCGATCCGCCTCGCTCCCTCGAGGTCGCCGGAAGAAATCGCACCGATGAGGCGCTCGAGCGCCTCGCGGTAGGCGCCGAAGCCGACGACCACCAGGCGCGCGTCCGGGAACTGCCCGAGCACGAGCGGCCAGGCTGCGAGGAGCAGGTCGACGCCCTTGCTCACGATCAGCTTGCCGACGAAGGCGACGAGCGGCTCGCGGTCGGGATCGATGCGCTCGAGGGCGTCCGCCGCTGCCTGAGCATCGCGCGTGAACGCGCTCGCGGGCGCCACCGCGCCGGGGGCCGCTGGTGCCGAGCGCAGCTGCCGGGCGAGCTCGCGCAGACCCTCGGCGGCGGCCGCGGGCTCGCGTGGGGCAAACCGCGAGACGTCGACGCCGGGCGGACCCAGGCGCGTGCGCTCGGGGAGGCCGGGCTCCGCCAGCGCGTTCCAGAGGCTGATGGCGGTGTGTCGTGATCCGACGAGCACCCCCCTGGCCCCCGCCAAGCCCTCGCGCGCGAGGCCCAGGAAGCGCTCGGGGTTGGGCTTGACCGTGTACTCGAGCGCGCTGCCGTGGATCTTGACCGCGTACGGGACCTCGCCGGCGAGCCCCCGCGCGAGGATCACTGGCCCCATGACGAGGTGGTTGGCGAGCGCGACATCGGGCCGCGCGCGGGCCACGACGTCGCGGACGGCGTCCACGTTGGACGCGAGATAGCGCGCGAGCTCCTCCTCACCGAGCTCGGGGAAGATCCGGGCCTCGATCCCCTCGTAGCGATCTGCGACGTACACGGGCAGCAGCCCGCCGATGTCAGGGCGGTAGACGGTGCAGCGCGCCGGCCGGTGGCCCGTGCCGCCGCGAGCGGGGCGCACGCTGAGCGAGCCTGCATCCCACTCTCCGATCGCGTCGACGAAACGGTGCTGCTCGGGGTGACGGTCCTGGCTCAGCAGGTGCACCTCATGGCCCATCCCCACGAGCGCCTCTGCCAGGCGGGCGTTGTAGACGTTCGATCCCGTTCCGCCGAGCAGGTAGCCATGGAAGATCAGGATCCGCACGCCAGGCGCCACCCTACCCGCACGCAAGGCGCGATCCAGGCGCCTGAGGCGCGCTCGCCGACGCTCCGGGACCCTGGGCCGGCTGCGAAGTCCGCGGACCCGCTCCGGTAGAGTCACGCACGTGAGCAACGCCCAGCGCTATCGCGTGCGCAACCGCTCGACCGGCCGTGAGATGGTGCTGGAGGCCGAGCCGGGTGAGGTCTACCGCGACCGGGACACCGGCGAGGAGCTTCGGATCGTCGGCAAGGTGCTTCCGCTGGCGCCGTCGGCCTCGCGGCTGCCCTGGGCCGTCGAGAACCTGCGCTTCTGCCCCTGGTGCGACCAGCTCGCCCAGCGCGACCTGAACGACTGCCCGACGTGCGGGCGTCGCATGGGGCCGCTGACGGCTCCCGCGAAAGCGCGCGGATGAGCCGCGCCCCAGAGCCGACCTGTCCGTGACCGAACTCGATCTTCCACCCGCAGCCCGCCGGCCGGCGCGTCGCGGCGCGCCCGTGATCGCCCTGGTCGCCCTGCTCGGCGGGCTCGCGCTCGGCGGCTGCGGCGGCACCAGCGTGTCCGACGCCGTGCCTAAGAGCACCCCCGACATCATCCCGCCGACCGACACGAGCATCGAAAAGGCGGCCGCCCAGACGACCTCCACCTCGACGACCTCGACGGCCGCAAAACAGTCGACGACGACGACGGGGGAAAGCTCGAGCGAAGGCTCGAGTGGCTCTGAAACCACCAAAAAAGAAGGCGGCGAAGAATCCTCGAGCGGCGCGAGCGCCGGGGCGGGCGGAGGCACGGCGGCCGAAAAAGAAAAAAGCGCGGGGTCCGAAGGCGCCTCCAAAGGCGGAAGCGAAGCCGGCGGCGGCTCGAGCCCGACCGGCGGCGCCAGCGCGCCCTGAGAGCCGGGCTGTCTCCGCTAAGGCGTGGAGATCAGCGTCGCGCTGTAGGTCAGGCGCGCGGTCTGGTACAGGCAGTAGTACTGGATGTTGGAGCCGACCACCGAGTGGGTCGTCTGCGCGCTCGTGCTCGCGCACCCCTTCCGCGGGCGACTGGCCCGCCAGGAGGTGTCGTTGCCGAAGCCCAGCGCAAGCGCCGGGGCCCACGAGGGCACGCTCAGGCCGATGACGTCGCCCTTCTTGACGGGGATCGTCGTTTCAAGCGGGAACTGGGCGGTCTTTCCGAAGTACGGTTCGAGCTTCACGAGCGGGCTCGAGGCGATCAGCTTGTACGTGAGGTTCGGTTTCTTCTGCGGCCGCAGGATCGCGATGCCCGCTTCCGCGATGCCTCCCTCGTTCCCGTCGAAGAACTTGATCTGCGTGGCGGTCGGCTTGCCGAGCGAGATCGTCCAGGCGACGATCGTGCCGTCGCGGGGCACGGAGAGGGGGTTGCGTGACGCTGCGACCCTCGCCTGAAACCCGGTCGTGCGGCTGACGGCCAGGCACGGGCTCGCCGGGCAGCTCGGAGCGGTGACGGGTGTGGTCGCTGCGATCACACCGACTTCGCTGAGCGTCGCCGGCGCGGCCGCTGGCAGGACGAGTGCGAGCGCGACGATCGCGAGAAGGGCCAGGGGGAAGCGTCTCATACGGGGCATTCAACACGACGACCGCGTCGATAGTCGCGGTGAGAGTATTTCGCTACGCGCGAGAGAGTTCCTGCGCCGCGGCCGCGATCTCCTCCGGGACCCCGGGAGCGGGGACCCAGGGAAGCCGCAGCGGGTCGTCACGGTAGCGCGGTATGACGTGCACGTGGAAGTGGAAGACCGTCTGCCACGCGACCGCGCCCGTGGAGTTGATGAGGTTCACGCCGTCGGCGCCGAGGCGCTCGATCGCGCGGCCGGCGAGCCGCTGAGCCGCGAGGGCGACCGCCTGCAGATCCTCGCGATCCACGGTCACCAGGTCGGGTGAGTGCCGGCGGGGGATCACGAGCGCATGGCCCCGCGTCGCGGGGCTGATGTCCATGAAGGTGATCGTGCGGTCGTCCTCGTCCACGATCGTCGCCGGGAGCTCGCCGGCGACGATTTTGCAGAAGACGCAGTTGGGGTCGGCCATCGGCTGCAAGCCTAGATGCTCCGCGACCCGGCGAGCGTGCGGAGGTACTCGACCGCCTGCGCCCGCGTGCTGACCTCACCCGCATACTGGGCCTCGGCGAGCCCGTTCAGGAGCTCGCCGATCCGCGGCCCCGGCTCGACGCCGAGCAGCTCGGCGAGCTCATCGCCTCGGAGGAGCGGGCGCGGCGGCCCCTCCGAATGCCACATGAGCGCGGCGGCGAGCAGCCCGCCCGCGACGCGGAGGTGCGCGTCGATCGACTCCTCCGCGCGATCCCCGCGGGTGGCCAGGCGATCGGCGACCGACAGCAGCGTGACGTCGGCCTGCACCGGGGAGCACGCCGCCATGTAGGCGTACACCGCCTGGCGCGAGAGCGGCTGTGGCTCGTGCACGAGGAAGCCCGCGCGGAGGTGGTGGCGGACCAGCGCCCCGACGTGTGCCCGCAGCCGCTCGCTGGAGCGCAGCCGACCGAGCACCGAGCGGGCCAGCTCGGCGCCGCGAACGTCGTGGCCGATGAAGGTCACGCGGCCGCCGGCGGACGGCGTCTCGCGGGTCAGCGGCTTGGCCGCGTCGTGCAGCAGCGCTCCCCAGCGCAGGGCCTCACCGCGCGTGAGGCCATCCGCGAGCGGCTCGGCGAGCAGCGAGGCGACCTCGACGCCATGCCCGGCCACCCAGGTGCCCATCCGATCGAGCTCGCCTGCGCTGGCCTCGGTGAGCTCGACGACTCGCTCGAGAACCTCCAGCGTGTGCCCATGGACGTCGCGGTGGTGGTAACGGTTCTGCTCGACGCCGCGCAGCGCCTCGAGCTCCGGCAGCACCACGCCGGTCGCGCGCAGCTCGCTCAGCATCTCGAGGCCCCGAGGAGCACGCGCGGTCGCGATGATCCGCCGCAGCTCGGTGAATACGCGCTCGGGCGAGACGTCCGCGAGCCCCGGCGCCGCTGCGACCGCGGCCCGCAACGTCCCGTCCTCGGGCTCCAGGTCGAGCTCTACCGCGGCGCGCGCCAGGCGCAGCACTCGCAGCGGGTCCTCGGCGAAGGCGCTTGGCCCCGCCATCCGCAGGCGCCGGGCCGCGAGGTCCGCGAGCCCGCCGAGCGGGTCGATCGGCTCGCCTCCCTCGATCGGCTCGGCGATCGCGTTGACGGTGAAGTCGCGCATTCG
Source organism: Solirubrobacteraceae bacterium (assembly GCA_035948815.1). GTDB lineage: Bacteria > Actinomycetota > Thermoleophilia > Solirubrobacterales > Solirubrobacteraceae > Palsa-744. The sequence goes on along the minus strand of DASZIU010000054.1, from coordinate 20,051 downwards.
CAGGTCGCCCTCGAGCGAGCCTCCGCGCAGCGGCTCGACGTCGACCTGCCATGAGCCGTCCCGCGCGACCACACGCCAGGCGCCGAACTCCTCCGACAGGGCGAAGCACGCCGCCCCTCCGGCGGCTGCCGCGATCGCCCGCGCGGCCTCGCCGGGGTCGCCCTCGACGACGACGTCGACGTCCGCCGACTCCGATCCCCGCCCGAGGGCGCGGTCTCGCACGGCCCCACCGACCAGCCAGGCGCGCCGGCCGGCGAGGGCCGCGCGGGCTGCCTCCAGGCCCTCGGTCATAGCCGGGTCGTGTCGAGCGCCGAGTCGCTGCGCCCGGATGCTTGCTCCTCCAGGGGACGGCCGTCGCGGTGATAGGAGCGCGCCACCCGCGGCGTGAGAGCGCAAGTCACCTCGTAGTTGATCGTGTCCATGCGGCGGGCGACCTCCTCGGCGGTGATCCGCTCGGTGCCCTGGATGCCGATCAGGATCGCACGCTCGCCCCGCAGGCCCTCCGCCGCCTGGTCGGGTCCGAGGTCGACGGTGATGTTGTCCATGCTGATCGTGCCGACGAGCGGATGGCGGCGCCCGCCGACGAGCACGTCGGCGTTGTTGGACAGGCCCCGCCGCCAGCCGTCGCCGTAACCGATCGGGAGCACGCCGAGATACGTGTCGTGCTCGGCCGTGAAGCGTCGCCCGTACCCCGTGCTTTCGCCGGCCTTGCAGAGCTTGACCTCGGCGACGTAGGAGCTGAGCTCGAGCGCCGGCTCGATGCCCCTGACCGCGGGATCGCGGCCGAACGGATCCATCCCGTAGATCGCGATGCCGCAGCGGACCATGTCGAAGTGAGCCTCGCGGTCGCGCAGCGTGGCCGCGCTGTTCGCCGCATGGACGACGAGCTCCGGCTGATCGGCCTTCATCGCCCGCGCCCAGTTCGTGAAGCTCGCGAGCTGGCGCATGAAGAATCCGCCGTCGGCGAGGTCGTCGGCGGTCGCGAAGTGGGTCATCACTCCCACCAGGCGAATCGCGGGAATGCGGCGCGCCTGCTGTACGACGCGGCTGGCCTCAGCGTCGTCGCGCGTGCCGAGCCGTCCCATCCCGGAGTCGAACTTCACGTGCACGCGCCCACCGCCGGCGGCGGCGACCGCTTTCAGATACTCCTCTCGCCAGACGACCACGTCGGCGTCCGCGTCGAGCGCTTCGGCGAGCTCGCTCGGGCTGAGCGCGCCCATCACGAGCACCGGCGCGCGGATCCCCGCGTCGCGCAGCTCTCGCGCTTCCGCCGCGCCCGCGACGGCGAGCCAGCTCGCGCCGCCGGCGAGCGCCGCCAAGGCGCTCGGCACCGCTCCGTGCCCGTACCCGTCCGCCTTCACGACCGCGCACAGCACGGTCCCCGAGTGCAGCTCGCGACACAGCCGGGCGCAGTTGCGCTCGATCGCCGCTACGTTGACCCTGGCCTGTGCGCGGGCGATGCTCATCTGCCGGTGTCTCCTTCGCCGTCGCCGCCGGCATCCCTCGCGCCGCCGGCGATGCACCGGTGCCGCGCACCGGCCGCGCGCGCCGCGGCCAGCGCGTCGATCACGTCGGTTGCCATGACGCTGTCGGGGGTGCCGATCCGGCGCTCGGCCTCCGCGCCGGCGTCGAGGTGCAGCCGCACACCGGCAGCCGCGGCCGTGAAGGCGTCCAGACCCTGGGCCAACGTCGCTCCGATCACTCCGGTCAGCACGTCCCCGGTGCCCGCGGTGGCGAGCCCGGGGCTTCCGCCGGGGCTGACCGCGACCCTCCCCGAGGGATCGGCGATCAGGGTGTCGTCGCCCTTGAGCACGACGATCGCCCGCGAGAGCTCGGCGGCTGCCTGCGCGTGGCGCAGGCGCTCCCGTTCGATCTGCGAGCTCTCGACGCCGAGCAGCCGCGCGAGCTCGCCCGTGTGGGGCGTCAGCACCGTCGGGACGCTCCTCGACGCGAGCTCGGCCAGCCGGCCGGCGTGCGCGTTCAGCCCGTCGGCGTCGAGCACCATCGGGATCTGCGCCTCGCGCGCGAGCATGCGGGCGAAGGCGCCCGTCCGCTCGTGACGGCCGAGCCCGGGCCCGAGGGCGAGAGCACCGCGCGTGGCGGCTTGCAGCACGTCCCCGACGGCGCCCGTGTCGAGGCTGCCCTCCTCGTCGGGCAGCCCCCTGGTCATCAGCTCGGGCGTCGAGGCTGCCGCGATCACGGGCTGCACCGAGGCCGGGACGCACATCGTCACGTAGCCCGCCCCCGCGCGCATGCTCGCATGGGCGGCCATTCGTGGAGCGCCCGTGAGCCCATGGGAGCCGCCGACGAGCAGCACATGGCCCGACGTGAACTTCGTCGATGCGGGTCGCCTGCTCGGCAGCAGCTCGAGCACCGCGGGGACCAGCAGGCCGATCGAAGGGTCCCCCGGAGCTCCCCTGGGGATGCCGATGTCGATCGTCTCGACGGCGCCCGCGTGCGCCTTGCCGGGATGGATCCAGAGGCCCGGCTTGGCCGCATGGAAGGTCACGGTCACGGTCGCGGACACGGCGACGCCCGCGACCACGCCGGTTGAGGCGTCCACTCCGCTCGGCACGTCGACGCTCACCACATCTCCACCGACGGCTTTGATCGCCTCGATCGCCTCCTTCACCGGTCCGTGCGGCTCACCCTGAAAGCCGGTCCCGAGCAGCGCGTCGACGAGCACACCCGCCTGGCGGAGCGGCGATTCGCCGGCAGGCTCGGCATCCTCGCCCGAGCGCGACCACGGTTCGCCGCTCAGGCGCACCGGCGGCTCGCCGGGGAGCCGGTCGAGGTTCACGCGCGCGTCCCCGGTGAGCTCGTCGGGCGGGGCGACGCAGACGACCGCGACGCGATATCCGGCCTCGCGCAGCAGGCGCGCGGCAACGAGCCCGTCGCCGCCGTTGTTCCCCTTGCCGCAGACGACGGCCACCGGACGGCCGTCCGCGAGCCGCTCCACCGCCCGCGCGACGCCCGTTCCCGCGCGCTCCATCAGGTCCAGGGCCGAGACCGCGCGCTCCTCGATCGCCCAGCGATCGACGCTGCGCATCGTCTCAGCGTCGGGAAGCGGAAGCAGCCAGTCGGGGAGCAGGCCCACGCCGGGCTACTCGACGGTCACGGTCTTTGCGAGGTTGCGCGGCTGGTCGACGTTCAATCCGCGCCGTCGCGCGATCTCGTAGGCGAGCATCTGCAACGGGATCACGGCGAGGATCGGCTGCAGCATCCAGTCCACCGCGGGCACGGTTATGACCGCGTCGGCCTGCCGCGCGATCGACCGATCTCCCTCGCTCGTGATCGCGATCACGTGCGCCCCGCGAGCCCGGACCTCCTGCATGTTGGACGCGACCTTCTCGAGCACGGGAGAGTCGGTGGCGACGCAGACCACGGGCGTCGAGTCATCGAGCAGCGCGATCGGGCCGTGCTTCATCTCTCCCGCCGCGTAGGCGTCGGTCGCGATATAGGAGATCTCCTTGAGCTTCAGGGCGCCCTCGAGGGCGACGGGGAGGCCGACATGGCGTCCGATGTAGAGGAAGAAGTCACTCTGCCAGTAGGTCGAGGCGACGGCGGCGACCTGATCGGCGACGCCCGTCAGCACTTCGTCGATGCGGTGCGGCAGGCGCTTGATCTCCGAGATGATCTCCCGCAGCCGCTGTGGCTCGAGCGTCCCCCGGAGCTCCGCCAGGCGAAGGGCGAGGAGGTAGATGGCTGCGACCTGGCAGAGAAAGGTCTTGGTCGCGGCGACGCCGACCTCGAGCCCGGCACGCGTGAACAGCACCCCGTCGGAGTCTCGCGTCGCCTGCGAGCCCATCACGTTCGTGACCGCCAGCACGCGCGCGCCCCGCTCGCGCGCCAGGCGCATAGCGGCGAGCGTGTCGGCAGTCTCGCCGGACTGCGATATCCCGATCACGAGATCGCCTGGCCCGACGACGGGGTTGCGGTAGCGGTACTCGGAGGCGATGTCCATTTCGACGGGCAGCCGCGCCCACTCCTCGATCGCGTAGCGGCCGATCAGGCCCGCGTGGTAGGAGGTTCCGCACGCGACGATGACGATCCGCTGCACCCCCTCGAAGATCGTCTCCGAGAGCGCCCCCTCCTCCTCGAGGTCGACGCCGTCTCCGCGGGCCGCGCGGTCGGCGATCACCTCGGCGACGGCATCTGCCTGTTCGTGGATCTCCTTGAGCATGAACGTCTCGAAGCCGCCCTTCTCGGCGGTCTCCTCGTCCCAGTCGACCTCCTGGAGCGCTCGCTCGACGGGCTCGCCGTCGGCGGTCGTGATCGTCACTCCCTCGCGCCGGAGGACGACGATCTCGCCGTTTTCGACGTGCTGGACCCTGCGAGTCTCGGACAGGAAGGCCGGCACGGCCGAGGCGACGAACTGCTCGCCGTCGCCGCGGCCGATGACGAGCGGGCACTCGCGCCGGGCACCCACGAGCACGTCGGGCTCCTCGAGGCTCATCGCGACGAACGCGTAGTGGCCCTCGAGCTCGGCGTAGGCGGCCCGTACGGCGTCCGCCAGGTCTCCCTTGTAGTGCTCGGCGATCAGGTGCGCGATCACCTCGGCGTCGGTCTCGGAGGTGAAGACGCTGCCGGAGGCGGTGAGGCGATCCTTCAGCGCCACATAGTTCTCGACGATGCCGTTGACCACGACATGCACGCGGTCGTCGCTGTCGAAGTGTGGGTGGGCGTTCTCCTCGCTGACGCGGCCGTGCGTCGCCCAGCGGGTATGGCCGATGCCGGTCGTGGCGGGTCGCTGGGCGAGCGCGACCGGGGGCCCGCCGCCCGTCGAGCCGGCCTCGAGCTTGGCGCGCAGCGCGTTCAGGTTTCCGACCGCACGGACCGCGTCGATCCGATCACCGGCGATCACCGAGATGCCCGCGGAGTCGTAGCCGCGGTACTCGAGCTTCGTCAATCCGGCGAGCAGCAGCTCGCGGACAGGGCGCCCGCCGACATAGCCAACGATCCCGCACACCGCCTCGAAGATACCAGCGGCGCTCCCCCGCATCTGGGGCGCGGGGCAGCTATCCGAGCTCGCGCTCGACGAGGGCGACCAGGCGCGCGCAGACCTCGTCGGCCTCCTCGTCGGTCGGCGCCTCGACCATCACCCTGACGAGCGGCTCGGTGCCGCTCGGGCGGACCAGCACGCGACCCCGGCCGGCGAGCGCCTCCGAGGCCTCCTGCACGCCTTCGTCAACGCCGCGCGAGCCCTCGAGCGCCCCCCGATCGCGGACCTGCACGTTGACCAGGCGCTGGGGCAGCCTCGAGATCGCATCGCGCTCGCTCAGGTCCCGGCCGGCGAGCGCCTCGAGCGTCAGCAGAGCGCTGGCGATCCCGTCGCCGGTCCGGTTGAAGTCCATGTCGATGATGTGCCCCGACTGCTCGCCCCCGAGCGTCCAGCCGCGAGCGCGGAGCTCCTCGAGCACGTAACGGTCACCGACGCTCGTCGTCGCGACGGACACGCCGGCGCTCTGCATCGCCGAGTGAAACCCATAGTTGGTCATCACCGTCACGACGACGCCGTTTCCGTTCAGCCGCCCGCGGTCGCGCAGATGAAGGGTCGCGAGCGCGATCAGCTCGTCCCCGTCGACCACATCTCCCCTGCCGTCCACCGCCAGAACGCGGTCGCCGTCGCCGTCGAAGGCGAAGCCGATCGCGTGGCCGCCCTGCCGCACCCGCGTGGCGAGCTCCTCGACGTGCGTTGAGCCGCAGCCGGCGTTGATGTTCCGCCCGTCCGGGGTGTCAGCGATCACGCTCACTGTCGCTCCGAGGCGGCGCATGATCTCGGGCGCGACGTGATAGGTGGCGCCGTTGGCGCAGTCGAGCAGCACGTCGAGGCCTGCCAGGTCGAGGTCGCCGAAGCGTGTGTGCAGGTCCCGCAGGTAATCCTCGGGCGCGCCCCTGAGCTCGCTAATGCGCCCGATCCCCGCCGCCTGCGAACTTGCGATCGCGGCGGCCTGCCCGGCACCCTCGCCGGGAAGCTCGCCGGATGCCTCGAGCTGGCGCTCGATCTCCATCTCCGTCTGATCCGAGAGCTTGTAGCCGTCGCCCGCGAAGAACTTGATCCCGTTGTCGCGGTAGGGGTTGTGCGAGGCGGACAGCACGACGGCGAGGTCGAACCCGTAGCGTCCGATCAGCAGCGGAGCCGCCGGTGTGGGGAGCACGCCGCCGAGCAGCACATCGCCACCCGCCGAGCTGACCCCGGCTGCGACGGCGGCCTGCAGCATCTGACCGGACTCCCTGGTGTCGCGGACGATCAACACCTGGGGGCGCTGCGCGTCTGTCTGGAGCGTGGCGGCGCGTCCGAGAGCCACCGCCAGCTCGGCGGTCAGGAACTCGCCGGCGACGCCGCGAACGCCGTCGGTCCCGAACAGCTTGCGGGTCATCGTCCCCGCGGCCGAGCTAGCGCTTGGAGAACTGAGGACGCTTGCGCGCCTTCTTCAGGCCGGCCTTCTTGCGCTCCTTCACGCGGGGGTCACGTGTGAGGAAGCCGCGGCGCTTGAGCTCTCCGCGAAGGTTGGGATCGGCCTCGAGCAGGGCGCGCGAGACACCGTGACGCAGGGCCCCGGCCTGCGCCGAGATCCCGCCGCCATGCAGACGCGCGACGACATCCATGCGCTCCTGGTAGCCGACCGTCTCGAGCGGCTGGCGAATGTTGCGCTGCAGTGTCAGCCGCGGGAAGTGCGACTCGAGCGAATGTCCGTTGACCAGGTAGCTGCCCGTCCCGGGCCGAAGCGTGACCCTGGCGATCGCAGTCTTGCGCTTGCCGGTGGCGCGGTAGCGCGCGCCGGAGGCGAGATCGATCGCGGCGGTCGAGATCGGCTCGGAGAACGGCTCCTCCTCGCGCTCCTGCTCCTCGCCCTCTGCAGCCCGCCCGGCCTCCTCGTCCTCGATCGCGTACGGGTCGACGTAGGTCTCGCCACGGCCGAGTGGATCGACCCCCTCGGGGACGATGTCCACCTCGAGGTCCGCTCCCGGGACCGCAGGTTTCACGATCGGCGCCGGCTCCTCGTCGGGCTCGTCCTCGGTCTCCGCCGCATGTTCGGCGGCGCGGTCCTCGGCCTCCTGAAGCGCCTCCAGGGGCGCGTCCTCGGCGACCGCCGCTACCTCCATCGCATCCTCGCTCGGCACGGCGTGGCCCTCTCCGCCGGGAGCGACGGCGGGAGGCTCGGGAAGGGTGGGCTCCTTGCCGGTCGCCTCGGCCTCCTCGAGCGCCTGCAGCGGAGCGTCCTCGGCGACGGCGGCTATCTCCTGCGCCTCCTCGCTGGGCACGGCTCGCGCTCCTGACTCCTCGCCCGGGGCCTCCTCGGCGGGTCCGCCGGCCTGCGCGTCGGTGTCGGGTGCGTCGGGCGCGCTCTCCTCGGTCGTCTCGGGCTTCTCGTCGTCGGCCATCATGCGTCGATCTCCAGAGTCTGCGGTTTCTGTGCCGTGTGGGGGTGCTCGGGGCCGGCGTAGATCTTGAGCTTCGTGATCTGCTTCCTCGCCAGCCGGTTGCGCGGCATCATGCCCTTCACGGCGAGCCTGATGATCTCCTCGGGCCGCCGCGCCATCATCTCCTCGAAGGTTCGCGAGCGCAGGCCCCCCGGATAGCCGGAGTGGCGGTAGTAGCGCTTGTCGGAGCGCTTGTTGCCGGTCACGTGGATCTTCTCGGCGTTCACGACGACGACGAAGTCGCCGGTGTCGATGTGCGGGGTGTACTCGGGCTTGCGCTTGCCCCGCAGCAGGTCCGCGATCTGGGTCGCGAGGCGGCCGAGCGTCTTGCCGTTCGCGTCCACGAGCAGCCAGTTGCGCTCACGGTCGGTCGGCTTCGCTACGTAGGTCTTTGTGGAGGGTGCCATGGCGTGAAAAAGGCCACGCTGGGCGATCTTCGATCGGCCGCGCGGCGCGAACGGGACATGATAGGCGAAGTGACCCCCGGCCGGGGGCTACTCCCACTCGATCGTGCCGGGCGGCTTTGAGGTGATGTCGAGGACGACCCTGTTCACCTCGCGGATCTCGTTGATCATCCGCGAGGCGATCCGCTCGAGCAGGTCGTAGGGCAGCCGCGCCCAGTCGGCGGTCATCGCATCGTCGCTGGTGACGGCCCGCAGGACAACCACATGTCCGTAGGTGCGCTCATCGCCCTGGACCCCGACGGTGCGAACGTCTGGGAGCACGCAGAAGGACTGCCACAGCTCCCGGTACAGGCCGGCGCCGCGGATCTCGTCCTGGAGGATGTAGTCGGCCTCGCGCAGCACGTCGAGTCGCTCCTTGGTCGCTTCGCCGCCGACCACCCTGATCGCGAGCCCCGGCCCCGGGAAGGGCTGGCGCCAGACGAGCCGCTCGGGCAGCCCGAGCTCGGCGCCGACCGCGCGGACCTCGTCCTTGAACAGCGCCCGCAACGGCTCGACGAGCTCGAACCGGAGATCGTCCGGCAGGCCGCCGACGTTGTGATGGGACTTGATCGTCGCCGAGCCGGTGCCGCCACCGGACTCGATCACGTCGGAGTAGAGCGTCCCCTGCACGAGGAACCGCGCGGGTGGATCGCCGCCGGAGGCGCCGCCGTCGAGCTCTGCGAGCCTGGCGGCCTCCTCCTCGAACACCCTGATGAACTCGGCGCCGATGACCTTGCGCTTGGCCTCGGGATCGCTGATCCCCCTGAGCTTCTCGAGGAAGCGGCTCTCGGCGTCGACCGCCACGAGCGGCACCTTGAACGTGTCGCGGAACGTGCTGATGACCTGCTCGCCCTCTTCCTTGCGCATCAGCCCGTGATCGACGAACACGCACGTCAGCTGGTCGCCGACCGCCCGGTGCACGAGCAGTGCCGCCACCGAGGAGTCCACGCCGCCCGACAGGCCGCAGATGACCTTGCCCTCCCCCACCTGCTCGCGGATCCGCCGGATCTGCTCCTCGGCGATCGAGGCGGGTGACCAGGTCAGCTCACAGCCGCAGATGTCCGTCAGAAAGCGCGACAGGATCTCCTGGCCGTAGGGGGTGTGGACCACCTCCGGGTGAAACTGGATTCCGTAGATGGCGCGCTCGCGATCCTCGATCGCGGCCACCGGCGAGGCCGTCGAAGATGCCAGCGCGGTGAAACCGGGCGGCGGCTCGAAGACGGTGTCGCGATGTGACATCCAGCACGTCTGCTCTCGCGGCAGCCCGGCGAGCAACAGCCCGGGATCGCCCACGTGGAGGTCAGACCGGCCGAACTCGCCGACCTCTGCCTGCTCGACGCGTCCGCCCAGCTCGTGCACCAGCAGCTGCATGCCGTAGCAGATGCCCATCACGGGGACACCGAGGTCCAGGAGCCGGCGATCCAGAGGCGGCGCCCCGCCGGCGTAGACAGAGGCAGGGCCCCCGGAGAGAATGATCCCGCGAGGCCTCCGGGCGGCGATCTCCTCGAGCGCGACATGATGCGGAAGCAGCTCGCTGAAGACGCCGCAGTCGCGGACCCTGCGCGCGATCAGCTGCGAGTACTGGCCGCCGTAGTCGAGCACGACGATCTCTGCGAGCTCCCGCCCGACCGGGGGGGCGCCGCCGCTCCCGCTCCCGGGCGAGTCGAGCGGCTGGACCGCGCTCGCGCGCTCAGGATCGAGGACGCCGCCCGCCGCGGCACCGGGACCCGAGGTCCCGGTTGCAGACGGGTCGGCGGCGTCACTCATTGACGAGGGCGGCTACCTTCCCGTTGGTCGCGCCCATGCCGACGCCCTGCTCGCGCTGGAGGGCCTTGCCCTCGGTCTGAAGCGCGGGGGCGACGACCACCTCGGCGCGGTTGAACTCCGCGAGGTCCTTGTGACCGCAGGTCGCCATCGACGTTCGCAGGCCACCGAAGAGGTTGAACGTGCCGTCGTTCTCGCGGGCCGGGCCCACGAGGATCTCCTGCAGGGACCCGTTCTGGCTCGTCGCGACGCGCGCGCCGCGTGGCAGGCTGGGGTGGAAGGTGGCCATGCCCCAGTGAAACCCACGACCGGGCGCCTCGTGTGCGCGCGCGAGCGGGGACCCGATCATCACCGCGTCCGCGCCGAGCGCGATCGCCTTCGAGACGTCGCCGCCGTTGCGCATGCCTCCGTCGGCGATCACCTGGCAGTACTCGCCAGTCTCGAGCATGTGCGTGGATCGGGCATGCGCGACGTCGGCGATCGCCGTGGCCTGGGGAACACCGATCCCGAGCACGCCCCTGGTGGTGCACGCCGCGCCGGGGCCGACTCCCACGAGCACGCCAGCGGCGCCCGTGCGCATCAGGTGAAGCCCGGTGTGGTAGGAGGCGCAGCCTCCGACGACGACGGGGACGTCGAGCGTCGGGATGAACTCCTTGAGGTTCAGAGGCTCCGACACCGAGGAGACGTGCTCGCCGGATACGACGGTTCCCTGGATCACGAGCACGTCGAGGCCGGCCTCCAGCGCGATCTCGTGATAGCGGAGCACCCGCTGCGGGGTGAGCGATGCGGCGACGACGACCTTCTGCTCCTTGATTTCGCTGATCCGCTGGGCGATCAGGTCCGGCTTGACAGGCTCGCTGTAGATCTCCTGCATCGCGCGCGTCGCCTCGTCCTTGGGCAGCGCGGCGATCCGCTCGAGCTGCTCCTCGGCGTCCTCGTAGCGCGTGAAGATGCCCTCGAGGTTCAGCACCGCGAGGCCGCCGAGCCGGCCGATGATCCCGGCGGTCTCGGGCGAGACGACGCCGTCCATCGCCGAGGCGAGCATCGGCAGCTCGAACTGGTAGGGGCCGAGCTTCCAGGTGATGTCGATGTCGTCAGGGTCGCGGGTGCGGCGGGAGGGCACGATCGCGATGTCGTCGAATCCGTATGCCCGGCGACCCTTCTTGCCGCGGCCTATCTCTATCTCCATCGTTGAATCCTCGCATTCCTCACGGACGAGAAGACCCCGCACAGGGCGGGGCCAAAGGGGGGCCGGCGGAGCGCCGAAGGGGCCTTGTAGGTGTCGGGAGCCAAGGGAAGTTTGAGCATAGCAATGGCCAATCCGGCCCAATCGCCTTGGATATGCTCGAACGAGGATGAGCACTGCTGCGAACACGCGCTATGACCCGCACGCGATCGAGGCCCGCCGGCAGACGGCCTGGCGTGAGCGCGACGCCTTCAGGACACCGGCGATCGCCGGGGACCAGGGCCATCTCTACATCAAGCCGTCCGCCCCCTTCACCTCGGGGAACATCCACATGGGCCACGTCCGCAGCTATTCGATCGGGGACGCATACGCGCGCTTCCGTCGAGCGCGTGGCGACGCGGTCCTGTTCGCCTTCGGCTTCGACGCCTTCGGCCTGCCCGCCGAGCTCGCGGCGATAGCCGGCGGCGAGCCGCCGAGCGACTGGGTTGGCCGCACCGCGGAGCACATGACTGCGCAGCTCGGTCGTCTCGGCTACTCCTTCGACTGGGAGCGGTCGTTCATGAGCTCGGACCCGAGCATGTATCGCTGGTCGCAGTGGCTATTCCTGAAGCTGCTCGAGGCGGGGCTTATATACAGGGGCTCCGGCAACGTCGACTGGTGCGAGAACTGCCAGACCACGCTCGCCTCGATCCAGGTCGAGCCGGGTGGTACCTGCTGGCGCTGCCATGGTCCCGTTCGCCTGATCCAGATACCGCAGTGGTACCTGCGGATCAGCGCGTACGTCGAGGAGAACGACCGGCGGCTGGCCGAGCTCGAGGCGAGCGGCATCTGGGACGACGTCGCCTTGAGCAGCCAGCGCGAGGTGCTCGGACGGGTCGACGGGGTCGAGCTCGACCTCGAGGGGTCCGACGGCCGGCGTCTGACCGTCTTCACACAGCACCCCGAGGGGCTCTCGGACGCGCGCTTCGTGCTCATGTCCCCGCGCCACCCCGATGCCGACCTGTGGGCGGCGGACGTCGATTCCGAGCTCGAGCAGATGCGCTCGGGCGGCTGGGAGCGCAGCGCGCGGGAGGCCGAGACGATCCCCCTGATCGATACGGGCCGCACGCTGCGGGCGCCGACCGGCGTCGAGCTCCCGTTGATCGTCTCCCCGATCGTCGACTCCCGCTTCGGCGTCAGCGTGGTACTCGGCATGCCGGCGCACGACCGCACGGACGAGGTGCTCGCCCGGCGGCTCGGCATCGAGCTGCAGCCCGACGGCCCCGCCGACGACGAGACTCCGTCGCGCGATCAGGGCGCGGGGGAGCTCGCCGGCGCGTCGGTGGCGCCCGTGCCCGTGGGCACCCGCCCGGCCGTGCGCTACCGCGCATACGACTTCGCGATCTCGCGGCAGCGCTCCTGGGGGACTCCGATCCCGATCGTGTACTGCGAGCAATGCGGCGTCGTGCCAGTGCCGCTCGAGCAGCTTCCCGTGCTGTTGCCGCGGGACATCCGCCCGACGGGCACCGGCAACCCGCTCGCCGAGCTGTCCGACTTCGTGGGCGTGGCCTGCCCGGCGTGCGGTGGGCCGGCGCGGCGCGAGACGGACACGCTGGACTGCCACTTCGATGCGTTGTGGCTGTGGATCCCCGCGTGCGTACCACCGCAGGCGCGCGAGCGGTCGCTGGAGGAGATCTTCGCGCTGCCCGACCTCCGCCACTGGCTGCCCTCCGAGCGGCTCGTCGCGGGCTCCGACAGCGGGAACTTCGTCTTCGACCAGCGGATCGTCACAAAGGCGTTGCGCGACCTCGGCCCGCTCGCGTTCCTCGCGGACGGCGAGCCGTTTGCCGGGTGCCTGTTTCACGAGATGGTCATCCGCGATGGGCGCAAGATGAGCAAGCATCTCGGCAACGTGGTCGATCCCGATGAGCTCGTCGAGCGCTACGGCGCAGATGCGGTGCGACTAGCCGTGCTCTATGCGGCACGTCCGCAGCGCTCGCTGAACTGGAGCGACTCGGCGCTGGCGCGCTGCAGCCGGTTCCTGGCGCAGGTCTGGGAGTACTCGCACGCGAGGCTTGCCGCCGCGGGCGAGCCGGGCCCGGCAGCGCAGGACGCGGAGCCGGAGCCCGGCGGCGATCGCCCGAGAGACACGAGCGAGCATCTACGGACCAAACTCGCGAGCTGGTGCGAGGCGGCGGTCGAGCGGACCACCGCCGACATGGAGGCGCTCGAGATGCACAGCGCGGTGCGCAACGTGATGCGGCTGTTCGATCGGATCAAGGACTTCGAGAAACGTGCCGTGCAACGCGAGGGCGAGCTGAGCAGCGCCAACGGCGAGGCTCTGCTCGACGCGCTCGCGCTGCTCGCGCTGCTGCTGGCCCCGCTGGCGCCACACATGGCCGAGGAGCTGTTGCTCGACCTGGGCCAGCAGGACGTCGCACAGTTGCCGTGGCCAGGCGTATCGTTCGGAGTACCCGCATGAGCACCTCCACCGCCCAGAGCCCCCGCCAGGGGGCGCGGACGCGGTCTTGCGCGGTCGGCCTCGTCTGCCACCGCTGCGAGAACCGCTACCCGCTCGAGGACACGACCTTCGCGTGCCCGGACTGCGGCAAGGGGCTCGACGTCGAGTACGACTACGAGCTCGCGGCCCGGCGGTTCGAGGAGGTCCCGCGCTCCCAGCGCCCACAGAACATCTGGCGCTTCGAGGAGCTGCTGCCGATCGTCGACGCGTCCGCCCAGGCGCGCGTCGGCCAGCATGCCGGCTACACGCCCCTGATCCGCGCCGAGCGGCTCGGCGCCGAGCTGGGCCTCTCGAACTTGTACCTGAAGGACGACTCGACGTCGCGTCCGAGCCTCTCCTACAAGGACCGCGTCGTGTCGATGTCCGTCGCCAGGCTGCTGGAGAGGGGCAAGCGGGAGATCGGCTGCGTCTCGACGGGCAACGTCGGCACCGCGGTCGCCTCGATGGCCGCGAAGGCCGGCGTCGATGCGTACGTCTTCTACCCCAACCGCCTCGAGGACACGAAGGCTCGCGCCTGTCGTGCGCTCGGCGCGAAGGTCTGCCAGGTCGAGGGCAACTATGACGAAGCCAACCGGCGATGCCGTGAACTGGCGCTCGCGACCGGCATCGACTTCGCGAACATCACCCTGCGCCCCTTCTACGCCGAGGGCGCGAAGACGGCCGCGTTCGAGATCGTCGGCCAGCTCGAGTGGCGCGCGCCCGAGCACATCGTCACGGCAGCCGCGGGGGGGACGCTCTCCTCGCGCCTGCACAAGGGCCTCGGCGAGCTGCAGCTGCTGGGGCTGGCCGAGACTGATCCGACGCGTATCCACATCGCGCAGCCGAGCGGCTGCAACCCGATCGCCTCGGCGATCCTCGCCGAGGAGGCCGAGATTCACGCCGTCACCCCGGAGACCGCGGCCCACTCGCTGGCGATCGGTGCCCCGGGCGACGGATATCTGGTGATCGACGCGGTCCTCAAACGCGGCGGCACGGCGGGCTTCGCGAGCGACCCGGAGATCTTCGCCGGCATCGACCTGCTCGCGGCAACCGAGGGCCTCCTGACCGAGCCGGCGGGCGGCACGACGATCGCCGTGCTCGAGAAACTGGCGGCCGCCGGCCGCTTCGACCCCGACGAGACGGTCGTCGCGATCATCACGGGTAATGGGCTCAAGACGCTCGACGAGCATCCGGCCAAGCCCTGGCCCGCCAAGATCGAGTGCGAGCTCGACGCCATGCTCGCTGCGCTGACCGATCTGAAAGACAGCGGCTCGCTGGCCGAAGAGGCGCGCCAGCAGCTGCGGCCCTAGCCGAGCGCGGGACGCCGACGCGCAGACGCTCTGACAGATCGGTCACGACACCTTCCCGGAGAACGGAGCGCCGAGCCGAGCACCTGACGTGACAGCCGATCGTGCATCCGGCTACTGGGTGGGCGGACGCCAAAATGCGGGCGGGGAATGGACTACGCTCCCGGCATGGAATTCGAGGACGGATTCGACCCGATATCCGAGCTCTCGGCCAGACGGCGTGAAGAGCGCATGGCGGTCGATGAGGGCGGCGGGGGCCAGGCCGAGGGATTCGAGCTCACCGAGCAGGAACTGATCGAACACGCGTCACACGGGGACGAGCACAATCCGTTCCGGATCATCCGCGACGCCGGACCCGAGGAGGAGGAGTCCGACACCGTCTACGGAGAGCCCGACGAAGAGCATCACGAGGACTGAGCGCGCCGACGACCTGAAACTCGGTGGCGCGCGCCGTCAGTTCAACGCGTGCCAAGGACGGTCAGGACGGCACCGGCGGTGCGTCCGTCGAGGATCGCGGTGTGAAGAGCGGCGCGACGCCGACGCCCATGACGGTCGGGATGGGAGCCACCGTTGTCCATCTCCAGAGGGTCGTCGTGACGGCGAATACATGAACCAGTTCCCCTCCCGGGAACACGTCGGCGAACGTCCGGGCCGTCAAGCTTTCGATCGTCTCCCCCCTCCCCTGAGGCGTCTCGGCACCGGTACCGCGTGAGCCGCTCGCCAAACTCCGCGAGCGCGAAGTGCTCCGCTTGGTTAGATTGTGCGCACTCGCCGCGAGAAGCGTTCGTAGTTCCAAGACAAAGGAGCTCCCATGCCCACGCCTCGAAGAAGTGCTGCCAAAAAAACCACGGCTCGAAAAGCTGCGGTTCGGAAAGCATCCCCGCGCAAACGTGCCTCCACGAAAGCCTCCTCCTCGCGAGGGCGTCGAGCGACGTCCGCCGCGCGACAGCGTGTCGAGCAGACCGGCCGCGCGCTCAGTCGCGTGAAAAAGGGCCTCGAGACGACCGAAAAGGAGATGGCAGCTATCCGTGGCAGCCTGACGAGCGGTGGAAAAGACCTCCGCAAAAACGTCTCCAAACTCTTGAAAGACGCGCGGCGCGAAGTCGAGAAGATGAACAAGACGGCGCTACGCGACCTCGAGAAACTGCAGCAGGATCTCGGCAACGCCGGCAAAGCCAAACCGGCCTCGAAAGCCTCGAAAGGCAAAGCGCGCGCGAAAGCGGCCACGAAAGCCGGCGCTAGGAAAACGACCGCCAAAAAACCGAAAAAAGCAGTCCGCAAAGCAAAACGCGTGACCAAACGTACGACCGCCACACGCACCGGCTAGGCGCGAATCGGACGACCGGCGGGCGCGCCGCGGCGAGGTGCGCCCGAGGAACCCGACCGTCATATCTCGTGCGAGCGGAAAGCGCGGCCGCCGTGTATCAGCTTCTCGTGGCGGTGTCCTCACCGGCGAGTTGCTGGTGCGTGCGGTGGGCGAGATCCTCGAAGTAGGGTCGGGCCACGGCGGCGGAGCGGACCTCGCCCGGGGCCCGCGAGTCCCGCAACGCGAAGACAAGCGACACTGTTCGCAGGATGTCGTTCGAAGAGGAGGCCGTGACCGGCAGTGCCTGACCTGCCGACGCCGAGCGTCAGGGCTCCCGAGCTCGCAGGAGGCCTGACCGAGAGCGAGGCGGCGAGGCGCCTCGCGGATCGGGGCAGGCCGCCGGGCCAGCGGTCGAGCCGTTCCTACGCGAGCATCATCCGTGCGAACACGCTCAACATCCCGAACGGCATCCTGTTCGTCTTCGGGGTGCTCACGATCAGCTTCGCCTCCTGGAAGGATGCGCTGTTCCTCGGAATCCTCGTGTCGAACATCGGGATCGGCTCCTTCCAGGAGATCCGCTCAAAGCGCGCGCTCGACCGCCTCGCTGCCCTGGTCGCGCCCGACGCGGTCGTCGTACGCGACGGAGCCGACCGTCGCGTGCCGATCGGCCAGGTTGTCGTTGGCGACCTGGTGCGCCTCGGCGCCGGCGACCAGGTGGTCGCGGACGGAACCGTCGTCAGCGCCGACGGTCTCGCGCTCGACGAGTCGAGCCTCACGGGTGAGTCCGAGCCGGTCCTGCGAGGTCCCGGCGAGCAGGTGTGGTCGGGCTCGTTCGCGGTCGAGGGAGCAGCGTCCTTCGAGGCGACGGCGGTCGGCGACGACAGCCGGGCGGCGCGTCTGACCGCGACTGCTCGCGCCTTCCGCCATCCGCGCTCGCCGCTCGAGCGAGCCAACGACCGGCTGCTGCTTTGGATAATCGCTCTCTCGATTCCACTTGCGATCGGGCTGACCGTCTCGGTGCTGACCGGCGTCAGCAGCAACGCGGCGCGGGTTCAGGCGATCACGGCCGGCCTCGTCAACCTCGTCCCAGAGGGCCTGATCCTGCTGATCAGCGTGACGGCTGCGGTGTCGGCATTCAAGATCGCGAGGCGCGGCGTCCTCGCTCAGCAGCTCAACGCGGTCGAGTCACTCGCATCGGTCGACCTCGTTCTGACGGACAAGACGGGGACGCTCACCGAGCCCACCCCGAGAGTCCTCGCGCTCGTGCCTGCCGATGGGACCGACGAGCAGACGCTCGCGCAGGACCTGGCGCTGTTCGCGGCGAGCTCCCCATCGCGAAACCTCACGCTCGAGGCGATCAACGACGCTGAACTGGCGGACGTCGACAGCGCCACGGTGCTCGCGCAGGTGCCGTTCTCCTCGCGGCGGCGCTGGAGCGCTCTGGATCTCGACGGTACGCGACTGTTCCTCGGCGCACCGGAGCGGTTCACCAACGCCGACCCCCGGCTGAAGACGACGGCCGGCGAGCAGGCGAGCGCCGGCCGGCGCGTGCTGGCGCTCGGACGCAGCGATCGACCACTGCCCACCGACGGCTCGGATCCGCAGTTTCCCGACGACGTCCAGCCCCTCGGGCTGGTCGTGCTCGCTGAGCGACTACGCCCCAACGCTGCCGCCACCGTTGAGTTCTTCTCCGAGCAGCACGTCCTGCTCAAGGTGCTGTCCGGCGACGCTTCGGCGACCGCGGGAGCGATCGCGCGAGACGCCGGCGTCCCAGGCTCGTCGCCGGCCCTCGACGGCGAGGCCCTTCCGACGACGCCCGCGGCACTCCGCGATGCCGTTCTCGCCGCGCCGGCGGTCGGCCGGATCTCGCCCGACGGCAAGCGTGCGGTCGTCGCGGCGCTCGCCGGTGCGGGCAGTTACGTCGCGATGGTCGGCGACGGCGTCAACGATGTGCCCGCCCTGAAGGAGGCGCGACTTGCGATCGCACAGGGTTCGGGAGCGCAGATGGCCCGCTCCGTGGCCGACCTGGTGCTCGTGCAGGACGATTTTGCGGCGGTGCCGGCGATGGTCGGAGAGGGCCGCCAGATCCTCCGCAACATCCAGCGCGTCGCCCGCCTGTTCGTGACGAAGACCGTCTTCGCGGCGATGCTCGGACTCGCGATCGGTATCCCCACTTCGACCTACCCGTTGCTGCCGCGGCAGTTCACGATCGCTTCGACGGTCACGATCGGGATCCCCGCCTTCGCGCTGGCGCTGGCGCCGAGCTCGGGCCCGTGGCAACCCGAGCGCTTCCTGCAGTCGGTCGCGCGCTTCGCGGTGCCGGCTGGCATCGCGATCGGTCTGGGCATAGTCGCCGGCTACTACACGGCGCGATACGGATTCGACCTTGGAATCATCCCGTCGCGCACGGTCGCGACGGGGATCGTCGTCGTCTGTGGACTTGCCGTCGTGGTGCGCCTGGAGCACGGGCGCGGCCGAAGGCGCCTCGCGCTGCTTGCGCTGTGCGCCTTGATGCTCGCCATCTTCGCCCTCGCGCTCGTCGTCCCGTTCCTGCGTGAATTCTATGAGCTGTCAACGCTCAACGGCGAAATAGTCGCGTCCTGGGCGGTGGGGACCGCCGTCGGCATCGGCGGGATGCTGGGCGTGCTGCGCGTCTTGCGCGTGTGACCGCGCTGGCGACCGACCTCGCCGATCAGACGGTCGCGCCCGCCGCGCCTGGACCCAGAAATAGGAAGGCCCCACGTTTGCGGGGCCTTCCCTTAGCGGATCGATAAGCCGGATTCTGTCGTTGAGCAACCATCCATCTTTGCGACCTACCTGGACCTCGGCGGGTCACCTACAAGCGGCCCTGTTCGGTCTTGCATCAGGTGGGGTTTGCCCAGCCGCCGCGTCACCGCGACGCTGGTGCGCTCTTACCGCACCATTTCACCCTTGCCGGCCCGCCGTTCACGTGGGACGGCGGACGTAGGCGGTTTGTTTCTGTGGCACTTTCCCGCGGGTTTCCCCGGGTCGATCTCTCGACCACCCTGCCCTTCGATGTCCGGACTTTCCTCGAAGGCTCACGCCTCCGCGGCTGCCTGATCCGCACACCCAACTTAGCGCGTGGAGACCCCTGTGTGAAGGGCCTGACAGCCCCGGCGCAAGCCGCGCGTCCAGCGCTCGCTCAGACGCTTCTGAGGAGGCCGACGACGCGCCCGAGAACCTTGACCTCCTTGGTGCGGATCGGTTCCATCGTGTCGTTTTCGGGCTGAAGTCGCACGTGGTCGTCCTCGCGGAAGAAGCGCTTGACGGTCGCCTCCTCGCCCAGCAACGCGACGACCACGTCGCCGTCGCTCGCGGTGTCCTGTTGACGCACGACGACCAAATCGCCCTCGAGGATCCCTGCGTCCTTCATCGAGTCGCCGCGAATCCGGAGCAGATAGGCGCCCTCGTCACCGCCCGCGATCTCGGGCACGGATACGTAGTCCTCGATGTTCTCCTCGGCAAGGATCGGCTGGCCGGCGGCGACGGTTCCAAGCAGCGGCAGGCCCTCGCCTCGGACGATCCCGCGCATGCTCTCGACCGCCGTCCCGACGGCGCGGTCCAGCAGCTCGATCGCGCGCGGCTTGGACGGGTCGCGGCGCAGCAGCCCGATCTTCTCGAGGTTCGCGAGATGGGCATGCACCGTGGACGAGGACGCCAGGCCAACCGCCTTGCCGATGTCGCGCACGGTCGGCGGATAGCCGTACTTGGCCGAGTACTTGCGGATGAACTCGAATATCTCCTGCTGGCGCTTGGTCAGATCCATGTCTGTCGGCTCCCCCTTGGGCTGGACGGTGGCCTGAAACGAACAGGTGTTCGCACTGTAGCGCGGGGCGGGGACGGATACAAGGACGCGCAAATTGCATACGCCGCGAGGCGTTGGACGGCGTTTGACCGCAGATATACTCGCCCCCTCTGCGCCCGTGGCGGAATTGGTAGACGCGCAAGGTTGAGGGCCTTGTGGACCTCACGGTCCGTGGTGGTTCGAGTCCACTCGGGCGCATCCGAAAAGCCCCGCTAAGCGGGGTTTTTTCGTCCTTGGACCCGCCCCGTCGCGGTCCAGGACTAGTGTTCGGAATTTGCCAATGGCAAATCCGAACACTTTTCCGAACATCTGCGG
>DASZIU010000053.1:0-61469 GCA_035948815.1 Solirubrobacteraceae bacterium | reverse complement strand
GCGCCGCCGACCGCCAGCACGAGCAGGACCGGGTTCAGCCCGACGAAGGCGGCGGCCCAGCGCCTCGAGCCGCCGAGACGACCGGCTGCGCGCGCGATCAGCGCGACTGCGCCCAGGCTCGAGGCCACGGCGACCGCCTTGAACGTCCATAGGGCGCCGGCCACGCCGAGCGGCGCCGTCGCGTAGCTGGCGAGCGTGAAGAGGGCGCCGTAGGGGGAGTGCTTGAAGGGCCAGCCGACGAACGGGTAGACGGGGTCGGTGAACGCTTCGGCGGCCACATGGGTGTATGGGTCGAGCCCGTGAAGGGCGCCCATACGCGCGAACGCCACATATCCGAAGACGTCCTGGGAGATCAGCGGAGGGCCGAGCAGCAGGATCACGTGCGCCGCGACCACGCAGCCCGCCAGCGCCCGCATCGGCAGCGTCCGCGCCGCGACCAGGACGAGCACGTATCCCGCGCACATGATCAAGGTGTAGGCCTGGAAGCTGCCGCTGGTGAGGCCGATGTCAAGCCCCCGGAGGGGCCCGGCGAGCCAGTCGGGCCAGCCGCCGGTGCGCGCCGGGACGTACATCGACGGACGCGTCGCGGCGCCCGCGGCCAGCAGGAAGGCGCTGGCCAGCACGAGCAGCAGGCCAAGCCAGCCGAGCGCCCGGCGGGCCGCGTACGAACGGCGGATGCGGGCCGCCTCCTCGGCCGTGATCGCGGCGAACGGCGCGCGAGTTATGCGGGTGGCGGCCTGTATGAGGCCATTGTTACGTCTGGCCGACCTGCAAGCATCCTGCGCGCCCGGTAACCTGTGGCAACAGCTGCGCCCGTGCGGGATAGACCGTCGCGGGCGCGCCCGCTCGCGCCACTACGCCGGCCGGACAGGCGCGAACGACCTCTTATGCGACGTCGCTACCGTAAAGCCACCTCGCGCCGGGACCCGGGTCCGCGTCGCGTCCTCATCCTGTCCGCCGATGTCGGCGAGGGACATGCTGCGGCGGCGCGCGCGCTGGCCGAACAGGTGCGGAGCTCCGAGGAGGCCGTCGAGGTCACGGTGATCGACGGGCTGGCGGCGATGGGGCGCATTCTGCGGCCGGTCGTCGAGGACGGCTACCGCGTGCAGCTTCGCTTCCTGCCGTGGACCTACTCGGTCGTGTACTGGCTGCTCGAGCACGTCGCGCCGGTGCGGGCGACGACGCGTCGCCTGCTCTGCCTCTTCGGCTCCCGTCCACTGGCGCGGACGATCGCCGAATACGACGCCGACGTCGTCGTCTCCACCTATCCAGCCGTCACCGTCGTCCTTGCCCGCCTGCGCCGCACCGGCGCCGTGCGCTGCCCGACGGTCGCCACGATCACCGACCTGACCGGCCTCTTCTTCTGGGCGCAGCCGGGCATCGACATGCACCTGGTCATGTACGGCGAGTCGATGCGGTCGGTCGAGCGGATCGCGGGCCGGGGAAGCGTGCAGCTCGTGCGACCCCTGATCTCCGCGGAGTTCCTCGAGCCGCGCTCGCCGCTTGGCGCGCGCAGGTCGCTCGGGCTGCCCGACGACGGTCGCATGGTCGTGGTCTCGGGGGGCGGCTGGGGAGTCGGGGACATCGCCGGCGCCGTGCGGGAGTTCACGAAGGTCGCGGAGGTGAGCAGCATCGTCTGCCTGGCCGGGCGAAACGAGCAGCTCGCGTCCAAGCTGCGGACGGTCTTCGAGCGCGACCCGCGCGTGCACGTCTACGGGTTCACCGACAAAATGCCCGAGCTCCTGGCGGCCGCCGACGTCCTCGTGCACTCCACCGGAGGCGTGACGTGCCTGGAGGCCAGGGCGGCCGGGACCCCGGTCGTCTCCTACGGCCTGCCGGTCGGCCATGCCCGGCTGAACACCAGGGCGATGGCCTCGTTGCAGCTCCTGAGCCTGGCCAACGACCGGCACGAGCTGCGCGAAGTGGTCAGGGCGAGCTTCGCGGGCGAGCGCCCGGTGCTGTGCGAGGAGCCGCTCGTACCCGACGCCACTCCCGCCGTGGAGGTCTTGCTGAACACCCCGAGACGGGTCCGCCCCATCCCGCTCTGGCGCCGGCGCCTCGCGGCCGCCGCCACGCAGGCCGCGATCCTCGTTGGCGTGGGCGCGTGGGTCATGTCGACGGACGAGGTGAGCGCGCTCGCCGGCATGGCACTCAACGTGCACCCGCTCAAGCACGTCAACACCGCTCAGCCTGACATCGGTCTGATCGTGCGCGCCCCCGCCGGCTCGGTCGTGGTCCTCGCGTCCGAACTCGCCGGCCGCGGGATCCATGTCTCGTTCGCCGAGGGCTCGGGCGTGCCCACCCACCGGTGCGTCACCGGCCTGCGCGCGATCGGCGACGAGCTGATTCCCGAAGCGCCCGGCTCGGCCCCGCTGCGATGGGTACGCACCCGCGGAACGCTCCGCTCGCAGGCTCGCGCGATCGGGCTGCCCCGGCACTTCTACTTCCTGCAGCCGCGCGGCGGCCTCTCCGTCGGCCAGCTCGTCCTGGCCCGCACCGCGGGCGCGACGCCCGTGAGCGGCGCGCGGCGCGTGAGGGCGACCGGGCCCCTGCCTCAGGGCGACATGCGCGCCGGCGACGTGCTCGTGGTGGAACTCGACGGGTCCGCCGCATCGGTCGCGGGCCTCGTGCGGATCGTCTCCTGGCTCGGCACCGACGGGTTGCGCGCTGAGCCGCTCGCGGCGCTCACCGCGCCCTCGCCGGCCGTCAGCGCCAGCAGCAGCGGCGAGCGCGCGAGCGCGGCCGCCCCGCCCACGAGCACCGCCAGCGAGAGCGCGAGCGGCACGCCGTTGAGCGGCGTCGCGGTGAAGCGCTCGCCCAGCAGGAGCGGCGCAAGCACCACCGGGATCACCGTCTGAGTCACGAAGACCACGGGCGCGACCTGGATCGCCGGTCGCGCCTGCAGGGCGCTCATCTCGCTCAGCACGCCCAGTCCGGAAGCGGCGGCGGTGGACAGGCCCCATGCGATCGCCGTCGTCGTGTGGCCCAGTTCGAGCGCGTCGGCCGTGAGCGCGGTGGCGACCCCGCTCCAGCCGAACGCAAGGCCCGCGCCGATCATCGTGATGACGGCCGGCGGCCTGCCGACGGCGCTCCAGAGGTACGGGAGCAGGCTCGCGACGCCGAGGCCCACGAGCACGAGCGTGATGGTCAGGGCGCCCGCGTGGTTGTTGGCGGTGTGCGGAGGCGCAGTCAGCGCCGCGCCCACCATGCCGATCACGATCGCCCAGACGGCCGTGTGCTCGTAGCGTCCGGCATGCTCGCCGAGCAGCCGCTCGGCGATGAGCATGAGGACGAGCAGCCCGGCGGCGAGGGCCGGCTGGACGACGACCAGCGGCGCCAGCATCAGTGCCACGATCTGCAGCGGCCAGCCGAGGATCGACAGCCCGGTCCCCGCCAGCCATCGCGCGCGCCTGAGCAGTCCCCACGCCAGGGCCAGCCGCAAATGCTCCTCGTGCGGCGCCTCCTTGGCGTCGAGCGCCTGCAGGGCGATCCCTAGGCTGTAGAGGGTCGAAGCGCCGACGGCGGCCACGATTCCCAGCAACAGTTCGAGCATGTCCACCTACGATCATCGCACTACCCGTCCCGGCTACGGACGCGCGCTCGATCGCGTGGCGATGGCGAGCTACCTGCTTCCGGGGCTGGCCGGCGTCTGGCCCCGGCTGCGCGCTGCGCTCGGGGTCGAGGACAGGACGGCGGCGGGCAGCGGCTACGCGGTGACCTTCGACGACGGCCCACACCCACAGGGGACGCCCGCGGTGCTGGAGGTGCTCGGCCGCGCCGGAGTCAGCGCGACGTTCTTCCTCGTTGGAGAGCAGCTGCGACGCAACCCGGCTCTCGGCGGTGAGATCCTCGCGGCGGGGCACACGATCGGGCTGCACTGCGACCGCCACCGCAATCTCCTGCGCCTCGCGCCGCGCCAGGTGCGGACGGACCTCGAGCGAGCCCTGGCGACGATCGAGGACACCACCGGCAGCTCGCCGAGGCTCTACCGGCCGCCCTACGGGGTGCTCAACGCCGCCGCGCTGCGCGAGGCCCGCCGGCGTGGCTGGCGGACGCTTCTGTGGAGTGACTGGGGGCGAGACTGGGAGGCGAGGGCGACGCCGGCCTCGATCGCCTCTCTGGTGACCGGGCGCGCGTCCGACGGCGCGGTGCTCCTGCTGCACGACGCCGACGACTACGGGGCGCCGGGATCCTGGCGCCGGACCGCGGAGGCGCTCCCGCAGGTGCTCGAGACGCTCGCCGAACGCGGTTTGAAACCCGTGGCGGCCTGAGCTGCGGATAGTATCGACGGCTTGTCCACCGCCGTTTCGCTCGACACTCAGAGCTCAGTCCCAGTGGCCGGTGGCGTGGCCGCGATCGCGCCCACGCGAAGACGCTCGCGCTGGTGGGTCGAGGCGCTCGCGCTGCTCTGGCTGCTGTGGGTCTACGAAGCAATAACGAACTTCGCGCCGCTTCGTCTGCACGCCGCGCTCGCACATGCCGAAGGCCTGCTGCACGCCGAGCAGGCGCTGCACCTGGATCCCGAGCAGGCGCTCGACGGGTGGCTCGCCGGGCAGCACACGCTCGGCGTGATCCTCTCCAACTACTACGACAACGCGCATTTCGTGGTCACCTTCGGGCTGCTCGGCTGGCTGTGGTGGCGCCGCGCCGACATCTACCGCCCCCTGCGCAACTCGCTCGTCGTCGTCAACCTGATCGCGTTCATCGTCTTCTGGCTCTATCCGGTCGCACCACCCCGGATGCTCGGCGGCTTCATCGACGTGGTCGACGCGAGCCACCCCTTCGGTGACTTCCACAGCGGATCGCTCGCCTCACACGCCGACGAGGTCGCCGCGATGCCCTCGCTTCACATCGCCTGGGCGGCCTGGTGCAGCCTCGCCATCTGGCGGATGTCCCGCCGCCGCTGGGCACGCGGGCTCGCGATCTTCTATCCCTGCCTCACCGCCTTCACGGTGATCGCGACCGGCAATCACTTCGTGCTGGACATACTCGGCGGTCTGGCCGCGATGATCCTGAGCGTGGCGGTCGTGCAGCTGGCCGAACGCCGGCGGGCCTCTCGCAGGGAGCGGTCACAGAGCTCACCCCCGCCGGCGCGCGTCCACGACGGACAACGCCGCCGCGCCGGCGCGCCGAGCACCCCCGGAGGGCGCGCGTACCGCATGTCACAAAGTTGTTACGAAGTGCGCGACCGGGTAGACTAGGCGCGCCGCCGCAGACGACCGAGGGACGGTTGGACGGTGACACCGCGCGGACAGCGCGGCTGTCTTTTCGTCTGTAGGGTGGCCCTACGCACATGCCCGATTTCGACTCCAACGAGGATTCCGGCACCCTGCCCGGAGGGGACCAGGGCGAGCCACTCGAGCCTGTCCTGCCGCCGTGGCCGGCAATCCGTCGAGCGCGCCAGCTCCCCGAGGCCCGTCGAGCGGCTCCCGGCCGCGGAGCCCAGCGACGTCTGCGACCGTCGGTTCGCTCGCAACGGATGCGAGCCCTGCGGCGAGCGTGCAACCGTGATTGGCGCGTCTCAGCGCTGAGGCCGATGCCTCGCAGCCGGTGCATGTGGGCCCGCTGCCAGGGACGGCCACCCGGATCTTCGAGCTGACGTGTTCTTCGTCCGCTACCTCGACGTGTGCCTGGTGCTCGCGACGGGCCCGTTCGTGGTTCTCGCCGGCCTTCCGGTCTTCGGCTACGTGGTCGGCGCGCTGGCCTGGCTGCTCACGCGCCTGGGCACGGCGTTCGCGTACGAGCGCGCGCGCCGCATCGCCGACCCCAGGCTGAAAGCCGGACTTCAGGTCGGCGGGATGATGGGACGCGTCTGGATCGTCGCGCTGGCCGTGATCCTCGCCAAGTTCGCCGGTGGCAAGGGCGACGGGGTCATGGCTGCCGTGCTCGAGCTCGCCGCCTTCACGGTCTACTTCGTGATGTCGTTCGTCACCCGCGAGGGTCCGTTGCAGAGCGGGCCGCCGCGGCCAGGCAGGCCGAGCACGTCATGAGCGCGACCGAGACAGGCGGGGTGCCCCCCGCGGGCGCGCCCACGCAGGCGCGCGTGCCCGCGCCGGCATCGAACGAGCCCCCGGCGAAGCGGTCGAGCCTCAAACGCACGCTGCTCATCGTCCTCGGCGTCTACGTGGCCGGACTGGTCGTGCTGGTCGCCGTCTACGGCTTCAGCGGAACGCGCAACACAAGCTTTGAACCGCAGAACGAGTTCAAACTCGACAACTGGGTGAACCTTGGCATCTTCTCGATCAACAAGGCCGTCCTCTACCTGATCCTGGCCGGGATCCTCACCTCGGCGACGATGATCTACGTCGCCCGGCGCATGAGGGCGCGCCCCAACAAGGTGCAGGCGGCCGTCGAGCTCGTCTTCCGCCTCATGCACGACAACATCACCGCCGGCTCGATGAGCGAAAGGATGGCGGCCAAGTGGTTCCCCTTCATCGGGACGCTGTTCCTGTTCATCCTGTTCTCGAACCTGATCAGCTACATACCGCTGCCGACGAACACCGAGAACGAGATCACCGTCTTCGGCGTGCAGATCCCATCGTTCTCGCTCTACGCGGCCACTGCGAACCTCTCGATCCCGCTCGTTCTGGCGCTCGTCGTGTTCGTCTCCTACACGGTCGAAGGGATCCGCGCCAAGGGCCCGATCGGCTACCTCAGAGGGCTCATCCCAGGCGGGGTCAAAGGCGCGATGGCGGTGCCCCTCTTCTTCCTCGAGGTGCTGTCGAACCTCATGCGCGTGCTCTCACTGACGATTCGTCTTTTCGCCAACGTCCTGGCCGGCCATCTGATCATCCTGTTCATGGCGGGGGCGCTCGCCGTGATCCTGGGCTCGGCGTGGCTCGGCTGGTTCACGCTCCCGTTCGGCATCATCCTGTTCGCGTTCGAGGTCGGCCTTGTGGCCGCCCTGCAGGCGTTCATCTTCGCTCTCCTCACCGCTATCTATCTCGGCGGCGCCGTCGCCGAGGATCACTAAAAGGAGCCAATAGCTGTGCACATAGCTCTCATCACCCTCCTGGCGGCCACTGAAGAAATAGCCAAGGCCGGCAAGTCGATCGGCCTGGGCGTCGGCGGCGGTCTTGGGGCCGTGGGCGCCGGCGTCGGCATCGGACTCGTCTTCGGCAAGGCGATCGAAGCGATAACCCGCCAGCCGGAGATGAAAGACGAGATCACCCAGCTTCAGTTTCTGGGGTTCGCCTTGACGGAGGCCTGCTTCTTCTACGGCCTCGTGGCCGGTCTCCTGGCCGCGTTCATCGTCTAGCGCCATGCTCCCGCTTCCCGCACAGCATCTCGTCGCTCCGCTCGCCGCCAAGGGGAGCTTCCTGATCAAGCCGGGTATCGGCCTGATGGTGTGGACGCTGCTCGTGTTCGGCATCACGATGGCCCTGCTCGCCAAGTTCGCATTCCCCCAGATCAGCGCCGCGCTCGAACGCCGCCAGAGGATGATCGAAGAGTCGCTCGACACCGCCGAGCGCACGCGCACCGAGGCCGATCAGATCCTCGCCGAATACCGCGCGCGGCTGAAGGAAGCCCGCGAGCAGGCAGACGAGATCATCCAGCGCGCCCGCCAGCAGGCCGAGGCGCACGAGCGTGAAGGGAAAGAGCGCGGCCAGGAGCTGGTGGCCGAGGCCTCTCAGCGCGCCCAGCGCGAAATCGACGAGGCCACGAAACGGGCGCTCGAGGAGATCCGCAACGAGGTGGCCGAGCTGACGATCATGGCAACCGAGAAGGTGACCCGCAAGGCGCTGGATCCGCAGGACCAGAAGCGGCTCGTGGAGGAAGCGCTGCGCGAACTCGACCTCTCCGGCCTGTCCGCGGGAGCTTCCAACAACTGATGGAGGAGATCGCCAAGGTATATACGCGCTCGCTCTTCGAGGTCGCTCGCGAACACGGCAAGCTCGACGAGCTCCGCGAGCAGCTCGCGCAGTTCGTCGAGGCGCTGAACGGCTACCGCGAGCTTGCGATCTTCTTCTTCTCGCCCTACTTCTCCCAGAAGGAGAAGCAGGAAGCGCTCGACCGGGTCATCCAGGGCGCCGACCCGATCTTCCTGAACTTCCTGCGCCTGCTGATCGAAAAGCACCGGATGCCCGTCATCTTCCGAATCCGCGCGGAGTTCGAGCGGCTCTACGAGGAGGAGAACCGCACTCTGCCGGTCGAGATCACGAGCGCGATCGAGCTCGACCCCGAGACGACCGCGAAACTGTCAAGCGAGATCTCCGAGCGCACGGGACGCAAGGTCAAGCTGGCAACCCGCGTGGATCCCGAAATCCTCGGCGGCCTCGTGGTCAGGGTCGGCAACGCGATCCTCGACGCCTCTATTCGCAATCGACTGGAGCAGCTGCGAAGGCAGGTTGCCCAAGGAGTCTCGTGAGGGTGGAGCAGCCGGCCGCAGGCCGGCGAGCCGGGCGGGCGGGCCCTCTATTTCCAAACTAGGAGAACACATGCAGATCAACCCCGACGAGATCACGAGCATTCTCAAGAGTCGCATCGAGGGACTCGACTCAGGACGCGCCGAACTGACCGAGGTCGGCACCGTGCTGTCGGTCGCCGACGGCATCGCGCGGCTCCATGGCCTCGAGAACTGCATGTCCTTCGAGCTGCTCGAACTGCCGCATGGGGTGACGGGCCTCGCGCTGAACCTCGAGTCCGACAACATCGGCGCCGTGCTCTTCGGTGAGTGGGAAGAGGTCTCCGAGGGTGACACGGTGCGGCGCACGGGACGCCTGCTCGAGATTCCGGTGGGAGAGCAGCTCCTGGGCAGGATCGTCGACCCGCTCGGGCGGCCGCTGGACGGGAAGGGCGACATCGTCACGACCGAGACGCGTCCGTCGGAGTTCAAGGCGCCGGGCGTCGTCCAGCGCCAGCCGGTGAAGGAACCGATGCAGATCGGGCTGAAGGCGATCGACGCGATGATCCCGATCGGCCGCGGCCAGCGCGAGCTGATCATCGGCGACCGCCAGACCGGCAAGACCGCGATCGCGGTCGACGCGATCATCAACAACAAGGACACGGGCGTCGTCTCCATCTATGTGGCGATCGGGCAGCGCATGTCGACCGTGGTTGCGCTCGCCCAGACGCTCGACGAATACGGCGCCCTCGAGAACACGGTGATCGTCGCGGCCCCGGCCAACGAGGCGGCCCCGATCAAGTTCCTCGCGCCCTACGCGGGCTGCGCGATGGGTGAGTACTTCCTCTACAACGGCCGGCACGCGTTGTGCGTGTACGACGACCTCACCAAGCACGCGTACGCCTACCGCCAGATGTCGCTTCTGCTGCGCCGCCCGCCGGGACGCGAGGCATATCCCGGGGACGTCTTCTACCTGCACTCGCGGCTGCTCGAGCGGGCCGTGAAGCTGAACGACGCGCTCGGCGGGGGCTCGCTGACGGCTCTGCCGATCATCGAGACCCAGGCAGGCGACGTCTCCGCCTACATCCCGACGAACGTGATCTCGATCACCGACGGTCAGATCTTCCTGGAGGCGAAACTCTTCAACTCGGGCGTGCGCCCGGCGATCAACGTCGGCATATCCGTGTCGCGCGTCGGCGGCAACGCCCAGATCGGGCCGATGAAAAAAGTCGCCGGGCGGCTCAAACTCGAACTCTCGCAGTACCGCGACCTCGAAGCCTTCGCCCAGTTCGGCTCGGACCTCGACCCCGACACGCAGCGCACGCTCGCCCGCGGCGAGCGGCTGGTCGTGACGCTCAACCAGGGGGAGCGCGAACCGCTGCCCGTCGAGGAGCAGCTTGCCCAGATCTACGCCGCGACGAACGGATTCCTCGACCGGATCAACGTCGAGCGCGTGCCCGAGTTCATCGCCGGCCTGCTCGAACGAGTGCGCGCCCAGCACCGTGAGATGCTCGACAGGATCGCCGGGGGCGACTGGTCGGATGAGACCCAGGTGGAGCTCCGCGAGGCGATCCAGGATTACGCCCAGGACTTCGGCTACGACCTCGACGAGGAGGGCCATCCGCTCGAGGAGGCTCAGGCGGCGTAGCGCCCGCCGCGATCACCGATGGCTTCTCAACGCGACGTCCGCAACCGGATCACCTCGGTCAGGAACATCCAGAAGATCACGCGCGCCCTGGAGACGGTGGCGGCTGCGCGATTGCGCCGCGCCGAACAGAGGATCCGGGCGCTGCGCCCCTACGCCGACGCGATCAGGCGCATGACGCGCCAGGCCGCCCAGGCGGCCGGAGCGGAGACCTCACGGCTGCCCCTGCTGAGCGTCCACGAAACCCAGACGCGGGTGGGGCTGCTGGTGGTCACGGGCGATCGCGGGCTCGCGGGCGCGTTCAACTCGCAGGTGATCAGGGCCGGCGTTCGGGCCTCCTCCGAGCTGGCCGCCGAGGGCCTGCAGAGCACATGGTTTGCGACCGGCCGGCGAGGCGTCTCCTCGCTCACCTTTCGGGGACTGGAGCTGAGCGGCACATACACCGGCTTCTCCGACCGCCCCTCCTACGCCGACGCGCGCACCGTCGCGGACGACCTGATCACGGCCTACGTGGATGGTGACGTCGATCGCGTGGACGTCCTCTACAACGCCTACATCTCGCCGCTCACCCAGCGGGTCACGCGCGAGACGCTGCTGCCGATCTCACAGGCGACGATCGTGGGAGAGGACGAGGAGTCAGAGCACGATCAGGACGGTCCCCGGGCGCTCGTCGAATACGAGCCCGGCCCGGAGGAGATCCTGAGGCGGCTCGTGCCCGACTACGTCGAGATTTCGATCTACCGAGCGCTCGTCGAGTCCGCCGCGGGCTTCTATGGCGCGCAGATGACGGCGATGCGAAACGCCTCGGAGAACGCCGGAGAGCTGATCACGACGTATACCCTGCAGATGAACCGTGCCCGACAGGCTGAGATCACCCAGGAGATCATGGAGGTCGTCGCCGGCGCAGAGGGACTGATATAGGGGCCCGGCGCCCCCACACGTGTCCCGAGACGACCAAACGGATAAAGAGGAGAATCAAGACCAATGGACGCCAGCACCGCCACCGACCCGACCACCAGCCGCTCCGCCAACGGAGAGGCGCCGCGGCGCAACGTCGGGCGAGTCGAGGAGATCCAGGGCGTCGTGATCGAGGCCGTGTTCCCCGACGCGCTGCCGGAGATCTACCACGCGATCACGATCCAGCGCCCGGCAGCCGCGCTCGAGGAGGAGGCGCCCGGGATCAGCCCGATCACCGGCCAGGGAGGCGTGCTCGTGTGCGAGGTCCAGCAGCACCTCGGAGACGACCGGGTGCGCGCCGTGGCGATGGACACGACCGACGGGCTCGCCCGCGGTCTCGAGGTGATCGACACCGGGGCGCCGATCACGGTGCCGGTCGGCGACATCACGCTGGGGCGGATCTTCAACGTGCTCGGCGAGCCGATCGACGAAGGGGCTGACCTTCCGGACGGCGTCGAGCGCCGCGGCATCCACCAGGAGGCGCCGAGTGCCGACGAACTCACCCCCACCGCGGAGATGTTCGAGACCGGCATCAAGGTGATCGACCTGCTCGCTCCCTACGCGAGGGGAGGAAAGACCGGGCTGTTCGGCGGCGCCGGGGTCGGCAAGACGGTCCTGATCCAGGAGCTGATCCACAACCTCGCCAAGGAGCACGGCGGGCTGTCTGCCTTCTGCGGCGTCGGCGAGCGCTCCCGCGAGGGCAACGACCTGTGGCTCGAGATGAAGGAGTCGGGCGTTCTCGACAAGACGATGCTCGTCTTCGGTCAGATGAACGAGCCCCCTGGCGCCCGCATGCGCGTCGCGCTCTCGGGGCTGACGATGGCCGAATACTTCCGTGACCAGGGCCAGGACGTGCTGCTGTTCATCGACAACATCTTCCGCTTCGTGCAGGCGGGCTCCGAGGTCTCGGCTCTGCTCGGCCGCATGCCCTCGCAGGTCGGCTACCAGCCGACGCTCGAGACCGAGATGGGCGAACTGCAGGAGCGCATCACCTCCACCAAGCGGGGCTCGGTGACCTCGATCCAGGCGATCTACGTGCCGGCCGACGACTACACCGACCCCGCTCCCGCGTCTGTCTTCGCGCACCTGAACGCCACCACGGCGCTCTCGCGCGCGATCTCCGAGAAAGGCATCTACCCGGCCGTCGATCCCCTGGAGTCGACGTCGACGATCCTCAAGGTCGAGGTCGTCGGCGAGGATCACTTCCGTGTCGCAAACCGCGTCAAGGAGATCCTCCAGCGCTACAAGGAGCTCCAGGACATCATCGCGATCCTCGGCATCGACGAGCTCTCCGACGAGGACAGGCTGACGGTGCAGCGAGCCCGCAAGATCGAGCGCTTCCTCTCGCAGCCCTTCTTCGTCGCCGAAGAATTCACGGGCACGCCCGGTGCGTACGTCCCGATCGCCGAGACGATCCGCGGCTTCGACGAGATCATCGAGGGCAAGCACGACGAGCTGCCCGAGAGCGCCTTCTTCCTGAAGGGCACGATCGACGAGGTCGTCGCGGACGCGAAGCAGTAGCGATGGCGCGCCACAGGTTTCCGGTCGAGGTCCTCACGCCCGAGGGAGAGGTCTTCGCCGAGGAGGTGGAGATGCTCTCGACCCGCACGGTCGTGGGCTCGATCGGCGTGCTCGCCAACCACGAGCCGGTGCTAGCGATGCTCGAACCCACCGAGCTGCGCCTGTATCGATCGGAGTCCGAGGTCGTGCGCTTCGCACAGGCCGAGGGCTACCTGCAGTTCACCGAGAACCGCGCGCTCGTGCTGGTGGAGGAGGCGATCGCGCCGGACGCGCTCGACCGCGCCACGCTCGAGACGCGGCTCGCCGAGGCGCGCGCTGCGATGGAGCAGGCCGAGGAGGGCACCGAGCGCCGCGCGCGCGCCGAGCGCGACATCCGGCGCTTCGAGGCGTTTCTCGCCGTCGAGCAGTAGCCTGGAGGCCGTGGAGACGGGGAGCCCGGCCACGGCCCAATTCGAGCGCAAGCGTCCCGGCTGGTTCACGGCGCACGTCTTCAACCCGCTGGTGGGCCTGATCATGCGTCTCGGCTTGAGCCTGCTCGGCTCCCGCGTGCTCGAGGTCCGCGGGCGCAGCTCGGGGGAGCCGCGTCGAACGCCCGTCAACCCGCTCGATCTCGAAGGAGAGCGATATCTGGTGGCGCCGCGAGGCGAGACGCAGTGGGTACGCAACCTTCGCGCGAGCGGCGAGGGGCGGCTGCTGCTCGGGCGTCGCGCCGAGCCGTTTCACGCCGTCGAGCTCACCGACGCCGAGAAGCCGCCGGTCCTGCGGGCATACCTGAAGCGCTGGAAAGCCGAGGTAGGCGCGTTCTTCGACGGGACCGGCCCCGACGCGTCAGACGCGGAGATGGCCCGGGTGGCGCCCAGGCATCCGGTCTTCCGCCTGACGCGCGACGGGCGTTGACCGCCCGCGCCCGCGCCAGCCACACCCCCGTCCTCGCGCACCGGCTAGCCTTCGCCGCCTCATGAGCGCCTCGCGCCAGCCCATCGGAGTGATCGGAACCGGCTACGTCGGCCTCGTGACCGCGGCCGGCTTCGCCGAGCTCGGATCCGAGGTCTGGTGCGTCGACATCGACTCGGCCAAGATCGAGCGGCTGCGCCGCGGCGAGGTCCCGATCTACGAGCCCGGGCTCGAGGATCTCCTGGCGCGCAACGCCGAGCGCCTGCACTTCTCGACCGAGCTCGGCGGGGCGCTCGAGCACGCGCGGCTGCTGTTCGTCGCGGTAGGAACCCCGCCGACGCACTCGGGGGACGCGGATCTCTCGGCGGTACATGCCGTGGTCGAGGCGATGCCGCCCTCTGACCGGCACGCGCTCGTGATGAAGTCGACCGTGCCCGCGGGGACCGGGGCCGCGATCAAGCGTGGCTTCGTCGAGCGCGGCAAGGACGGCTTCGGCTACGTGTCGTGCCCCGAGTTCCTCAAGGAGGGCTCCGCCGTCAACGATTTCCTGCATCCGGACCGTGTCGTCGTCGGGGACGACGGCGATTGGGCCGGCGACTCGGTAGTCGAGCTCTATTCGGCCTTTGACGCCCCGCTCGTGCGCACGGACGTCGGAAGCGCCGAGATGATCAAGCTGGCGGCCAACGCGTTTCTCGCGACGAAGATCTCGTTCATCAACGAGATCGCCAACGTCTGCGAGGAGACCGGCGCAGACGTCGCCGAGGTCGCGCGGGGAATGGGACTGGACGCGCGCATCGGTCCGAAGTTCCTCCAGGCCGGCCTCGGGTGGGGCGGAAGCTGCTTCACCAAGGACGTCAGCGCACTGAAGCTCCTGGCCGGCAACTACGGCTACCACTTCCAGCTGCTGAACGCCGTGACAGAGGTCAACGAGCTGCAGAAGCGGCGCGTCGTCTCCAAGCTTCAGCGGCACATGGGCGATCTGGCCGGCAAGCGGATCGCCCTCCTGGGACTTGCGTTCAAGCCCAACACCGACGACATGCGGGGCGCGACCTCGTTGGTCCTGACCGCGCGCCTGCAGGCCGAGGGAGCGAACGTGAGGGCCTACGATCCGATCGCCGAGGAGGAGGCGCGCGGGCTGATGCCGCAACTCGACTACCGCGAGTCGGCGTTCGGAGCGATCGATGGTGCGGACGCGGTCGTGCTCGTGACCGAGTGGCCCGAGTTCCTGGAGCTCGACTGGACCCGCGTTGCCCGCTCGATGAAGGGCGACCTCGTGATCGACGGGCGCAACGCCCTCGACGCGGACGCCGTACGCGCGGCGGGCCTGAAATACGAAGGGATCGGCAGGAGGTGAGCACATCCAGGCCGTGATCCTCGTCGGCGGAGAGGGGACCCGGCTGCGGCCGCTCACCTCGACCGTCCCGAAGCCGGTCGTGCCGCTCGTGGACCGGCCGTTCATCTCCTACATGCTCGAGTGGCTGCGCGAGCACGGGGTCGACGACGTGGTCATGTCGTGCGGCTTTCTGGCGACGAGCGTGCGCAACGTGCTCGGCGACGGGAGCGGCGTCGGCGTCCGGCTGCGCTTCATCGAGGAGCCCGATCCACGCGGGACGGCCGGCGCGGTCAAGCTCGCCGCGCCGATGCTCGACGAGCGTTTCCTGATGCTCAACGGCGACGTCCTCACGGACATCGACCTGACGGCACAGATCGCCCAGCACGAGCAGACGGGCGCCCGCGCGACGCTCGCGCTCGTGCCGGTGTCCGACCCGACGGCATACGGCGTCGTCGTCCTGCGCGAGGACCGCTCGGTCTCTGACTTCGTGGAGAAGCCGGGCTCGGACAACGTCGGGAGCAACCTGATCAGCGCCGGCGCATATGTGCTCGAGCGGGAGATCCTCGACCTGGTGGCGCCCGACCGGAACGTCTCGATCGAGCGCGAGGTGTGGCCACTGCTGGTGGGGGAGGGCCTGTATGGGTTCCCCTCCGAGGGCTACTGGCTGGACATCGGGACGCCGCAGCGCTACCTGCAGGGAACCTTCGACATCATCGAGGGCAACGTCCACACGGCCGTCCGCGAGCGACTCGGCAGCGACTGGCTTGCCTTGCACGAGAGCGCGCAGGTCCTCGGGCGGGTCGTCCCGCCGGCGGTCATCGAGCGCGGCGTCCACGTCGCGGAGGGGGCGCTCGTCGGAAGCCTCGCGGTCCTGGGCGCCGACGTCTCGATCGGCGCCGGCACGACGGTCGAGCGCTCGGTGATCCTCAACGGGACCGTGATCGGCGAGGGCTGTCGGCTGCGAGACTGCATCGTCGCGGCTGGATGCCGAGTCGGGGCCCGCACGACGATCACCGGCGGTGCGGTCCTCGGCGAGGGCGTGACCGTGGGGGCTGACAACGTGGTGACACGCGGGGCGCGTATCTTCCCGGGTGTCACGTTGCCCGACGGCGCGATCCGATTCTAGGCTCGGCCCGGGTACAGTCCCCGCCAGCCAACCTTCCCGAATCAGAGACCCGAACGATGATCAACCGTAGATCACCACGACAGGAGGCGAGCGCCAGATGAGCGACGCCAGCGTCACGGCCAGTCCCGCCGCCGAGGAGCTCACGCGCGCGGCGATCGCGCAGTTCGACCCGTCAGACCAGCTGGGCGACGTGCTGGCGCTTCCCGAGCATCTGCGCGACGCGCTGTGGCGGTCGGAGTCGGCGATCATGCAGGACTGGGACACCACGGCCGGCCTTGTCGTGGCCGGCATGGGCGGCTCCGCGATCGGAGGGGCGCTCGCGCGCGCGGCGCTCGGTGACCATGCCTCGAGGCCCTTCTTCGTCACGCGCGCCTACGGCCTGCCGACGTGGACGACGCCCGAGACGATGGTCCTGTGCGCCAGCTACTCCGGAGACACCGAGGAGACGCTCGCCTGCTACGAGTCCGCGGGTGCCCTGGGGGCCAGGCGGACGGTCGTCACGACCGGGGGGCGCCTCGCCGAGATGGCCCGGGCGGATGGGGTCCCCGTGATACCGCTTCCGGGCGGCTTCGAGCCGCGCGCGGCGGTCGCCTACATGATCGTCGCCGCGCTGGAGGTCGCCGCGCTGTGCGGCGCGGGGCCGCGGCTCACCTCCGAGATCGACGTCGCGGCCTCGCACACCGAGCAGCTCGTCGCCGAGTGGGGCCCCGACGCCGCCGAGGACTCGCTGGCGAAGGAGATCGCGCGCGGCCTCTACATGACCGTGCCCGTGATCGCGGGAGCCGGCCTGACGACGCCGATCGCCTACCGGTGGAAGACGCAGATCAACGAGAACGCGAAGCAGCCCGCGTTTGCCAGCGAACTGCCGGAGCTCGATCACAACGAGCTGATCGGCTGGGAGGGCACGCAGGCGGCCGGGCGCTTCTCGGCGGTGTTCCTCGATGACTCCGACGCGCATCCGCGGGTCAAGGCGAGGATGGAGCTGACCGAGCGGATGATCGCGGGCAACGCGGCCGTGAGCTTCAGGCTGGAGACGCGCGGCGAGACGCCGATCGAGCGCGTCGTCTCGCTCGTCCTGCTGGGCGATCTCGTCTCGATCTACCTCGCCGCCCTGCACGGCGTGGACCCCGGGCCGGTGAAGGCGCTCGACGACCTCAAGGCCGCGCTCGCCAAACGCTGACTTCCAGCCCACTACCATGGAGACCTCCGCGATGACCCCCACCGCCACCCTGACAGCGACCGACTTCAAGGTCGCCGACCTCTCGCTCGCCGACTTCGGCCGCAAGGAGATCACGCTGGCCGAGCACGAGATGCCGGGGCTGATGGCGATCCGCCGGGAGTATGCGGAGTCACAGCCGCTGAGGGGCGCGCGGATCACGGGCTCGCTGCACATGACGATCCAGACCGCGGTGCTGATCGAGACGCTGACCGCGCTCGGGGCGGAGGTCCGCTGGTGCAGCTGCAACATCTTCTCCACCCAGGATCACGCGGCCGCCGCGGTCGCCGTCGGGCCGGGCGGCACCGCGGAGAGCCCTCAGGGCGTGCCCGTCTATGCGTGGAAGGGCGAGACGCTCGAGGAGTACTGGTGGTGCACCGAACAGGTGCTCCGCTGGGATCAGGACCCCACCCAGCCGGACGGCTCGGCCGGCCCCAACATGATCCTCGACGACGGCGGCGACGCGACGCTGCTCGTGCACAAGGGAACGGAGTACGAGCGGGCGGGCGCCGTGCCCGATGTGGACGGGCCCGAGACGTCCGAGGAGTTCGGCGTGATCCTCTCGCTGCTCACGCGGTCGCTGGCCGAGGATCCGCAGCGCTGGACGCGGATCGGCGAAGGCGTGAAAGGCGTCACCGAGGAGACGACGACAGGCGTCCACCGCCTCTACCAGATGGTCGAGAACGGCGAACTGCTGTTTCCCGCGATCAACGTCAACGACTCGGTCACGAAGTCGAAGTTCGACAACCTCTACGGTTGCCGGCACTCGCTGATCGACGGCATCAACCGTGCGACCGACGTGATGATCGGCGGCAAGGTCGCCGTCATCTGCGGCTTTGGGGACGTGGGCAAGGGCTGCGCCGAATCGCTCCGCGGCCAGGGCGCCCGGGTCGTGATTACCGAGATCGACCCGATCTGCGCGCTGCAGGCGGCGATGCAGGGCTACGAGGTCCGGACGCTGGAGGAAATGCTCGAGCGCGGCGACATCTTCATCACCACGACCGGCAACCGCGACATCATCACCGCGGCGGACATGGGGCGCATGAAGCACCAGGCGATCGTGGGCAACATCGGCCATTTCGACAACGAGATCGACGTCGCCGGCCTCACGCACCTCCCCGGCATCGAGCGCGTCAACATCAAGCCGCAGGTCGACAAGTGGGTCTTCCCCGACGGCCACGCGATCATCCTCCTGTCCGAGGGGCGCCTGCTCAACCTCGGCAACGCCACGGGCCATCCCAGCTTCGTCATGAGCAGCTAGTTCTCGAACCAGACGATCGCCCAGATCGAGCTGTTCACCAAGAACGACGAGTATGAGAGGAAGGTCTACGTGCTTCCGAAGCACCTCGACGAGAAGGTCGCGCGCCTTCACCTCGACGCCCTCGGCGTGAAGCTCACGAGGCTCACCGACGAGCAGGCCGCCTACATCGGCGTTCCGGTCGACGGCCCGTACAAGCCTGACCACTATCGCTACTAGGCGGGCGCTCCACAGCCGATGAGAGCCATGGTCCTGGCGGCGGGGCTGGGCACGCGCCTGCGTCCGCTGACCTACGAGATCACCAAGCCGATGGTCCCCGTGCTGGACCGCCCGGTGATGGAGCACATCGTCGAGCTGCTCGACAAGCACGGATTCGGGGAGGTGATCGCCAACCTCCACTACTTCCCCGAGACGATCCGCGAGCACTTCGGGGAGCGCCTCGAGTACCGCTACGAGCCCGAGCTCCTCGGCACGGCGGGCGGCGTCCGCGCCTGCGCCGAGTTCTTCGGCGACGAGGCCTTCCTCGTGATCTCAGGCGACGCCCTGACGGACATCGACCTGCGGGCACTCGCCGAGCGACACCGCTCGGCCGGCGGGATCGCGACGCTGGCCGTCAAGCAGGTCCCCGACACACGCGAGTTCGGCGTCGTGCTACACGACCGCGACGGCCGCATCACGGGCTTTCAGGAGAAGCCGAGTCCCGATGAGGCGCTCTCGGATCTGGGCAACTGCGGCATCTACGTGTTCGAGCCGGAGATCTTCGACTACTTCCCAGACCGACCCTTCGTGGACTGGGCGAAAGACGTGTTCCCCGTGCTGCTCGGCAACGACGTCCCCTTCTACATCCACGAACTACGGGAGTACTGGAACGACATCGGCTCGCTCGGCGAGCTGCGGAAGGGGACCTTCGACGCTCTGCGCGGCGAGCTTCACCTGAACGTCGACGGCCGGGAAGTGCGACCCGGGATCGTCGTCGCCGAGGACACGGCGCTGCCCGAGGACCTCGAGCTGGAAGGGCCCGCCTGGATCGGGCGCGACGTAAGGATCGGCCGTGGCGTGCGCCTGATGTGCCCGATCGTGCTCGGCGACGGCGTGAGCGTCGGCGACCGCGCGCAGCTGCGCAGCAGCATCGTCTTCCCCGGCACCGAGGTCGCCCCCGAATCGATCCTGATCGGCGCGATCGCCGGGCACGGGGGCATCCTCGCGAGCCTGCGCCGGCGCGTCTAGCGGGGGCCGGCGAGGACCTCGTAGCGCTCCTGGCGCTGCTGCTCGCGCTCGGACTCCGCGAGCGCGCGAACGAACAGCACGACCAGCGCCGTCCCCATCACGATCGACTGCTCGACGGCCATGATCAGCCCGGCCATCGCTTGGTCATCGAGCGCCGAAATGCCCCACACGCGGGCGTGGTGCTCGTAGTAGGCGTAGAGGGCGGACGGCGCGAACGCGAGGCCCATGCCCAACGCCCCGACGAGCACCTTCGTGCTCCCCATGTAGAGGACCGGCCCCAGGCCGCCGAGTCGCAGGCGCGCCCGGATCGGCGAGAGCAGATGCCACCAGTAGAGCGACCCCGCGAGGACGAACGTCAGGTGCTCGAGCACGTGCACCCCCGAATGTCGCACCGCGGCGTCGTACGCGGCCGGGACGTGCCAGGCCCAGATGACCG
This sequence comes from Solirubrobacteraceae bacterium, assembly GCA_035948815.1. GTDB lineage: Bacteria > Actinomycetota > Thermoleophilia > Solirubrobacterales > Solirubrobacteraceae > Palsa-744. The sequence goes on along the minus strand of DASZIU010000053.1, from coordinate 41,512 downwards.
CGACGTACAGGACGACCGCGAAGGCGGGGTGGGCGAGTGGGCCCGCGCGCCGCTCGACGTCGTGGACGGTCCGCGTCAGGGGCCGCAGGATCACCTTCGTCAGGCCGAGGATCGCGAGGATTGGCACCACGTCGAGCAGCAGCACGTGCTGCACCATGTGCATGAAGAAGAGCTGGTCGGCGAGCGCGTCGAGCGGCGAGACGAGGGCGACGAGCACGGCCACCAGGGCGCCGAGAAAGCAGCACAGGCGCCAGAGCGGGGCCTCCTCGGCCCGCCGCGACGAGGAGGAGGTGCGGACCGCTCGCCAGCGCCTCGCATAGGCCCACGCGACCGCCGCCACCGGGACGAGCACGAATGGGCTGAGCGACAACGACAGATCCGGGCTCATCGGCGCCGATTGTCCCACTCGCGCTCGCTCGAGACCGCTGCGCCGGGCGCCCGGGGCCCCGCTGGACACCCTGTCGAGGTCCATTTACATCCGCCCGCGCCAGGCGTAGCATCGAAGCCGACGACAAAACCCGACAAAGGGAGCCTACGATGCAGATCGACATCAAGGGTCGCAACGTCCCGGTCACCGCCGACATGCGCACGCACGTCGAACGCCGCCTCGACAAGGTGGCACGTCAGGTGTCCGACCTCGCTCGACTCGAGATGGAGATCTTCAAGGAGCCCAACCCACGGGTCTCCGACTGCCACGTCGCCGAGGGGACCCTGTACCTCAAGGGCGTCACCCTGCGGGCGCACGACGCCTCGCCGGAGATGATCCACTCGCTGAACCTCGTCGTCGACGAGCTGGCGCGCCAGGTCAAGCGCCACCGCGACAAACTGCGCCACCGCCGCGAGGCTCACCGCGCCGCCGCGCGCGAAGCGTCGCGTGCGATGGGCGCCACCTCCCAGCCCTCGCTGTAGCGCAGTCGGCGTCGCAGCCGAGGGCCGGCCCCGGCCGGGTTGACTGGCCATCCTGCGGGTGCTTGGATGGAACGATCGGCGTCGCGCCTGATCGGCGCACGCAACTCCGAGGAGGGAGGGCTCATGACGGTTGCCGAGGTCAACGCGGTGGCGCAGGCGCTTCACGATGGGGTCGCCAACCAGGATGCCGCGGGTCTGGCGAGTCTGTACAGCGAGGAGGGCAGGTTCATGCCTCCCAACATGGAGCCATGCGAGGGTCGCGCCTCGATCGAAGGGGCGATGCAGCAACTGTTCGCGGTGGGAGCGCGGTCGCTGGACATCGAGCCGCTGGAGGTTCGCGACGCCGGAGAGCTGACGGTCGAGTACGGTCGCTACGCGCTCGGCCTCGAACCCGATGGCGGGACGATGATCACCGACGTCGGAAAGTACGTCGTCGTGCACGAGTCCCAGGACGACGGCTCCACGAGGATCCTGCTCGACATCTTCAACTCCAACTCACCGCCGGCCGCCTGACAGGGCCGCAGAGCAGCGCCCGCGCCGCCGCGGCGGGGGCCGCGTAGCCGGACCGCGCCAGCGTCGCGTCGGCCGCCGGCGCCCACGTTTAGAGAACGTCCCGACCGGGTATTGCCAACGCCGAGGATGGGGGCACGCAATGTTCTGGCAGCGGGGGTCGTGGCGCTCGGTGGGATGCTGAGCGCGTCCGCCGCGCTGGGCGCCACCTCGTCGCTGCCGGCCAAAGAAGGCAGCGCTCCGCGTCCCGGGCCCGCGGTGCTCTATGAAAAGCCGGCGCGCGCGCCGCAGCTCGAAAACGAACCCCGTTCGGCCTGGCACGCGCCGCCGATTCTCGTTTCCGGTGCGAGCGCGTACCGCCAGGGCGAGTTCCTCTACCAGGGCTACCTCTACGACGACCACGGTGCCAAGCTCGTCGGCGACCCGACCAATCCGATGAACTCGCCGGGCGGCGACCCCTCGGGCGGCGATCTCTTCTCCACCCCGGACGGCACCTACACGTATCCGACCGGACCTGGCTACGACGAGAACGCGGCCAACCTGATCGAGCTGCGCGTCAAGCCGCTCGCGCAGGCGACGGCGTTCCGGATGACGCTCAACACGCTCGAGAAGCCCGAACTCGTGGCCGAGGCGATCGCTATCGGCGGGACGGCCGGCAGCACCCGTCCATTCCCCTTCGGGGCGAACGTGAGCGCCCCGGCGCAGTACTTCCTCACGGTCCACGGCACCACCGCCGTGCTCACCGACGCCACCAGCGGCGCGGCCGTCCCCGGGCCGGCGCCGAGCGTGAGCGTCGACCTCGCGCGTCGCCAGATCACCGTCCTCGTGTCGCACCAGCTGTGGAACCCCGGGACCTCGACGGTGCGACTCGCCGCCGGCGTCGGCCTCTGGAACGTCGCTACGGGCTCGTACCTCCTCCCCGTCGCGCAGGCGACCGCGACCCAGCCCGGCGGCGCCGGACCCGACCCGGCGCCCCCCGCGTTCTTCGACGTCGCCTTCCGCTTCAACTCCCAGGAGCCGATGCCCGGAACGTCCTCCCCGGAAACGACGGCGAACCCGCGCTGGTGGCGCGAGGCGGCCCAGTCCCAGGCGCTCTTGAGCGGCGACATCAGCATGTTCCATGCCGAAGTCGACTTCGGCAAGCTCCGCTCGCGCCAGAGCGACGACATGCCCGGCGCGCCCACCGGCGTGCCGCAGACGGGAGCCTTCGACCGGATCCTGGCCTCTCACTTCTCCGACGGGCAGGGAGCCGACTACGCGACCGGCGGCTGCGGCAGCTCGAGCGGCTGCATCGGCGCGATGCGCGGCCAGCTGCTGCCGTATGCGATCTACGTTCCCGCCGCGCCGCCCGCCGGCGGCTACGGGCTCACGCTGCTGCTGCACTCGCTCGCGGCGAACTACAACCAGTACGAGGGCTCGCACAACCAGTCGCAGTTCGCGAACCGCGCCAACCCGTCGATCGTGATCACCCCATCGGGGCGCGGACCCGACGGCTGGTACTACGACCACGCGGGCGCGGACACCTTCGAGGTCTGGGCGGATGTCGCCGCGCGCTACCCCTTGAACCCTGGGTACACGGACGTCACCGGCTACTCGATGGGAGGCTACGGCACCTACAAGTTCAGCTCGCAGTTCCCCGACCTGTTCGCGAAGGCGCAGCCCACCGTCGGGCCGCCGGGGCTCGGCATCTGGGTGCCGCCGGCCGAACCACAGGCGGGCGGCAACCAGTCGCTCACTCAGCGCATGCTGCCATCGGTGCGCAACGTCCCCTTCCTGATCTGGGACGAGACGACCGACGAGCTCGTTCCGATCGCTGGGGTCCTCGAACAGGTCAATACCTTCGACAAACTCGGCTACCGCTACGAGTTCGACCAGTTCCAGGCCGGCGAGCACCTCACGCTCTCGATCAACGACGAATTCTCGCCGGCCGCGGCGTTCCTCGGCGTCGACACGGTTCAGCCGAACCCGCCTCACGTCACCTACGCGTACAACCCGACGATGGACTTCCCCGCCGACGGGACGACCGCGGGCCACGCCTACTGGCTCTATGGGGTCACGCTGCGAAACGCAGCAGGCGCCGCGCCGCTCGGCACGATCGACGTGCGCTCGGAGGGCTTCGGCGTGGCCGATCCCACGCCCTCGGCGACCCAGCACGGCGCGGGCGCGCTGACGGGCGGCCAGATCCCCGCGATCCCCTACACGAGCCAGACCAGGACGTGGGGAGAACCACCCTCCGCTCCCGTGGCCGACACCCTCGACATCACGGCCACCAACGTCTCGAGCGTCACGATCGACGCCGCCCGCGCGAGGGTGGACTGCGGCGCCCATGTGAACGTGACGAGCGACGGGCCGCTGAAAATCAAGCTCACGGACTGCCAGGGAAACGCGGCGGGCGCCACGTTGAGCTTCGGCGGCTGAAGCGCCCGCGACCGCGCTGAGCGGGCAGGTCCGGCAGCTATCCTTGGCGCATGCCATCACTGCTCGATCGAGCCCTGAACGTCGGCGAGGCGAAGAAGTACAAGTCCTACCAGAGGCGCGTCGCGCTGATCGGCGCCTTCGAGCCCGAGCTCGAGCAGGACACCGACGCCGAGTTGCGCGAGCGGATGGACCTGCTGCGCGACCGCGCGGCCGGCGGTGAGTCGCTCGAGGAGCTGCTCCCCGAGTGCTTCGCGATCGTCCGCGAGACCGCGAGGCGCACGCTCGGGATGCGCCACTTCGACGTCCAGCTGATCGGCGGCATGGCGCTGCATGACGGGCAGATCGCCGAGATGAAGACCGGCGAGGGAAAGACGCTCACCGCGACGCTCCCGGTCGTGCTCAACTCACTGGCCGTCAGCGAGAACGCCTCGGAGAGCGACGAGCCGGCCCGCAAGGCCGTGCACCTCGTCACCGTCAACGACTACCTCGCGCGCCGTGACGCCGAATGGATGGGGCCGATCTACGAGGCGCTCGGGGTCAGCGTCGGGGTGCTGCAGAACATGCAGTCCTACGAGGACAAGCACGAGGCCTACGCCTGCGACGTCGTCTACGGCACCAACTCGGAGTTCGGATTCGACTACCTGCGCGACAACATGGCCAAGGACCTCTCCGAGAAGGTGCAGCGCGGGCACCACTTCGCGATCGTGGACGAGGTCGACAACATCCTGATCGACGAGGCCCGCACGCCGCTGATCATCTCGGGCGCGCCGGAACAGGCCGCGGACCTGTACGTCAAGTTCGCCCGCCTCGCGCCTCAGATGAAGGCCGGCAAGACACCCGAAGGGATGGACCCGAGGACCAAGAAGCAGTTCATGGCCGACTTCGACTTCGAGGTCGACGAGAAGCACAAGACCGTCTCGATAACCGAGCAGGGAGTCTCCAAGGCCGAGCGCTTCCTCGGGATCGACCACCTCTACCGGGCCGAGAACGGTCACCTCGTCAACCACCTGATCCAGTCGCTGCGCTCGGAGGCGCTGTACAAACGCGACGTCGACTATGCGGTGATCGATGGCGAGGTCAAGATCATCGACGAGTTCACGGGCCGCATCCTCGACGGCCGGCGCTGGTCGGAAGGGCTCCACCAGGCGATCGAGGCCAAGGAGCGGGTCTCGATCCAGGAGGAGAACCAGACGCTCGCGACGATCACCTACCAGAACTACTTCCGCCTCTACGACAAGCTCGCGGGCATGACGGGAACGGCCCTCACCGAGGCGACCGAGTTCATGAAGATCTACGACCTGCCGGTCGTCCAGGTTCCGACGAACATGGACATGGTCCGGATGGATCGCAACGATCAGGTCTACAAGACCAAGGAGGGCAAGTGGTCCGCGGTGACCAGGGAGATCGCCGCCCGCCACGAGAACGGGCAGCCCGTGCTCGTCGGCACGATCTCGGTCGAGGTCTCCGAGCTGCTCTCTGAGCGCCTGACCCGCCAAGGGATCAAGCACACGGTGCTGAACGCCAAGCCGGAGCACGCGGCGCGCGAGGCCGAGATCGTCGCCGAGGCAGGGCAGCCCGGCGCCGTGACGATCGCCACGAACATGGCAGGGCGCGGCGTCGACATCAAGCTCGGCGGCAACCCCGAGCACCTGGCGCGCACGCAGCTGGCACGGGACGGCCTCCAGGCCGCCGACGAGCAGGAGCACGCGGAGCTGATGGCGAAGGTGCTGCCGCAAGTCGAGCGGAGCGTCGAGGAGAACCGCGAGCGCGTGGTCGCCGCCGGCGGGCTGTTCATCTGCGGCACCGAGCGACACGAGTCGCGCCGGATCGACAACCAGCTGCGGGGACGCTCAGGGCGCCAGGGGGACCCCGGCGAGTCGCGCTTCTTCCTCTCGGCAGAGGACGATCTCGTGCGGCTGTTCGCAGGCGACCGCATCTACCGCATCCTCGACAAACTCGGTGGCGTCGACGACGACGGCAACGAGGAACCGATCGAGGCCGGAATGCTCTCGAAGCAGATCGAGAAAGCCCAGAAGAAGGTCGAGGAGCAGAACTTCCTGATCCGCAAACGGGTGCTCGAGTACGACGACGTGATGAACGAGCAGCGGCGCGTGATCTACGCGTATCGCGACGAGGTGCTCGACGGCAACAGCATCGGCGAGGAGGCTCGCGAAGAAGTCCGCAAGGTGATCGAGCGCACGATCGACGAGTACACGCCCGGCGACTTCGTCGAGGACTGGGATCTCGACGGTCTCTTCACCGCCCTCGGCCAGTTCTTCCCGATCGACCTCGACGAGCGCGAGCTCGACGCCGAGCGAGCCGACCGCAACACGCTGGGCGAACGGATCGTCGAGATGGCGATGGTGCGCTACGACGCCCGCGAACAGGAGCTCGGCGAGGAGTTGATGGGTGCGCTCGAGCGCTTCCTGCTGCTGCAGATCATCGATGAACGCTGGCGCGAGCACCTGTTCGACATGGACTACCTGCGCGAGGGGATCCACCTACGCGGCTTCGCCCAGATCGACCCGCTCGTGGCCTACAAGAACGAGGCCTTCACGCTGTTCGGCGACTTGATGAACAGCGTCTGGACCGACTACGCCGGCATGATCTTCAACGTGCAGGTGAACGTCGAGGGCCAGAACGGCGGCGGCACGCCTCCGCCGGCCTTCACTCCGGCCGGGAGCTCGACGCGCGCGGGGCGAGTCTCCTACTCGGGTCAGAGCGCGGCGGGCGCCGGCGCCCTGGCCGCGGCCGCGGCCGCCGCGGGCTCCGGCGCGGCGCAGGCCTACGCCGACGATGAGGCGGAGATCCAGGCGATGCCCGTCGTGGAGCAGCGCGTCGTCGACGAGGACCAGCAGATCGGCCGTAACGATCCGTGCTGGTGCGGCAGCGGAAAGAAGTTCAAGAAGTGCCACGGCGCCTAGGGCGTCGCGACGTGCCGCGGGGCCGGTCCTGACGACCACCCTGATCAGCGGCGCCAACAAGGGCCTCGGGCGCGAGACCGCCCGGCGGCTCCTCGCCGAGGGCCACACCGTCTGGGCCGGAGCGCGTGACCCCGGCCGGGGACGCGAGGCGGCCGAGCAGCTGGGCGCGCGCTTCGTGCAGCTCGACGTCACCGACCAGCAGTCCGTCGACAGCGCCGTGGCGCTGATCGAGCGCGAGGACGGCGCGCTCGACGTGCTCGTGAACAACGCCGGCATCGCGGGACGGCGCACGCCGGTGCCCGAGACGACGGTCGAGCAGCTGCGCGACGTATACGAGACGAACGTCTTCGGCGTCGTGCGCGTGATCCAGGCCTTCACCCCGTTGCTGCTGCGCTCCGAGCATCCCGTCGTGGTCAACGTCTCGAGCGGCATGGGATCGATTGCGGTCACGACCGACCCCGCGCGCCTGGAGTCGGGCCTGATCGGCCTTGCCTACCCCTCCTCGAAGACGGCCGTGAACATGCTCACATCCCAGTACGCCAAGGCCTACCCCCAGATGCGCATCAACGCGGTCGACCCCGGATACACGGCCACGGACCTCAACCGGCATCGCGGCACGCAGAGCATCGAGGAGGGCGCCGAGGCGATCGTGCGAGCGGCCCTGCTCGGCCCGGGCGGGCCCACCGGCGGGTTCTTCGACGCCGCCGGCGCCGTCCCCTGGTAGCGCGGCGCCGGCAGGCGCCGGCGAGACCTCCGCCTCCTCCCCGGCAGTCGAGGGCGGCGTCCCGGGCCGGGACATGGGCGGCGTTCCCAACGTGCGGGCGCGGGCTATATGACTTGACAGCTATATGCCTTATCAGGCATACTAAGTGCGATGCCCGTATTCGAGGTCCTGGCCGAGCCGAACCGGCGACGAATTCTCGATCTGCTCGGTCGAGAAGAGCGCCCGGTCGGCGAGCTCGTCAGTGGCCTGGAGCTGAGCCAGCCCGCCGTCTCCAAGCATCTGCGCGTGCTGCGCGAGGCCGGACTCGTGCGGGTTCGCACGGACGGCCAACGCCGCCTCTACAGGGTCCATCCGGACCCCTTGCGTGCGCTCGACGATTGGCTCGCGCCCTACCGCCGGCTCTGGAGCGAGCGCCTGGACGACCTCGAACGGCATCTCGAGGAGATGCCAGACACCGATCGATGACAAAGGAGGACACGCAGATGCAGGGATCACTCGAGGACGCCGCCGACGGTCGTGCGCGGCTCCGATTCACTCGCGAGCTCGACCACCCCGTCGAGAAGGTGTGGCGGGCGATCACCGAGCCCGAGCACCTCGCGCACTGGTTCCCGACCACGATCGAGGGCGAGCGCGTCGCGGGCGCATCGCTCCGCTTCGACTTCCCCACGGGCGAGTGGCCCGCGTTCGACGGCGAGATGCTCGCATACGAGCCGCCATCGCTGATGGAGCTTCGCTGGGGCTCCGACATCGTGCGGCTGGAGCTCCGGCCATCCGGCCGCGGCACGGTTTTGACGCTGCTCGACACGCTCGAGGAGCGCGGCAAGGCGGCGCGCGACGGCGCGGGCTGGCACACCTGCCTGGACGCGCTCGGCGCCCATCTGGCGGGCGAGGCCGACGCTCGCGAGGCGCGGATGTCCCCCGCGGCCTGGCGAGGCGTCCATCCCCAATACGTCGAGAGCTTCGGTCCCGAGGCGGCGACGATCGGCCCGCCCGAGGGGTTCGAGTGATCGCCTGATAGCGTGGTCGCATGGCCACACGCGCCCCCAGCGAGTCGGTACACCAGCGCCTCGCCGCGATCCGCGAGCAGCTGAAGCTCCTCGCGGACTATCTTTGACCCGGCTTCGCTGAGCAAGCGCGTGGCCGTGCTCGAGGCCGAGATGGGCGAGCCTGGCTTCTGGGAGGACTCCGAGGGCGCCGCGAAGGTCTCGGCCGAGCACTCTCGCGCGGCCAGGCGCCTCGAGATGTTCACCCGGCTGCAGGCCGACGTCGAGGACCTCGACGGCCTCGTCGAGATGGCGGCCGAGGACGAGTCCCTGCAGGACGAGGTCGAAGAGCAGATCGCCTCCGTCGAGGAGCGCCTCGCGGAGCTCGAGGAGCAGCGCCTGTTCTCGGGTCCCTACGATGCCGGCGACGCGCTCGTGACGGTCAACGCGGGCGCGGGCGGCACCGACGCGCAGGACTGGGCGGAGATGGTGCTGCGCATGGAGATGCGCTGGGCCGAGCGCCGCGGCTTTCAGATCGAGCTCTTGGAGCTGAGTCCCGGCGAGGAAGCGGGCATCAAGTCGGCCACCTTCCAGGCCTCCGGCGAGAACGCCTACGGCCTGTTCAGCGCCGAGCGCGGAGTGCACCGCCTCGTCCGCCTGTCGCCGTTCGACGCGGCCCATCGGCGCCAGACGAGCTTCGCGGGCGTCGAGGTGGCGCCGGTCGTCCAGGACGGCGGCGAGATCGAGCTCAACGAGGATGACCTGCAGGTAGACACCTACAGGGCCTCGGGCGCAGGCGGCCAGCACGTCAACAAGACCGACTCCGCTGTGCGTATCACCCACCGGCCGAGCGGCATCGTCGTGCAGTGCCAGAACGAGCGCTCGCAGTCCTCCAACCGCGCCACGGCGATGGCGATGCTTCGCGCGAAGCTGCTCGAACGCCGCGAGCGCGAGCGACAGGAAGAGATCGCCCGCGAGAAGGGCGAGGCGCAGGACGTGAACTTCGGCTCGCAGATCCGCTCCTACGTGCTGCATCCCTACACGCTCGTCAAGGACCATCGCACCGGTCAGGAGATGGGCGACGTGCAGCGTGCGCTCGACGGCGACCTCGACGGCTTCGTCCGCGCGTACCTGCTATCGAGCGCGTCCTCGGGCAAGTAGCGGTGGACGAGCTGAGGGCCCTCGTCGAGCGCGCGCTCGAGGAGGACATCGGGGCGGGGGACGTCACCACGCTTGCGACGGTCGAGCCCGGCGCACCCGCCCGCGGGATGATCACCCAGAAGGCCCCGGGCGTGATCTACGGGATGAGCGCCGCCGAGACGGCGTTCACCCTGCTGGACCCTGAGGCGCGGATCGAGCGCCTCGTCGAGGAGGGCGTCTGGCGGGAGCGGGGGGGACCGGTGATGAGCCTCGACGGCAACGCCCGGGCGCTGCTGAGCGGCGAGCGCACGGCGCTGAACTTCCTCACGCACCTGTCGGGTGTCGCGACGATGTCCGCGCGGGCCGCGCGCGCGGTGCAGGGCACCGGCGCGGAGGTGCTCGATACGCGCAAGACGATCCCGGGGCTGCGCGCGCTCGAGAAGCAGGCGGTCGCCGCCGGCGGCGCGAGCAATCACCGCGCCGGTCTGCACGACGCGATCCTGATCAAGGAGAACCACATCGCCGCGGCCGGTGGGATCGCCGCGGCGGTGGCGCGGGCGCGCGCCGCCGCCCCCGGCCTGGCGGCCGGCATCGAGGTCGAGGTCAGGAGCCCCGAGGAGATCGGCGAGGCGCTCGCTGCAGGGGCGCCCAGGCTGCTGCTCGACAACATGGACGACGAGCAGCTGCGCGCCGCGGTCGCCCAGGTCGCAGGGCGCGCAGAGCTCGAGGCGAGTGGGAACGTGACGCTCGAGACGCTCCGGTCACGCGCCGAGACCGGGGTAAGATGGATCTCGGTGGGTGCGCTCACCCACTCGGCTCCCGCACTGGACCTGTCGATGATCCTGGAGGTCTCACCGTGACGCGCTACCCGGCGCCGGCTCCCAACCCCCGTGGTGCGGCGAGGGCGATCACGCGATGAACCTGCCGATGGCCCCCTCGCTGCCGATGGTGTCCTCCCAGGCGGCCTCTCCCGCGCTGTCCGCGGAGGAGATCTCGGGCCTGCAGGAGGAGGTGCGCGCCCTGGCGCGCGAGCGGGGAGCGGTGATCCTGGCGCACAACTATCAGGTGCCAGAGGTCCAGGACGTCGCCGACTACGTCGGCGACTCGCTCGGACTCTCGCGCAAGGCGGCGGCGGCGGGCGGCGACGTGATCGCCTTCTGCGGCGTGCACTTCATGGCCGAGACCGCGTCGATCCTGTGCCCGGAGAAGACCGTGCTGATCCCCGACCTCGACGCCGGCTGCTCGCTCGCCGCGTCGATCGACGCCGCCCAGCTGGCCGATTGGCGGGCGCAGTATCCCGATGGGGTGGTCGTGATGTACGTCAACACGACCGCCGAGGTCAAGGCGCTGACCGACTACTGCTGCACCTCCGCGAACGCCGTCGACGTCGTCCGCCACATCTACGAGACCCATGGGCCGGAGACCGAGGTGCTGTTCGGCCCCGACATGTGGCTCGGCGCCTACGTCGAGAAACAGCTCGGGCGTCGCATGCACGTGTGGGACGGCGAGTGCCATGTGCACGCCGGCATCCGACCGTCGGACATCGAAGCCACGCGCGCCGCGCACCCGGGGGCGGACTTCCTGATTCACCCCGAGTGCGGCTGCTCCACGAGCGTGATGGAGTATGTAGCCTCCGGCGACATCTCGTCGGAGGGCGTGCACATGCTCTCGACTGGCGGGATGCTGAAGTTCGCCGAATCGGCCACGAGCCGCGGGCACGACAGCGACACCCAGGTCAACGAACCCGGCCTGGAGGCCTCGCAGGGGGATCGCTCGAGCACGGAGGCGCACAGCGTGCGCGAGGCGGTCGTGGCGACCGAGACGGGAATGCTCTATCCGCTGCGGATGGCGGCACCCGACGTGGACTTCATACCCGCGAACGCGGAGGCCTCCTGCGTGTACATGAAGATGATCACGCTGCCGAAGCTGCGTGACGCCCTGCGCGACATGAAGTTCGAGGTGCGCGTGCCAGAGGACGTCGCCCTGCGCGCCCGCGTGCCGATCGACCGCATGGTCGCGATCGGCTAGCGAACACGACCGGGGCTCGGTCTACGGTTGCCGTCGATGGCAGCACCGGCGCCGATCGACCGCCCCGCGACCCCGACCGACCGCACCGAGTCCTTCAGCGACGGCGTGTTCGCCGTGGCGATCACGCTGCTCGTGCTCGACCTCGGCGTGCACACGGTGCGCAGCGGCGAACTCGCGGCGGCGCTCGGGCGCGAGTGGCCGCATTACGCCACGTTCGTGGTCAGCTTTCTGACGATCGGGATCATCTGGAGCAACCATCACGCGATGTTCGAGCGGATCGCCACGATCGATCGCGGCCTGGTGCTGATCAACCTGCTGCTCCTGATGACGGTCACGGCGATCCCGTTTGCGACGAAACTGCTGGCGAGCTACCTGCGCGCCGGCTCGGACGAACACGTCGCGGCGGCCGTCTACTCGGGCTCGCTGCTGCTCATGAGCATTGCGTTCATCGCGACGAACGCGTGGTCGGCCGGGCGCGGGCTCACCGGCGAGTGGATCTCGTCCGGCGAGCTCGCGCGTCAGCTGCGGCGCGGATCTGTCGGGCTCTGGGTCTATGGCGCCGCGATCGCGCTCGCCTTCGTCAGCGCCGTCGTCAGCCTGGCCCTGTGCGGCCTGATCGCGATCTACTACGCCCTGCCCCAACGCGTGTAGGGAGATCCGTGCGCGCGGATCTGGAGGCATAGCGGAAAAGCGAATACTTAGCGTATACGCTAAGCTATAGACATGTCCCTTCGGGCGAGCACCCGCGCTGCGACTCTGATCGGTGACGCGCGATCGCGGGCGAACGTCAGCCAGGCCGAGCTCGCCCGCCGCACGGGCATGCCGGCCCCGGTGCTCAGTGCCTACGAGCACGGACGGCGCCAGCCGTCGGTGGCTGCGCTCGAGCGAATCGCCGAGGCCGTTGGGCTGGAGATTCGCCTTCTGGCGACCGACGACGGCGACCTCGTACGCGCCGGTGAGATCCTCGAGCAGGTCCTCGACCTGGCCGAGCTTTTGCCGAGCCGGCGTCGGGGAGACCTGGCCTACCCTCCGCTCGTGGAGATCGCAGCATGAGCGTGCTCGCGAGGCGGCTGACGGCGATCGACGATGCGCTCTCGCAGGCGGGGCTTCCACACGCCTTCGGCGGCGCGATCGCGCTTGCCTACTGCACCGAGGAGCCACGCGGCACGCGCGACCTGGACGTCAACGTGTTCGTCGATCCGGACGCAGCAGAGCAGGTGCTGACCGCGCTGCCCGAGGAAGTCACGAGCACCGCCGCGGATGCGGCGCGGCTCAGGCGGGACGGTCAGGTTCGTGTGTGGTGGCAGGACACGCCGATCGACCTGTTCCTGAACGTCCACGCGTTCCATCAGCAGGTGGCCGTCGGCGTGCGCCAGGTTCCGTTCGCGGGACGGCGCATCCCCGTGCTGGGGTGCGATGAGCTGGCGGTGTTCAAGGCGCTGATCGGTCGTACCAAGGATTGGGCCGACATCGAGGCGATGATCGAGCGCGGCTCGATCGAGGCAGCGGAGACGGCGGGCCACCTCGAGCGCATCGTCGGCGCAGAGCACCCGGCGACGCTCCGCCTGGCGGAGTTGCGCCCCGCCTGAGCCAGACCGGCTTCGCTCAGAATTCCTCGGCGTTGTGCGGGCCGACGACGGCGACGGCGAGGCTGTCCGCAACGCCCGCGGCGACCTCGCGCACCTCCTCATAGGTGACCGCGTCGAGCGCCGCGATGGCCGTGTCCGGGTCGATGTCCTCGCCGAAGACGATGGCCTGGTTGGCGGCGTAACGGGCGACCGCGTTGGTGTTCTCGAAGGCGAGCACGCGGCGGCCCGCCGCATATGCGCGGGCTCGCTCGACCTCCTCTGGGGTCGGGCCCTGCTCGCGGAGCTCGTCGACGATCTCCCGCATCCGGGTGTAGGCCTCGACGGACTTGCCCGACTCGAGACCCGCGCCGAGCTGCAGTATCGGAACGTCGGCGAAGGCATGGTCGGCCGCATAGACCGAGTAGGCCAGGCCGCGCTTCTCGCGAATCTCCTCGAACAGCCGTGAGCCCATCGAGCCGCCGAGCAGGGTCGCGTAGATCGACAGCGCCGCGCGTTCGCCTGGCTGCGCGACCGCGATCTCGGGGCGGTAGATCATGCGCAGGTGCGACTGGTTGGTCTCGCGCTCGTCGACGAGCTTCTGCGGCGCGAAGTCGCCGACCGGCGTGTAGGGCTCGGGCTCGGGCAGCGCGGGAAAGCGGGCGAAGCGCTCGAGCAGCTCTTGCTCGGGCGGGACGTGCTCGAGGTTGCCGGCGAGGAAGGCACCACCGCGCGCACCCGCCCAGCGGCGCTCCCGGAATGCCACGATCCCATCACGGGTGAAGCTCCTGAGGTTCTCCTCGGGCCCGAGGACGGTCCGGCCGAGTGGGTGATCGCCAAAGGCCGCGCGGTCGATCAGGTACTCGGCCACGACCGAGGGCTGGTCGTAGGCGCGGTTGATCTCCTGGATCACGACGCCGCGCTCGCGGTCGAGCTCCTCGGCGTCGAGGCGGGCGCGCCCGACGAAGTCGGTCAGTAGATCGATCGCCTGCGGAGCGCTCTCGGCGCGCACCGTGATGTGAAAGGCGACGAGGTCGTGGCTGGTGTAGGCATTCAGCACGCCGCCGAGGCGCTCGGCCGTCTCGTTCACGTCCTTGTAGGTCGGGTATGCGACTCCGCCCTTGAAGACGAGGTGCTCGAGGAAGTGCGCCATCCCGTTCTCCTCCGGCCGCTCGTTGCGCGCGCCGGCATCGAAGGCGACGAGGATGGTCAGCGCGCGCGTGCCCGGAAGCCCGAGCCGATGGACGGGCAGCTCGTTGGAAGGGACGACGCTGGTCGTGATCGTTGCCATCGCCTCACAGTAGAACGTCAGCCGGAATCTCGTTGCTAGGCTGGGCAGGGCAGCTCTCGAAGCCTGACTTTGACCCGCACCGAGGGTCGGCACGCCCGGAGTACGCTTGCCCGCAGTCCATGTCCTCCTCTCGACGACAGCCGTTGACAGCCGTGCTCGTAGCGCTGCTTCCGATCGCGCTGGTGGCCGGCATCTGGCTCGGCGGACATCCCGACCGCCTTCCCGGCTTCGCGCGCAATGCGCTCGTCGCCGACCACCAGACGCGCGTCGTCGACGAAGCCATCCAGCGGATCGCCAACGACTACTACCGCTCGATTCCGACGAGCCGTCTCTCGGACGCGTCGCTCGCGGGAGTGGTGAGCAGCCTCGGCGATCGCTTCTCGCACTATCTGACACCCGATGAATTTCGCCAGTTCAACTCGCCGCCGAGCTTCACGGGCATCGGGGTCGCGGTCGGCCCGGAACGGCGGGGGCTGCTGATCGGGCGCGTGTTCGACGCCTCACCCGCCGCTCGAGCGGGCCTGAAGCCCGGCGAGGTGATCGTGGCTGTGAACGGCCGGCGCCTCGAAGGCCTGTCGGCGGAGGCGGCGATCGCGATGATCAAGGGGCAGCCCGGCACCGATGTCCGGATCGCGGTGGAACGGCGCGCAGCGAGCAGCCGGTCTGCGGCCACCCGCACGCTGCGCATCACCCGCGCGACGATCTCCGAGCCGGTCGTCGCCTCGACGCTGCGCACGCTCCATGGCGTCAAGCTCGGCGTTGTCGCACTCGCGACGTTCAGCCCGGGCGCGCATGGCGAAGTCCGCGAAGCCGTCGAACACGTGCTGCACCAGGGTGCCCGCGGGATCGTGCTCGACTTGCGCTCGAACGGTGGCGGATTGGTCGAGGAGGCCCAGCTGATCGCGAGCATCTTCATCCCCAAGGGCACGATCGTCACGACGCGGGGGCGCAACCAGCCCACCCAGACGCTCGTCGCCACCGGTGGCGCGATACCGAGCTCGATCCCGGTCGTCGTGCTCGTGGACTCGAACACCGCCTCGGCGTCGGAGATCGTGACGGCGGCCCTGCAGGACCACCACCGGGCCACCGTCGTGGGCACCCACACATTCGGCAAGGGCGTCTTCCAGGAGGAGGAGGCGCTCTCGAACGGTGGTGCGCTCGACATCACGGTCGGCGAGTACTTCACGCCGAACGGCCGAAACCTCGGCGGCGGCGGCGTCAAGCAGGGCGCAGGGATCACGCCCGAAGTGCCCGTCAAACGCGAAGTTGACGCTCCGCAGGGCCTCAACGCAGCTCTCAGCGCGCTTGCGGCGAAAGCAAAGTGAGCCGCCCGCGCTCGCCGTTCCCCGACGGCCCGGCCGTAAAGGCGGGCGCGCCGGCTCCGGCCGGAGCGGCCGTTGCGGTGCTCGAGCGACGCGGACGATTCCTCGTCGCTGAGCCGCTGTTCCCGCGGAAGGACAGCTCCGACGCGGGCGGGAGGCGCAGGCGCAGCTCCGGCGCCACGGTCGTCGGCTCGGGCTCGAAACGGGGCTCAGGGGCGCGCGAGGGCGACATCGTGCTCGTGCAGCGGGCCAGGGGCGGCTCCGGTGCGCGCATCGTGCGGGTGATCGGACGGCCCGATGTTGCCCGCGACGTGATCGAGGCGCTGATGCTCGATCGAGGCCTTGCCAGGGGGTTCTCGGAGGGAGTCGAGCAAGAGGCCAGCGCGGCGGCAGCACGAGCGCGGCGTCTTCGCCGCGAGCGTCGCGACCTGCGCGAGCTGGCGACGTTCACGATCGATCCGGTCACGGCACGCGACTTCGATGACGCGATCTCCGCCGAGCTCCTCGAGGAGGGAACGACCCGCGTATGGGTGCATATCGCGGATGTGACGGCGTACGTGCCAGAGGAATCGCTGCTCGACCGCGAGGCGCGCGGGCGCGGAACGAGCGTCTACGTGCCCGGGGCGGTCGAACCGATGCTGCCGCTCGCGCTGTCGAGCGACGCCTGTTCGCTTCGCCCGGGCGTCGAGCGAGACGCCGTCACTGTCGAGCTGGACCTGCGCGGCGCGGAGGTCGTGCGAACCGCCTTCTACCGCTCTGTGATCCGCTCCGACGTGTGGCTCGACTACGACCGCGTCGATCGGATCTTCGCCGGCGCCGAGAGCGCCGCCGACCCGTGGGGGGAGCCACTGCGGGTCGCCCGGATGACGGCCGCCGCCCTTCAGCAACGGCGCGAGCAGCGTGGCGCGCTGAGCGTCGACTCGGCCGAGCCCGAGGCCTATTTCGACGAGCAGGGAAACGTGACGGAGATTCGCGGCCGCGTCCAGACCGAGTCCCATCGGCTCGTCGAGCATCTGATGATCGCCGCCAACGAGGCCGTGGCGGGGCTGCTGGCCGAGCGCGGCGTCCCATGCCTGTACCGCGTGCACGAGTCACCTGACACCGCGAGCATCGGACGCCTGGTCGACCAGCTCGCCTCGCTTGGCGTGCCTACGCCCCCGCTGCCAGAGCATCTCTCTGCGTCGCAGGCCAGCGAGCTGGTCGGCGAGATCTCGCAGCGCATCGATCGCCACGTGCGTCGAGCCGGC
The DNA here is from genome assembly GCA_035948815.1 of Solirubrobacteraceae bacterium. GTDB lineage: Bacteria > Actinomycetota > Thermoleophilia > Solirubrobacterales > Solirubrobacteraceae > Palsa-744. The sequence continues at coordinate 24,451 of DASZIU010000053.1, read as the reverse complement.
CATGGACGGCTCGCGCTCGGATCGCTCGTCCTGCGCTCGCTGAAGCAGGCCTACTACTCGCCCAGGAACCTCGGACACGCCGGGCTGCGCTCACCGAGCTACTGTCACTTCACCTCGCCGATCCGCCGCTATCCCGACATCGTCTGCCACCGGGCCCTGCTCTCCGCGGTCGGCGGCGGTGAGGTCGCGCCCCGCGCCGGCGAGCTGGTCGAGCTTGGTGCGTGGAGCTCGGAGCGGGAGCGCGCCGCGATGACGATCGAGCGTGACGCCGACGACATCGCGAGCTGCTTCGCGCTGGAGCGGATCCTCTACGAGCGTGGGCACGACCGCACCTTCGCCGGCGAGGTCACCGGCCTGATCCCCGCCGGCGCGTTCATCGCGTTCGGTCCAGACGAGCCGCAGCAAGGGTCGGAGGCAGGCGCCCCGCCGTTGCAGGGAATGATCCCCGTGCGCTCGCTGTCACCCTTGGCGCGGCGCGAGCTGGTCGCTGGGACACCGGGGCGCCGGTCAGCCCGCGGGCGTGGCTCCGCCACGGACGGTGACCTCGCGCGGGAGTGGTGGGAGCTCAACGAGCAGGGAACGATCCTCCATGGTGAGAAAACCGGCGCGACGGTTCGGCTCGGCGATCCGATCGAGGTGCGCGTCGCGCGCGTCGAGACGATCCGAGGCCGCGTGGACCTCACGCCCGCCGGTTAGGCTCGTTGGATGGCGAAGACCAAGAAGCGCAAGATCGGCGCGGGAGATGTGGCGTCCAACCGCTACGCCTCACACCGCTACGAGCTGCTCGAGCGGCTCGAGTGCGGGATCGCGCTCGAGGGCACCGAGGTCAAGGCGCTGCGCGCATCGGGAGCCCAGCTGAAGGACGGCTACGCGGCGGTCAGCGGCGGCGAGATGTGGCTGTACTCGGTCTACATCCCTCCGTATGCACCGGCGTCGCGCGAGAACCACGACCCCGAGCGTCCGCGCAAGCTGCTCCTGCACCGCCGCGAGATAGAGCGGCTGGCGGCCCGCGCGCAGGAGCGCGGGCTGACGCTCGTTCCCACCCGCATCTACTTCTCGGGCTCGCACGCCAAGGTCGAGATTGCGCTCGGCCGAGGCAAGGACCTCTACGACAAGCGCCAGTCGATCCGCGAGCGCGAGACCAAGCGGGACATCGAACGCGCGGTGCGCGAGGCCAGGCGCTAGCTCGGCCGCGCGGCGCGACAGGGCGCCCGGCGGGCGCCGGCTAGATCGACCTGAAGCTGTGGCCAGCCGAGGAGAAGATCTGAGCCTCGTGCATGCCGAGCACGAGCACGGCGATCAGGCCCAGGTAGACCGCGCCGACGAGCAGGCGGTTGCGGGGGGAGACGCGGTAGTAGGCGGCCTGCTCGAGCGAGCGCGTGCCTCGAAGCTTCCAGCGCCTCCACGTCTCCATGCCGCCGAACAGCACGAAGATCAAGAGGAAGGGGTTCCCCGTCAGCAGCAATAGGGCGACCATCGCGCCGAGCCCGACGAACCACAGCGCCGGCGCCATCGCGGCCATTGCGCGTCCGCCGTCGAACGGCACGAGCGGGATCAGGTTGATCAGGTTCAGGAAGAAGCCGATGTAGGCAAGCGCCCGCAGGAGGTCGCTGTTCACAGCCTCCGCGATCGCCAGGCAGACGCCTGCGCCGATCGTCCCCAGGACGGGTCCGGCGAGCCCCACCCGCGCCTCCGCCAACGCGTTCTCGCCCAGCGACTTCGCCATCACGACGGCGCCGAGGAACGGGATGAACATCGGAGCGGTCGCCTTGAGGCCCTCGCGACGCAGCTGGATCACGTGTCCCATCTCGTGGACGAACAGCAGGACGACGAAGCCGATCGCGAAGGGGAATCCCCAGAACAGCGAGTAGGCGACGACCGAGACCAGCGCGGTGCCGGCGGTCGTGAGGAGCTTCACCTTCGGCAGCAGCAACAGCCCGCCCTTGATGACGGCCCAGAACTTGGCCCCGAGCGCCACGAGCGCAGCGAGCACGCCGCCGATCCGCTTGCGCAGGTTCCGCGCCGCCGATGAGATCCCGGTCGGCGGCTGGGCGAAGGGATCATCGACCGGCGGTGTCGCCGGCAGGCCACCACGGCCCGGCAGCAGCGGTGGGGCCGGCGTGAGCGAGGCCTCCGAGTTCTCCATGAGCTCATTGTGGCAGCAGGGATAAGGGGCTCCTAACGGCCACCGTGCATGAACGCTTGGGCCCACCAGGTCGTTTTTTTCGCAAGGTGCGGGATCGGTCCGCCAAGAGGCTTGCAATCGCCCGGACGCGCGGCTACTTTGAATCCAGACGCGGAACCGAGCCGCAAAGAGCGAGGCCAACGAGGTGTGAGGCCGCGCCACCCGAAATCAAAGGCCTTAGGGCTGGACGAAAAAGGGTTCCTCAAGCGGCTTGGGACCGCGTCGCTTTTGTTTCTCGCCCGCTGCGCCTCTCCCGCCGGTCGCGGCCGCCAGCGCGACACCAGGGCAACGCTTCGGACACCGTTCGCCGCCGTATGATCGGACGGATGGCGGTCCGGCCTTGAGGTTCGCTCGTTGGGCTCCACTCGTGGCAGGGACGGCCACGATCGCCGTCGCCCTCTGGTGGCGGCGCCATCCGAGCGCGTGCCCGTACGGGCAGCGCTTCTGGGTGGAGGCGCCCCACCCGCTGATCACCCGCTCGCGACTGCTCGATGCGCTCACACCAAAGGACGGTGAGCGGATCCTGGAGGTCGGACCGGGTACCGGCTACTACACGCTGGCGGTCGCGGAATCCCTGGGCGCGGGCGGCGCTCTCGAGATCTTCGACGTGCAACAGGAGATGCTCGACCACACGCTCCGCGCGGCGGCGAAGAAGGGGCTGACGAACATCCTCGCCACACGCGGCGACGCACGTTCGCTTCCCTATCAGGACGATTGCTTCGACGCCGCCTACCTCGTCACCGTTCTCGGAGAGGTTCCCGATCAGGGAGCGGCGCTCGGTGAGCTGGCGCGCGTCATCGGCCCCGGGGGTCGGCTCGTGGTCGGAGAGCTGCTCGGCGATCCTCACTTCGTCCGCCTCGGGGCGCTGATCGAGCGCGCGCGGGATGCGGGCCTCGAGCTCGAGGGTCGAATGGGTGGGCGGTTTGGCTACTTCGCGACATTTCGGCCGGCAGCCGCGAGCGGGCGGTAAAATAGACCTGCAGTACATCCACGGGGACGACAGGCTTCGACGCGGTCGGTTCGTGTGGATGGTTGCGAGTCGAGGTCCCGGGCGGCCTCGTAAAACACCCGGGAAAACAATAAGTGCGGACTCTCACGAGTACGCCCTCGCCGCTTAGTCAATAGCTAAGCCGTGAGGTCTCGGGCCCCGCTCGCCTGTGGCGGGGAAGGCCGGGATCAGAAAGCAGGCTCACCCCGCGAGGTCCGTCTTCGCCGAGCCGGGGACATCTAAGGAGACTGGTCCTTCGCAACCCCGCCGGCGAGGCGAGCGAAGGATGAGATCAGAGCGCCGGATACGCTCGTAGAAGCCATTCACATGCGGCCACGGACGTGGGTTCGATTCCCACCGTCTCCATATTTTACCTGTAAATGGGCACTTTCTGACTTCTTGAACCGTGTCTCTGACGTGTCGTTACCGCCCCGAACTCGCCCGCTTTTGGCGATGAGCGGGTGCTCGCGTTAGCCGGACGGCATCTTTTGCACGGCTTGGCGGCTGACCCTTAGCTCGCGCCCGTGACGCGCTCATGCCACGAAGGCGTAATCGTCCAGGTCGTAGCGAGCGCTTCGCCATGCAGCCTCGAGCGTCAGGCTGGGGCGAAACGGGGCGTCGCCGTGCTTGTCGAAGTAGTAGCTGTTGGCTGCCTCGCATGAGCCCTGGAAGAAGATCTGGTTGTGGCGACGGGCCAGGACCGATTCGAAGTAGCGGCGATTTGCCTCGGGCCGTATCTCCACCCGGGTTGCAGCGGCGTGACGGGCGTGTCTGAGGCAGCGCGTGATGTGGCGCATCTGGGTCTCGATCAGCCCGAAGTAGGACTGGCCGTTGAAGCCATACGGGCCGAGGATCGAAAACCAGTTCGGGAAGCCCGGGACGCTGACGCCCTCGTAGGCCTGGAAGCGGTTCGTATCCCACCACTCGCCCAGGCTGACGCCAGCGGAGCCGCGGACCTCGAACGGCGGCAGGTTGTCGGTCTCGAACGTCTTGAAGCCGGTCGCGCAGACCAGGACGTCGAGCGGGTGCTCGAGACCGTCGGCCGTCCTGATCCCCGTCGGCGTGATCGCCTCGATTGCGGTTGTCTCGAGCTGGACGTTGCTGCGGTTGAACGTCGGCAGGTATTCGTTGGAGAAGCTTGGCCGCTTGCAGCCGAGCGTGTAGTTCGGTGTCAGCCTCTCGCGGATGTCGGGGTCGACGACGGCCAGCAGGTGCTTGCGGCCGGCGGCTTCCCCCTTCAACCGCAGGCTGGGGAACTTGCCGGCGAACTGGCCGGCCAGGACGAAGGTCGTCTCGACGAAGGCCTGGCTGGCCAAGCGGGTCAGGAGTTGCGCCCCGGGGACCCGGCGCAGGATTCGCCGGACCAACGCGCTGAGCGGCCGGTCGGGCTTCGGCAGGCACCAGATCGGCGTGCGCTGGAAGACCGTCAGGTGCTCGACCTCAGGGGCGATCGCCGGGATCAGCTGGATCGCCGATGCGCCGGTGCCGATGACGCCGACCCGCTTGCCGCGCAGCTCGACCGAGTGATCCCAGCGGGCCGAGTGCATCGTCGTCCCGGCGAACGTCTCAATGCCCGGGATCTCCGGTGGCTTCGGCTGGCAGAAGACGCCGGTCGCCCCGATCACGAAACGTGCTGTGAGCGCGTCGCCGCTGCCCGTCTGGATGTGCCAGATGTGTGCTTGCTCGTCGAACTCGGCCCCGGTGACCTTGGTACCCAGGCGGATCCGCTCGCGCAGCCCGTACTTGTCGACGCAGTCCTCGGCATAGGCCTTCAGCTCCTCGCCTGGTGCGTAAACGCGTGACCAGTCGCTGCGTTTCTCGAACGAGAACTGGTAGCTGAAGGACGGGATGTCAACGGCGATCCCGGGGTAGGTGTTCCAGTGCCATGCCCCGCCTACGCCGTCGCCCTCCTCGAGGACGACGTAGTCGTGAAAGCCCGCGTGGTCCAGCTTGATCGCCGCCCCGATGCCCGAGAAGCCGGCACCGATGACGACCGCCTCAAAGGCGGGCTCGCTGCTCCCAGAACTCACACGCTCAGAATATTTCAATGTCCCTGTCACGTGTTCATACCTGCTCGGTGGGCGTTTCGCTCGAGGCGGCGATCACACCCGCTTCGACGCGGGGCGGTGGTATCTGCGGAACCGCTGAGCACGTACCCCGAGCGTACGCAGGGCCACCTCGGCCTGACCCTGCAATCCCGCATTCCCGAGCCGTTCTCGGCCGGAACTTCGCACCTATCGAACCCACCGTTCCGGTCCTGGGACGCGCTTCCGAACGGGTCTTGTGTGACGTCGAAACACCGGACCGGTGTGAAGGTCCCGAAGTGCGCGGTGCGTTGCTACAAGGCGTTCTGGTTACTGACCGGTCCCTGCCATGCGTTGGGCGCCGACACCCCGCGCGACGCGGAACTCCGCGGCGACGTCGCGTGTCGCTGCCTCGGCTCCGAGCGGAAATACGTGAAGCGCATCCACGCGGGAGATGCTGGCAAGGCCCGCCGCTAGTTCGCGCGCTAGGTCGATGCCGCCGCCGCGACTGATGTGCGCCACGGCTCGCTGAGGAATCGCGACCCCTGGTAGCGCGCAGGCGCGTTCCGCCATGCGCGCGCTACGGAGCAGCGCGACGCTTGCGTAGAACCGCACGTCCGCGAGGGTGTCCTCGGCGGCCGAGAGGAACGCTTCGAGGCGCCCGAGGTCGAAGATCATCTGCGACTGCACGAAGGTTGCTCCGGCGGCGATCTTGCGCCGCAGGAGCCGCAACTCCCGGTCGACGTCCTCGGCGAAGGGATTGACGACCGCCCCGACGGCCAGCGGGTGCGGGGCGCTCCATGCTGACGCGGCCGCGATGAGCTGCGTGGCGGTCATGTCGGCCACATGTTCGACGCCAGGCACCGGATCGCCCTGCATGCAGAGCACCGCCTCGGCCCCGAGCGCCGCCGCGCCCACGACCTGGGACTGCAGTGCAAGCCGGTTGCGATCGCGGCAGGAAACGTGGACGATTGTCCCCACCCCCTGCTCCCGCGCGAGCGCCACCGCCGCCAGCGGCGACATCCGTGGCTGGCCGGCGTGATTGTCGGTCAACCCGACGACGTCGACGGTGTCGGCCAGAACAGCGATCCGGTCGCTGACGCGCGCGCCATCGGCCTCGGTCGGCAGCGAGATCTCCGCGGACGTCAGGGCGGTCAGCGACACGACCGCTGAAGCTTAGCCCCAGCGGTCCGTGAGGCCGACCCGTGCCTCGTTCGAGGATCGGGAAACGGGACACCTGTTTCCGGTGTGGGGCGAGCACCAAACCGGCAACGTAAACGGGTCCCGCAACGCGCGGAACGGAGGGCGTCGTCTGCTTCAGCTTCATCAACCCGCCCTCTCGCGTGAGTCGCCGAACGCCGTCGTGCGTGCGATGTTCTCCCACTGATCAAGCTCGGCGAGCAGCGTTTCGCGTACAGGTCCGACGGCGGCGCCGCACGGAGGCTTCGCCCGAGGCAGCCGAACGGCTGAGCACGTACGCCGAGCGTACGCAGGGCCACCTCGGCCTGACCCGGCGATCCCGTATTCCAGAGCCTTTTCGGCCTGGAATTCGCACCTGTCGAACCCACCGTCTCCATAACTCGGCTTGCAGCTCGTGGGCGCGTGCCACACGGCGAGCGCCACCTGGCGAGAGCTAAAGCGAGACCTCACCCGAATCGAAGACGGTGACCCCGCCCATGAGTGTGTGAAGGACGCGCGTGTCCGGCAGGTCGTCGATGGGCGCGGTGAGCGGATTGCGGTCGACGAGGACCAGGTCGGCATGGGCGCCTGGCGCAAGTGTCCCAACGCCCTCCCAGCGCAGGACGTGCGCGGCATCGCGCGTCCACGTCGCAAGCGACTCCTCACGAGTGAGCCCCTGCTCGCAGGCGAGCGCGATCTGCTCGAAGATGTTCTTGGGTCCCCAGTCGCTGCCGCAGCCGACCGTCATGCCGCTGTCGAGCACCTCGCGCAACGGGATGAAACGGGCGAGCAGCGCCTCACCGAAGCGCTCGCGGATCATCTCCTGCTTGCCCCAGCGAAAACCAACGCTGGTGGTGACCTCGAAGCCCGAAGCCGCGTACCGGCGGATTTGCGCGGGCTCGAGAAAGTACCCGTGCTGAAGGATCCAGCCGGGCGGCACGGCCTCGATGGACTCCAGATCGTCGAGATATTCGTCGTGCTCGGCGAGCCCGGCCGAGACGATGTTCAGGCGCAACCCCTTGGTGGCGCAGAACGCGATCGCGCGCGTGGTCCGCTCGCGCGAGACGAACGAACGCCCGGTGGTCGGCTGGCCGTACGGACCGAGGTAGGGCTCGCGCATCAGCACGAAGCCGGGCCAGCATGGACCGCCGCGCGAGACGGTCACCCCGTCGATCCGAAGCATGTCATCGGTGAGGTCGACCGCCTGTAGCGCCTGTTCGAGGCGCGCATCGAACTGGATATCCGACAGTGGCTCGTTGATGGCCTGGCCGTACAGCTCGGCTTCGGGCGCCGTCAGCACGCGCACGCTGAGCTCGCCCTCCGAGCGCAGCCATCGGTATGCCTCGATCAGCGGGTAGTCCATTGCGTGGCCCTCATACACCGTCGTGACGCCGAGAGCGTTGTAGGCGCTCATAGCGCGCTTCGTCCCCGGGCCGATGGCCGCCGGTTGGAACAGCGGGAGCCCACGCACGAGCGAATCCCAGTATCGGTCGCCCGAGTAATAGCTGTTGACCGAGCCGTGCAGACGGCCCGTGGGTTCGCCGTCGCGCTTCTCGATCCAGACGTTCTCGACCCGATCGGCTGATTCGGCATCGATACCCAGCAAGTCGAGTCCTGCCGAGTTGAGCGCCACCACGTTCGGCGTCACCGGCGCCCACGCCTGGAGCAGGACGGGATGCTCGCGGGTGGCGCGGTCGAGCACGCTGCGGTCTGGCAGCTCGCCCTCGGCCAGGTCGCGCCAGGAGTGGCGGGTGAAGTAGTGCGGCTCGCCCACAGGGCTAGCCATGATCCACTCGCCCGGCGGGGTCTCGGCCGCCTTCGCCGCGATCCGCTCCACGATGTCTCGGTGGTCCGCGGCGTCCGAGAGGTCCACGAGCGGCTCGCAGAGGACCCCGAAGTGCATCAGGTGCGGATGAGTGTCAACCAGTCCCGGAAGAACCGTCGCTCCGTCGATATCAACAAGCCTCGCTCCCGGTCCAGCGGCGCTTCGTACATCGTCGAGGTCACCCACCGCCGCCACGCGCCCGTCACGGATGGCCACTGCCTGCCCGCGCGTGTCCGCGGAGTCGCCGGCAACAACGCTTCCACCGTGTAGCACGATCGCCTCCACTCGCGGATTATCGCTCTCGCTCGCCGTCGATGGTCAGGCGACGCCAGCAGCCGGCGCCGGGTAAGGTCTGAGATTCCATCGGCGCATCCTTCCGCGCCATGAGTAGGGGGGCATCTCATGAAGTCATTGAACTCCCGCCGTGCGCTCGCGGCGGTCGCCTTCGCGGCAGGCTTGCTCGTGCTTGGCGGATCGGCTCTGGGTCAAGGTGGCAAAGCGCCTGCCAAGGCAAAGATCGTCATCAAGGGCGAAGAAACCTTCAAGCCGAACGCTGTCATAACGAACACGTTCCGCTTCGCACCCGGGACGGTAACCGTCCGCTCGGGTGCCACCGTGACGATGACGAACAACACCGGCGAGGCACACTCGCTGTCGATCGTGAAGGCGTCGCAGGTGCCGCGCGGGATCAACCAGCTCCATAACTGCAGTGCGTGCGAAGCTATCTTGAAAGCGCACGGCATCAATCTCGAAGGACCTCCGCAGAACGGTCCTCCTCCACATCTCGTCGTCAACGCTGGCGCGGCCGGGTTCGACACGCCGGGCGATTCGGTCGTCATCGGTCCCAAGGGTAGGGGCGGCCCGGTCACGTTCAAGATCACGGCCCGGCCGGGGACGACGCTGCACTTCGTGTGCGCCTTTCATGCGTGGATGCAGGGACGCTTCCTGGTCAAGTAGCGCGCTCCGAGCACCCTGCAATGCGCTCTATCCGAAGGTTCTGTGGGCTTAGGACGGTCTAGCGACGTGCGACGCCGCGCCCTGGCCAACGCGGTCAGCGGAACAACGACGAGTGCCAGGCGGTCCTGACGCCTTCGCGGTCCTGCCAGGTGGCCAGGGCATCGCCTCGAGCGTCCAAGGCGGCACGCCCATCGTCTCCGACGCCTGGGCCGCCACGTTCGTGCACCGACACCGTGTCCGGCTTCCGCCAGGGCCCGCCCGCAGGGCGTGCGGCCGCCTCGATCCCGCGCTTGTCCTGCCAGGTGACCAGAGCATCGCCGCGCGCGTCGATCGCGAGCGATGGCGGCCCGCCACGAGTGCGCGAGATCGTTCGTGCGGCTCCCCAACCGCGGCCGGCCGGACGAATGCGCGCCCAGATCGCGGAGTCTCCGCCATTCAGCATCTGCTCGTGCCAGACGACCGTCACGTCTCCCCGTGTATCCATCCCAACGGCCACGGTCTCGTCGATGTGCGCCGCCTCGGCCAGGACGCGCCGGGTGGTCCAGCGACCGCTTGCGCTGCGCCCGGCGCTCTCGACGAATTGCGCGCTGCCGCGCAGGGTGACCCACGCCACGATCCCATCCCCGCGACCGTCGATTGCCACTCGCTGATTCGCTGGGCAGCCGACGTGCGTATCCGAGAGGACCCGCGGTCGGCTCCAGCGGCCGTTGTGCGGGCGAAACGCAGCCTCCACAAGGCAACCGCGAGCGGTGTCGCGCTCCCACGCAACCAATGCATCTCCGCGCGCGTTCATCGCCAAGCGCGGGTAAAAGTCGTTCTCGGAGGCCGAGATCATGTGCGCCGGGGAGAACGGGCCTCCCGCGGGCCGCAGCATTGCCTGAATCCCGGTGGAGTGCCCGGGTGCCTGCCGGGTCGAGACGACAATCACATCCCCGCTTGCATCACTCGCGATCTGTGGTTCCTCGCCGCCTGGTGTAGCCACAGTCTGTGGCGCCAGCCAGCTACCACCAGTGGGCCGAATCGCCGCCTGAACGCCGGAGGGGCTCTGCCACACGGCGATCGTGTCCCCATGATCAGCAACCGCCACGTCCGGATCTAGGCCGAGACGGGAGAGGGTTTCTGCCGGCTGCCAGTGTCCGTCGACTGGACGCACCGAGGTGCGGACCAGGTATTCCACACTCAGCGCTTCCTTGATCGTGAGCCTCGCTTCTGTCCACACGACGACGGCATCACCTTTCGCGTCGAACACGGGCGGGTGAGCGGGAGCGGGCGTGCCAAGTTCGTGGGCGGGAATGAGTTCGGGCGCTGACCACGCGCCGGGTGAGCTCTGCGCAACATGAACGCGGCGTACCGCGCTCACCAGTCGGACGGAGGGCGGCTGCGCGCTACCGCCCAGGACGCCGGCAACAAGCAGCGTGGCCGCCCCGGCTGTGCAACCTGCCCGGATGCGCATCACTTGGCCCCGCGCTACCGCGCGCCCGAACACCCGCTCACCAATCCCTAGACGCTCTGCAGTCTCCCGTGTGCGGTATCAGCATAAGGGCGACTGCTTCACCCACGCGAGAGGATCTTGCTGGCCCGGCGACTGCGATGCTGCTTTCATTGGCCGTCGGAGCATGGCACGGATTCCGAGAGCATCACCAGAAGCAGAAGGCGGGTAAATGAAGGTCGCCGATCACTCACCGAACGCTCACCGGGCGCCTCCGAGAGGAGGAGCGTGAAGTACCGCGAACTGGACAGCGCTATCGAGGACAGCGACGTTCCGCGCCACGACGAGCGGCAGACCGAACCGTGACCCTGGACGCTGCCGTCGCCCGCGCCCTCGACATCGGACCGGGCTCCTCCGCGGCCGAGCGCACGATCGACATCACGACCGTGGGTGCACGCAGCGGTACTCCGCGCCGCATCGAGGTGTGGTTTCACCGCGTCGACGGTCGCTGGTACCTGACCGGCATGCCCGGACCCCGCAGCTGGTACGCGAACCTACGCGCCGACCCGCGGTTCATCGTGCATCTCAAGCACGGAGTCACGGCCGACCTGCCGGCGACCGCGGTGCCGGTCGACGAGGCGACACGACGGCGGGTGATCACCGCGGTTCTCGAGCTGCAAAACCGGCCCGAGTTCGCCGCGCGGGTCAGCCAGCGTCAGCGACTCGACGACTGGCTCGCGCGCAGCCCGCTGGTCGAGATCGTGTTCGACGACGAGCAGTTGCAGGCGGCGTCCTCGCCGCCGTCCGGATAGGCGGAAGCCCTGGAGCTCGAGGTCACGCGCATCGGGACGGGGCCCCCGATCGTCTTCATCCACGGCAGCGTGGTCGGCGCGAGGAAGACCTGGCGCCATCAGCTCGTGCTCTCGGAACGCTGGGCCCTTCAGCTTCCGAACCGGCCCGGATTCGGCGCCAGCCCGCCCCTCCCACGGGGCGACTTCGAGGTCGAGGCTCCCCTGTTCGCCGAGCTACTCGGGGATGGCGCACATCTCGTCGGACACTCCTACGGCGCGGTGATCGCGCTCTACGCGGCGGCGCTGCGCCCCGATGCCGTTCTCTCGCTGACCATCTCGGAGCCCGGCTGCCTAGGGGTCGCAGCCGGCGATCCCCGCGTCGACCAGCAGATCGCCGCGGGCGAGCTGCTCTACGACCGAGCGGCGGGGCTGGCGCCGCGCGACTTCCTGCTGGCCTTCCGCGGCGGGGTGGGCTCGACGCACGACACGCCCCCGACGCTCACCGGGGAGCTTCTGCAAGGGGCGCGCCGGCTGATGCGTGAACGACCGCCGTGGGAAGCCGAGCCTCCCCTCGCGGCCCTGCGCGCGGCGGCATTCCCGAAGCTCGTCGTCTCGGGCGGCCACTCGGCCGTGTTCGAGACCGTCTGCGACGCCGTCGCCAGGGAGCTGGAGGCGGACCGCGCATCGATCCCCGGTCGCGGGCACACGATCCCGGCGACCGGCGCTCCCTACAACGAGCGGCTCCGGGCGCTCCTCGAACGGCGGGAGACGAGCACCTGACGCCGTTCGCGCGGCTCAGTCCGTGTCGAGAACGAAGACGGCGATCGTGCGGTGGGGGGCGCGGCGCTCGTACTCGGCCCAGCCGGGATAGACGGTGAGCCCCTCCTGCCAGATGCGCGATCGCTCCTCCCCCTCGGCCTCGTGCGCCCGGAATCGGCGACTCACACCGTCAACCGTCACGACGCCCTCGGGTTTGGCGCGCAGGTTGTAGTACCAGGCTGGATGAGAGCGCTGCCCGTAGTTGGACGCGATCACCGCAACGCCACTCGCCGTCGGCAGGCCGAGCACCGGCACCGACCGCGTCGCGCCGCTCCGGGCGCCGGTTGTGCTCAGCATCACGACCGGCAGTCCCGACACCAGGCTCCCGACCGTGTGCCGACCCCGCGTCATGCGAAACACCGGGCGGTCGATGTGGTGCAGCACGCGGGCGAACAGCCAGGATCCCGGCGGGGTCGCCGCGAGGCGCCTCATCGCCCGGTGCAAGAAATTCGCCCTGCCGTATGTCTCTGGCTCTTTCATCGAGACGCCTCTCGCCGTGGTCGACTACAACCTACGCGCCCGAGGTCGGCCTGTCGAGATCTCGTGCGGGCCGGCGGCCGCTAAGCCGCGCTGGCGTGCTCGGCCCACTTGCGTAGAAAGGCCTCGGTGGCGGCGACGTCGAGCGGACGGGCGAAGAGGAAGCCCTGGCCGCAGTCGCAATCCTCCTCGCGGAGAAAGGAGAGGTCGCGCTGCTGTTCGATGCCCTCGGCGACGGTGTCGATCGACAGAGCCTTCCCGAGCTGGACGAGTGTGTGGATGAGCGTCTCGCCCTCCTTGTTGTGTCGCATCCCGGCGATGAACGAGCGGTCGATCTTCAGCGCGTCGACCGGGAACTGCTGGAGATGGGCGAGGGACGAGTAGCCGGTCCCGAAGTCGTCGATCGCGATGCGCACCCCAAGCTCCTTGATCGCTGCGAGCCGTCGAACTGTCTCCTCGACGTTTCGCATCAGCGTCGTCTCGGTGATCTCGATCGTCAGCGCGGCGGCGTCCACCCCGCTCTCCGACAAAGCATCTTCGATGTGCGTAACGAGCTGGTCGCTGTCGAGCTGGCGCCCCGAGACGTTCACGGCCATGTCGATGGGATAGCCCGCCTCCCTCCAGACCGCTGCCTGCCTGCAGGCCTCCTGAAGCACCCATCTGCCGACCTCGGTGATCATTCCCGTCTCCTCGAGCAATGGGATGAATGCGTCCGGCAGGACGACACCCCGCCTCGGGTGCCTCCAGCGGATCAGCGCCTCGAGCCCGATCGGCGTCATGTCGCTGAGCGCGAAGGTGGGCTGATAGTCGAGGAAGAACTCGCGGTTGTGCAACGCCTCCCGAAGGTCCATGTCGAGCTCCATCCGGTTCTGCACGGTGTCCTGCATCGCGGTCTCGAACACGGCGTAGCGGCCCTTGCCATCCCACTTCGCCTCGTACATCGCGATGTCGGCGTCGCGCAGCAGCTCCTCCGCCGAGGTCCGCTCGCCGACCGCGATTCCGATGCTGGCCCTGACGGTCAGCCGCGTTTCGCCGGTTGGACCGATCGTGAATGGGTGCCTGAGCGCGTCGAGCAGGCGCTCGGCGACGAGCTCCGGGCCCGTGTCGAACGACAGATCCTCGGCGATCACGACGAACTCGTCGCCGCCCAGTCGTCCCAGGGCGTCGACGTCGCGGACCACACCGGCCAGCCGGGCGGCGACGGCCCGCAGAAGTTCGTCGCCGACGGCGTGGCCGAGCGTGTCGTTGATGCTCTTGAAGTTGTCGAGGTCGACGAACAGCGCAGCGATCGGTTTCTGGTTGCGCGCCGCGCGCGCGAGCATCTGCTCGGCGCGGTCGAGTATCAGCGTCCGATTGGGCAGCCCCGTCAGCGGATCGTGGGTCGCGAGAAACGCGAGCTCCTCCTCGCGGCGCGAGAGCTCCTCGTCCGTGCGCCGGCGCTCGGTGTCGAAGCATTCGCAGATCCGGACGAGGCTGAGCTCGAGGCTCAGCTGCACCATGTGAAGCGCCTGCGCGAGAGCCTCGGCGGAGGCCTCCAGGTCGATGGCGCTCTCGCGGAGCACTTCGACCATCACGTTGCGCCAGCAGAGGCACCGCCGCGCGACCTCATTGAGCGACGCGGCGCGATGCGCCGCGAGCTCGCCGAAGATCTTCGAGGTTTCACGGGCCGCGTCGCGGGTCACCTCGAGGCCGTCTCCGGCGATCCAGCGTGCGACCGCGATCGTCGAGTTGGTGCAGATCCGTTCGAAGCGCTCCTGCACCGGCGGATCGACCTGCTCGCCGGAGGTGATCGTCTGCGCGACGGTTCGCTCGAGCACCTCGCCCGATCTGGCCTTCAGCGCTTCGCCGAGCGCGGGAACCCCGTCGACCGGCGCCTCTGCGGCGAGCGTCGGGGGTGCCGGCATGCGGAGGTCGTTCCGTCTCGAGCCCAAGCCTTCGTCCCTCATCTCAAATCAACGAATCGGCAAACCAGAGCGTTTCCTAAAGGACTGGTCGGCTCCTGCTAGGACGGATCGGCGCGCGCAGGGTGCGGCCCGGGACGGCGCCACGCGATCCGGCCAGTTGCCGCGCGACGCCGCTGGATCTGGCTAGACCTCGAGGTAGCGGAGCATCACGCGGCCGAGCACGATCACGTCGCCGTCGCGCAGCTCCGCCTGCTGGACGCGCCGCCCGTTGACGAATGTTCCAAAGGAGCTGCGGTCGTCGAGGATGCGCACGCCCGACGGACGGGGGACGAGGATCGCGTGCCTGCGCGAGACCGAGGTCTCGTCGAGGCGCAGATCGGCCGCGAGGCCGCGCCCGATGTGGACGACCTCGGCGCCCAGCGGGATCAGCACCGTCCGGTCGCGTCCCTGGACCTCGACGTAGCGGCCGGGATCAGCCGGTTTGGCCGGCAGCGCTCTCGCTCGGGATCGATCGTCGAGGCACTCGACCGCATCGACGCGTTCGGTCACCTGGTCGGCGGGTGAGCTCAGCAGCCCGGCGGAGGTCATGTCCATATGAAAGCGGGTCTCGCTCATCACCACCTCAAGGCCCTCTAAGAGTTCGCCATCGGGGTGCTTCGCCACCAGCGTACCCCGATCTCGCCGTCCCGACGACACTAGAACGATCCTCTAGAATGATCTTCTGGTGGAGGCCGTGATGGATCGCCGAGGGCGGCGCGAGGAGATCCTCCTCGCCGCGCTCGAGTGCTTCACCGAGCACGGTTTCGCGGCGACGACGATCGCGGAGATATGCCGACGCTCCGGGGCCAGCGTCGGCTCGATCTACCACCATTTCGAGGACAAGGAGAGCCTCGCGGCCGAGATCTATCTCGAGGGTCTACGGGCCTATCAAGTTGGGCTTCTGGGGGCGCTCGAGCGCAATCCGGACGCACATGCCGCGATCCAGGCGCTCGTCGGCCATCACCTGCGCTGGGTTGAGCAGAACCCCCAGCTCGCGCTGTTTCTCATGAGCCGGCGCGAGACGGAGCTGCGTTCGGCGACCGAGGCGCGCGTGCGGGAGATCAACAGGGCGTTCCTTCCGCGCGTGGGCGAGTGGGTCAGGCGCCAGGTCGAGGCGGGGGCCCTGCGTCCGTTGCCACTCGAGCTCTGGGAGCCCGTCCTTCTGGGGCCGTGCCAGGAGCTCTCACGGCTGTGGCTGGCCGGGCACGTTCGCACCCCGCTGAAAGCTGCCGAGCGAGAGCTCGCTGAGACGACATGGAGAGCTGTGAAAGGAGATCGAACATGAGCACCAGAGGCTATGCGGACGCCGTCGCGATGGCGCGCGGCGAGGAGCGGGCTCTCGTAGACGTCGTGAGGCACGACACGCATGTGCTCGTGCGCCTCGACGATCCGGAGAAGCTGAACCCGCTGAGTGCGCCGCTGACCGTTCAGCTACGCGGGGTGCTCACGCAGCTCGCCGGCGACGAGGGCGTCCACACGATCGTGCTGACCGGCGCGGACCCGGCCTTCAGCGCGGGCGGCGACCTGCGGATGATGCGCGACGTCGCCCGGCCGATGGTCGACGAGAGCGCGTACGGAGCGACCGGTGCGTGGGAGTGGATTAGAAACGAGTTCGGCGCGATCGCGAAGCTGATCGCGCGCACGGACAAGGCCTTCATAGCCGCCGTCAACGGGCCAGCCGCCGGGGTCGGACTGTCGTTCGCGTTGGCGTGTGACCTGATCGTGGCCTCCGAGCGCGCCCGGTTCGTGCCGGCCTTCGGGCGGATCGGCCTCGTGCCCGAGGTCGGCCAGAGCTGGCTGCTCACGCGGCGCCTCGGCTATCAGCGTGCCTTCGAGCTCTTTGCGACGGGCCGCCACCTCACCGGAGCCGAGGCGTATGACCTCGGCCTCGTGAACGCGGTCGTCGCGCACGACGAGCTGCTCGCGCACGCGACGGGTTGGTGTGAGCAGCTCGACCGCCTGCCGGCGCACGTGCTGAAGATGATGAAGCCGCTGCTGCGAAACGCCGCCGACCTGACCTGGGAGCAGTCGATCGTGATGGAGGAGTACGCCGAGCCGATGTGCTTCACGACGGCGGCCCACCGTGACGCCGTTGACGGGCTGCTGGGCGGCTGAGGGCTCGAGCGCCGTCACCTAGCCTGCCATGACGGGGCCGGGCGAGGCCGCTCAGTGGCGTTGCTCCATGTAGGCCTTGACGAGCTGCGCAGGCGCGCGGGCGAGCCACGCCTCGGTCACGACCTCCTCGAGGTCCTCGACGCTCAGACGCTCCAGACGGACGAGGATCGCGGGATAGCCGTCGAAGTGAGGCGTGGTGAAGAAGACGCTCGGATCATCGGCCAGCAGCGCCTCCTTGGCACCGATGTGCTCGACCCGCGCGCCGAGGATCGGTCCCTGCGGCGCCGCGCCTGCGAGCGCTGCGACTTCCTTCGCGCGAAGCGGGCGCTCCCAGACGAAGAGCTTGTCCTTGACCCGCCACTGAGGCAGGTCACGGGAGAGCCGCTCGCTCGTCGCGGGCAGCGCCAGCGCGAGGCGGCGTACGTCGTCCCAGCTCGCCACCGCTCCAGAGTATCGGCCGGCGAGCTCGATGATCGGCTGTGAGACCTCGAGCCGGAGCCAGCGCCCTCGATCGTCTGCGCCGCGCTCAGCGTAGGGTTCCGAGAGCTGAGGCGAAGGCGCGAGCGATGACGCCGTAGCCGGACTGGTTGGCGTGGATGTTCGGGCCCAGCGGGGCCGGCGCGCACATCCATGTCAATCGGCAGATTTCCGCGACGGCGACCGGCACCGGCCCGGGCTGCCCGGCGAGGGTCGTCATGACCGTGGTGTCGTAGCTGCGGAACGCGGTGTCGACGCGCGCGACACCGAAGCGAGCGGCGCGGTAGAGGCGTTCGAGGCTCTGGTTGAGGCTGTGCGCGTAACCGTTGATCAGCAGCGACTCGCTACGGCTTTCGGGTGTGAGGTAGAGCTGCAGGAAGGGGTCGTACAGCGTCATCGACGCCATCGCGACTGATGGTGCGCCCGCGCGCCGAAGCCGACGCAGGATCACCGGGAGGTTTGCGTCGATGTGTTCGACGCCCCTGGTGACACACGAGATGTCGAGATTCGCGCCCGAGGCGCAACCGACGACGTCGTTGGCGCCGATGTCCAACGTCAGGAATGCGACTTCCCCCCGGCGGCGGTGGGCACGGAGGAAGTGCTCGGCGGCGGCCATCTGCGATCCCCCGGCGGGGTTGCAGCCGAGCAGCAACGCGAGCGAGTTGCCGCGGCCGGTCAGAAGGCTGCTCGTCGTCTCGCCCCCGCATCCCAGCTTCACGAGCTTCAGGCCCGGGATGCGCGCGCGCTCGGTCGCGAAGAGCTGGTCGGCGTAGCCTTCGCTCGTGTTGACGGTGATGCCGGCGCTCCCGGGTTGCATGCCCTGCGCGAGCGAGTCGCCGAGCGAGAGGTAGTACCGCGTCCTTGCGGCCGCGGGCGCCGCGGCGGCGCCGAATGCCGCGAGGACACTCGCAGCCAGCAGGATCAGAAGCCGCCTCGACACGCAGCGAATGTACCGCCGCCCGCCGCGCGAGGCGTCAGCGGACCGAGCTTGCACTCGCGCCCGGCCAACCCGCCGAGCTGCGCCAGCGCAGGTATGAGGGGCCGAACTCGCGCAGCGATCTTGGCATGAGCGGCGTGAGCGAGCGCGTCGCGACGCCGAAGGCACGCAGCTCGCACTCCTGGGCGAGCGTCCAGGAGAGGCCGAGGCGCCGACGCAGGATCGGCGGCAGCAAGCCCACCGTCGCGAGGTGGAGCATCCGCGCGCCCGGGAGCGTACCGAGCCGCCACACGGGGGCCGCGTATCTGAGCAGCGAGGGAGCGGGCGGCGCGCGGAGGCTCGCGATCACGCCCGTCACCGTCTCGTTGTCCTCGAGAACGTCGCGCACCATCTGATCGAAGTAAGCGTCGAATCCCCCGAGTGTCTCGGGTAGGTCGCGCTCGCGGACGCCGAGCAGCCGGCCGAGCAGGCGCCACTCGGTCCAGAAGCCCTCCCGCTGCAGCGCCTGCAGCGGAGTCCCGAATCGCGCGTGTGCGGCGACGATCGAGCCGAACAGCGTCGCCCACACCCAGGCGTAGGCGTCGGGCTCGAGGGCGTGATAGGAGCTGCCGGAGCGCGTCTTGCCCCTGATCTGCCTGTGCCGCGCTCGTAGGTCCCGCGCCACGGCGGCAGCGCTCGCGGGATCGGAGTAGATCAGGGCAGTCGTCAAGTCGAGGGTACGAAACAGACGCTCCCACGGATGCCGCGTGTAGTCGGAGTGCTCGGCGACTCCGGCGCCGACGACGGGATGGGCGACCTGCAGCACGAGGGCGTAGCCGGCGGCGATCAGGTTTCGCGAATCGGCCGCCCGTGTCCACGTGAGCGAACCCGGTCCCGGCACCAGCGCTGGCACCTCCTCGTCGCTTGGGAGCACTGTGGTCCGCATGATCGCCCTGCCTTGCGGTCGCCGAATCAATACGGTCGCGAGTAGTAGATTCGCACGCATGCCGGATGCGGGACGGTGCCTGGCAAGGCGAGCCGTAATCGTGGGGCGCGTTCAGGGCGTCTGGTTTCGCGAGAGCACCCGCCGGCGCGCGGACGCGCTCGACGTTGCCGGCTGGGCGTGCAATCGCGCCGACGGGAGCGTCGAAGTGTGGGCCGAGGGGCGGCCGGATGCGGTCGAGGCGCTGCTCGACTACTGCCGAACGGGTCCCCCTGGGGCGAGCGTCCGCGATCTGCACGTCGACGAGGTCGCGCCCGCCGGGATCGGGCGCTTCGAGGTCCGTTAGCTGCGGCGGGGCGACGCGCCGGGCGTGGCGCGTGCGAGTCCTAGGCGACTCGGCGCGATCGCATCGCGCCGCGAGTCACTGAATCTGTGACCACGCTAGGGCCTCGTTCGCTTTGCGACAGATGTCGGCGTCCGTGCCGCCGCCGTTGAGGACCTGACCCGCGTCTTTCAGCGTCGTCGTTTTGCCGTCGATGGTGAGGGTGATCGTGCCCACGTAACCGTCGTTGGTGCAGATGCCCGTTTTTTTGAACTGCTGGTACTGCTGGGAGAGAAGGAACGTCTCGGAGGTGTCGAAGTTGTCCTGCTCCGCGCCCGAGCTCGAGGTGCACCGCGGTTGTTTTCCGGTCTGGGTCAGGATCAACGTATTTCCGGGCTGGACGGTCACATTCAGCCCGGGCCACGGACTGTAGGAGCACGCGCCTATCTGAACGCTCGCTCCGCTGACGACGATCGCACCGCCCGCGAGCGGAGCGTCGATCCGGATCGCGCCGGCGTCATAGATGTCCGTGCCGGCGCTCGTCGGGCACGCGTCGACGCCGCCGTAGCCGCAGCCCTCGAAGGTGACGCCTGGGTCACCGCGCCACGGCGAAGGGTGGGAGTTGGCGTGGTAGTGATCGCTGTCGGCGTAGCCGACGAAGACGTGCGGGGGAGCGACACATGTGATTCCACCGCGGCCGGGGACGTCCTGCTCTCCCTTGAAGTCGCCTGAGTGCCACTTCGCGTCGGCCTGGATTTTGTGGTGCCCGGTCGGCACGTTGACCGTCACCGTGTTGGAGCCGGTGGAGCCAGTGAAGGTGAAGGACCCATGGTAGATCTGCTTGTTGTCGACCTTCACGCGCTCGGCGACGGTGTTCGGTCCGGCCGGAAAGCCGTTGAACGTGTATGTGACCCACGTGCAGCCGAACTTCGCAGTGACGATGCTCTTCGGTCCCGTTTCGACGGTCTCGACCTCCGAGCCGCAGGTGGTCGTCGCCGGGCTGTTGCCTTCGTCGCCCGTGTAGGAGGCCTGCCAGTAGTGGGTGCCCGGAGGCAGCGACTGTCCGCGCGACGGGTGCAGGTTCCCATGTGCGACAGCGAACTGGCCGGCGGATACGACTTCTTTTGTGCATTGGGCGTCCGAGTACACCGTGTAACTGATCGACCCCGTCGCGCGCTGGGCGTTTTCGCCGGTAAGTTCGGCGTGGTCCCTGACGAGCGTGTGTTCTTTCACCGTGAGCGAGGTTCCCGACTGCCCGGCGGCCGCCAGCGAGGTCGTGAGCACCGTCGAAGCCTGTTTCGCGGCGCCCGCGACGACTTCTCTTCGCGCATGCGCGCCCGGCGCGGTCGAGGCGCCGCCCACCATGAACGCAACGGCGAGCCCCGCGCTGATCAGAGCGATCACGGCCAGCCGGGAAAGGCGCCTCATCTCGAGCTCCAGACCCTTGTGCCGGCGGTGCACGCTCGGGTGATGTCGCTGGAGCGGCCGCGCTCAGACCGACGGCTATCGCCGGCCGCAGCCTCCGTGGCCGTCCTCGCCATCGTCAAACCAGTTAGCGCCCTGAGGTACCGCAAAGGATCCGTCCCATCCAGTCTCGCCCATCCGCGACGCTGCGAGCCAAAGATATCGCACTTTGCCGCCGCTGCGACCGCGGCGGCGCCTTCGTCTCGAGGGCGGCCGTCGTCAGCGCGTTGCTTCGTGGTCGGTGTCGCTCAGGGGTACAGCTGACCGGGTCGCAGGATGTCGGGGTCGTGACCCGGCAGCACCCGCGCCCCGCCGTCGCGCAGGCGGCGCAGCCGCTCGGCAGAGCGCGCCTGCGCGTCGAAGCTGTCAGCGAAGCTCGGGAAGCGATGGTCGTCGAGGGTGCTGGCGAAATGCGCGACGTCCGCTCCCAGCACCAGTCCCTCGCCCACCCTTATCGACTGGTGGCCGGGAGTGTGGCCGGGCGTGAGCAGCAGCTCGACCGAGCCGTCGCCCAGCAGATCGTGGTCGCCGTCAACGAGGACGAGCTCGCGGTCGTCAAATGCGTAGTCGCGTGGATAGAAGAAGTTCCGCCGGATCGCCGCCTCGTCGTGGGCGGCCTCCCACTCGCGTCTCTGCACCACCACGGGTAGTGAAGCCGGCAGAAGCGCCAGGGCGCCGACGTGATCGAAGTGCAGATGCGTCAGGACGACTCGCGTGAGCGTGCCCACATCGACCAGCTCGGTGACGTCCTGCTCCAGCTCCAGGTCGAACAGGCCGGCTTCCTCGCGCCCGTAGTAGCCCCGCGGGTCGCCGACGGCCGCGGGATTCAGCCCCGTGTCGACGAGGATGCGCTCGCTCTCCGTCTCGATCAGATAGGCGGGAACCGGGAAGCGGATCCGTCGCTGCGGGTCTTCTCCCCGGCGCCACATGGCCGCCGAGGAGGAGATCCAGCCCACTCCGAGCATCTCGACCCTCACGTCTGTCTCCGTCGGTGAGGACATGCTGAGCGGATCGTATGCGACGGCCCCATCTCAGGCAGCCGCGCGCACGGCGGCGAAGCGCTCCAGCGTGAGCTCGCTCTCGATCGCCGAGCGAACCGCCTCGAGCGCGCCGGCACGGGCCCGGAGCTTCGTCGCTCTATGAGCGGCGAGATCGAGCTGCGCAAGGTCCTCGGCGGCGCTGAGGCTCGCCTCCGGCAGCTCGGATGCCGGGACGACTCGATCGAGAAAGCCTGCCGTGACGGCATCGACGGGCGAGTACATCGTGGAGTTGACCACGGCGCGGTCGAAGTGGGCCGGGTGAAGACGTTGGCGCGCGAGCTCGATCGCGAACCACGGTACGGTCATGCCGATCCTGACCTCGTTGAGGCCGATCCGGAACGGTCCGTCAGCGCCGATGCGGCAGTCGGCGCTCAGCAACAGGAACGCGCCCGCGGGGAGGGCGTGTCCCGTACATGCCCCAACCACGGGCGTCGGGAAGGACAGGATCCGCTCGGCCAGCGTGGCGCCCAGGGTCAGCATCTCGACGACCTCCTCGCCCTCGCGGCTGAAGACGCGCAGGTCGAATCCCGCCGAGAAACATCCCTCTCGGCCGCTCAGGACGACGACCGCGCCGTCGAGCTCGGCCCGATCGAACGCCGCATGGATCGCCTTCAGCATCGGCACGGAGAACGCGTTCACCTTGCCGTCATCCATCGTGATCGACGCGACGGGCCCGTCGCGTTCGTAGGTCACCAGCTCGCTCATGTCAGCTCCTCTCGGGTTGCACGAGGCGATATCGTAACACCGTCCCGAAACACTGTTACGATTCGTCGGGTGCCCAGGGCGAGACAACGGACACCCGAGCTGCGCGACCGCGTCGTGTCGGTCGCCGTGGATCTGCTGGGCGACGTTGGGGTCGCCGAGTTCACAGCGCGGCGCATCGCGCGCGCGGCAGAGACCTCCACGCCTGCCCTCTACGAGCTCTTCGGCGACAAGAGCGGGCTGGTCCGGGAAGTCTTCTTCGAGGGCTTCCGCCAGCTCCATCGCGAGCTCGAGCGGGTCCGCGAGTCCGACGACCCGGGCTCGGACCTGATCCTGCTCCTGCGTTGCTACCGGAAGTTCATGCGCGCCAATCCGGTCCTCTCGGAGGTGATGTTCTCGCGGCCGTTCACGGACTTCGACCCCGGTCCCTCCGAGCTCGAGGCGAGCAGCTCGGTCCGCGTCCTGGTCGTCGAGCACGTGGAGCGGTGCCTCGACGCCGGCGTGCTGAGTGGCGACGCCGTCGACATCGCGCACGTGCTCGTGGCGCTCGCACAAGGCCTCGCCGCGGCGGAGAACGCGGGCAGGCTCGGGACCAGCACCGAGTCGGTCGAGCGGCGCTGGTCGCTCGCCTTGCGTGCGGCAATCGACGGACTCGCCGCCTAGCGCGGATGCTGCCCGGGGGCGCGGGCGAAGCCGGCGGCGCGGCCGGGCTGCTCAGCTGCTCAGCTGCGCAGCCGCACCACGCCGCGGCCGATCACGTTCACCTCGCCGCCCGGGGCGCAGTCCGAGAGCTCGATCGCCTCGCGGGAGAGGCTGCGCCGAAGCAGTACGAATGCCACCGATCCCAGCACCGCCGGCACCCAGAGCGCGATCGCGCGGTAGCCGAGCACCGCCGCCGTCGCGGCGCCCACCGGGACTTTGTAGAGGACGAGCGTCCCGACCAGCCCGAGGTCGACTCCGCCGATACCGCCCGGAACGGGGATCAGGCCTCCGAGCTCGCCGATGAGATATCCGATCCAGACGATCGACAGGGGCGGCGAGGACCCGAACGCGTGGAAGGTGCTCCACATGATCATGACGTCGAAGCCGAGGTAGCCGACGAGCCCGACGATCAGCCAGGGATTGTGCCGACGCAGGAGCATGAGCGCCTCGTCGACGCCTCCGGAGAGCGTGCCCAGGACGCGCGGGAGGCGAGCGCCGTTCGCGTTCCCGGTCCGCTGCTGGACCCTTCCCGCCCAGCGCCCCCCGGCGATTGTCAGCACGACCGCCGCCGCCGCGATCAGCGCCGGACCGAGGGTGAGCGCGAGAGACGATGGGCCTTGGAAGACGCCAAGCGCCATCCCCAGGCCGAGGATGATCACGCCGACGACGTTCGGAACGCTGGTCAGAAAGAAGAACGCCACCGTGCGGCGGGCGATGTGCTCGGCGCTCATCCCGGCGCGCCGCAGCGCCCAGACCCCCAGCGCGAGCCCGCCGATCCCGCCGGTCGGCACGATCGCGTTGGCGCCGAGCTCTGACAGCCCGATCTGCGTGCTCAGGCGCCAGCTCATGCGTGAGCAGAAGACCGCGCGGAACGCTGCGCAGTAGGCCAGCCCGGAGAGAACCTTCAGCGCGCAGCCGAGGACGAGCCATCCAGCGCTCGCGTGGGCGAAGCGCGAGCGCAGTTCCGCGAGGCCCGGAACCAGCGTGATGATCGCGACCAGGACCACGACGACCCCGGCCAGGATGAGCAGCCTCCGGCGCAGGTGCCGGCCATCGAAATCGGGCTGGTCGGAGAGTTCCTCGCGGGCCATCTCCGGGACGCCCGTTCGCACGGTCATGGCCCGACGCTAACAGCCTCGCGATCTGGTTCCCC
>DASZIU010000052.1:0-10661 GCA_035948815.1 Solirubrobacteraceae bacterium | reverse complement strand
GAGCGCCATCGCGGCGGGGGCCATGCGCCGCCACAGGACGACCACGGTGGCCCCCGCGGCTGCGCCGAGCAGCAGCACGGGCACGAACCAGTGCATGTAGTTCTGCTTGTGCAGGATCACGACCTGCGCCCACACGGTGCCGGCGACCGCGCTGCCGACCAGCGCGATCGCCACGAGCCGCCAGTTCAGCGCCTGCGCCCTGGCGAGCTGGACGAAGGCGACTGAGCCGGCGCCCGCCATCGCGGCGGCGCCCGGCGCGAGCGCCGAGGCGTAGTAGGGGTGGACGATGCCGTGGGAGAGGCTGAGCACGACGGCCTCGACGAGGAACCAGCCTCCAAGCGCGATCGTCGTGGCCAGGCGCGGATCCCTGCGCCAGTCGCCTCGCTCAGCGTCCGCGAGCCCTCCACCGCCGGCCGTCGCGGCGTCGGCGGCGGAAGCCGCCTGCCCTTCGGCCGCCGGCGGCGCAGGCCCCGCGCTCGCCGCGGCCGCGGGAACGCGATCGCCGGCCGGCGGTCCGGCAGCCGCGGGGGCCTGTCCCGGTGGCGGCATCCGTCCATCGCCCGGCGCCCGCGCCGCTCGTCCTCCCAGCCAGTCGGAGAGGAGCAGGACGGCGATGCCAAGGAGGCCGAAGAGGGCCAGTGGTACGTACCAACCGCCTTGGTCGCCGAGGCCCCGTCCGAAGATGCGCAGCAGCCCGGTGGGCCCCGGGAAGGAGATCGGCTGGGATTCGCGGTGCGGCCTGTGGGGCGTCGCAGCGGCGACCGCGGATGCGAGCTTTTTCTGGGCGGCCGGCTGGCCGGCTTTGGCCGCGTTCAGGAAGGCACGCTGGCGGGGGCTTTCGGCGAGGTGGTAGCGGGCGACGGCTCCGCCTCGGCGTGGGATGTGCCCGGGGCCGCCGACCTGCCCCTGCACGCGGCCGAGGCCGTTGTATTCGAAGGTCAGGCCCAGCTCGGTGTTGTTCGTCGAGCTGCCCACGAACGGCCGCTTGGAGGCGGGCGTCAGTTCGACGGCGGCCATCCACGCGAAGGAGACGGCGAGCAGCACGACGCCGGCGACGGCCAGCTGCACGGCGCGGCGGGACAGCGATCCGGGCGCGCACAGCAGGAAGGCCACGGCGATGCCGGGGACGACGAGGTAGGCGGCGAGCGTCTTGGTGTTGAACGCCAGGCCGACGAGCACGGCGCACCAGATGATCGTCCGCCAGCGTCCCGTCTCGGCAGCCCGGATCGCGGCGCCGCAGGCGAGCAGCATCAGGAGGATCATCAGCGGGTCCACGCCGGAGTCGCGCGAGACGGCGACGAAGGACGGGAAGACGGCGAGCGCGAGCGCGCTGGCGATGCCGGCGATCCAGCCGAACCGACGGGCGACGATGTAGTAGAGGACCGCGACCGTGAGCACGCCCAGGATCGCCTCTGGGAGCAGCAGGCTCATCGCGGAGAAGCCGAAGACCTTGGCGCTCGCGGCCTGCACCCACAGGCCGAGCGGCGGCTTGTCGACGGTCACGAGCCCGCCGGGATCGAAGGAGACGAAGAAGAAGTTGTGCAGCGAGCGCATCATCGACTTCACGCCCGCCGAGTAGTAGACGTTCGAGTAGCCGTTCTGGGAGAGCCGGTTGGTGTTCAGGACCGCCGAGAAGGCGAGCACGCCGGCGAGCGCGAGGTGCTGGGGACCGACGCGGACGGCGGGCAGGCGCGCGCGCAGCCGATCGAGCCGCGCGCCGGCCGCGGGCAGGGGAGTGCTCGCCGCCTTGTGCGGGGCGGACGGCGTTCCCGTGAGTTCTTCGGCCGAGCTCATCTAGCGGGTCTCTATTCGAGGGCAGGTGTGGAGGTCCTCGGCAGCGCCCCCCGCGCCGAGAGGTGGTTCATGACGACAGCGCCCTCAACAGCCGGTCGAGGTCGTCCTCGTCATTCCACGCTCCGACAGACGCTCGCAGCCACGGTCGGGAAGGAATGTTACGGAGGATTATTCCCTGCTCCGCCAGACGTTCACGCTCGATCTCGGGATCGGGACTCGTGAAAGACACGAGCGTCGTGTCGTCGCGCGGCGCGGGCTCGCGACCGCCTTCTTCAAGGAGCTCCGCGAGACGGCCGGCGAGCGTCCGTCCGCGCTCGTGAACAGACGGCCATCCGGCGGACTCGAGCACGCGTGTGCTCGCGAGCGCGCAGGCGAGAGTCTCCGCGCTGAGCGACAGGCTGTCGAAGCGCCGCGCGTCCTCGTGCAGCTCCGCGTCCAGGCCCGCGTCGGGGTCGGCGAGGTTCCCGTAGCCGCGCCGTGAGACCTCGAGCCGCTCGCGCAGCGCGGGGCTGACGTAGAGCATCCCCGTGCCGTCCGGGCCGCACAGCCACTTCTGTCCGGCGCCCGCGTAGGCGTCGCAGCCGAGCGCCTCGAGGTCGACCTCGACCGCACCGACGCCCTGGGCGCCGTCGAGCAGGACGGGCAGCTCGAGCTCGCGGAGCTCGGCGGGGGCCTTCAGGCCGCTCACCCAGCCGACGTGCGAGCACGCGACGAGGCGCGTCTGCGCTCCCACCTCCTCGGCGATCCGCGGCAGTGGGACTTCGCGCACCCTCACTCCGCGCAGCGCGCGGGCCGCCGACAGCGCCCCGAGGAGCCCCGGGTGCTCCTCGTCGCTCGTCAGGATCTCATCGCCCTGCTCCAGCTGCAGGCCGCCGATCGTCAGCGCGATCCCCTCGGTCGTGCAGGTGGTGAGCGCGACGTCCCCGGCGGCGCATCCGAGCGCCGTGGCGTAGGCGCCGCGAAGCTCCTCGGTCAGCTCCTTGCGGCGCGCGAAGTGAGCCGCCGAGCGCCCGTCGGAGAGCTCGCGCTGTAGCTCGTCGCTCGCCGCGCGCGCGGCGCTCGCGGGCAGTGGCCCGTCGGTGCCCGCGTTCAGATACGCCAGCCGAGCCAGCACGGGGAACTCGGCTCGCAGGCCACGGGCGTCCACGAACAGCGAGAATAGCCGGACGATGTCCGTCACCGATCCGCAGACGCCTCTGTGGACGCCGAGCGCCGCCGAGCGCGAGCGCGCGGAGCTGACGCGCTACATGCGCTGGGCGGGGGAGAGGCGCGGAGCGCCCTTCGAGGGCTACGAGGAGCTGCGGCGCTGGTCGGTGGAGGAGCTCGAGGAGTTCTGGGCGAGCATCTGGGAGTTCGCGGGCGTTCGCGCCTCGCGCCCCTATGAGCGCGTGCTGGGCTCGCGCGCGATGCCGGGCGCGAGCTGGTTCGAGGGCGCCGAGCTCAACTACGCCGAGAACATGCTGCTGGGCCCCTCGTCGCTCGCA
The DNA here is from genome assembly GCA_035948815.1 of Solirubrobacteraceae bacterium. GTDB lineage: Bacteria > Actinomycetota > Thermoleophilia > Solirubrobacterales > Solirubrobacteraceae > Palsa-744. Next base: position 7,383 of record DASZIU010000052.1, on the reverse strand, counting down.
GGCCGGGAGCCGGGTCGGGTTGCGGTGCTCCACTGCTCGGAGCTGCGGGAGCTCGACGAGCTCACCTGGGGGCAGCTCGCCGAGCGCGTGGCCGGCGCCGCGGAGGGCCTGCGGTCGCTCGGCGTCGCCCGCGGAGACAGGGTCGTCGCCTACATGCCCAACATCCCGGAGACGCTGATCGCGCTGCTCGCGACGGCGAGCCTCGGGGCGATCTGGTCGAGCGCGGCGCCGGAGTTCGGCGCGCGCAGCGTGATCGACCGTTTCGCCCAGATCGAGCCGAAGGTGCTGCTGGCGGTCGACGGCTACCGCCACGGCGGCAAGGACTTCGACCGCACGGCCGTCATCGAGGGGATCCTGCGGGAGCTGCCGACGGTCGAGCACGTGGTGCTGATGCCCTACCTCTCAGATGCGGCGCAGCCCGCGAGCGTCGCCGGACGCCCCGGCCTGGACAGCCTCTCCTGGGAAGAGTTGCTGGCACGCGGCGAGGGCGCAGAGCTGACCTTCGAGCAGGTGCCGTTCGATCACCCGCTGTGGGTCCTCTACTCCTCGGGCACGACCGGCCTGCCGAAGGCGATCGTGCAGGGCCACGGGGGCATCCTGGTGGAGCAGCTGAAGAAGCGCCTGCACCTCGACCTGCGGGCCGGCGACCGGATGTTCTGGTTCACGACGACGGGGTGGATGATGTGGAACTTCCTCGTCGGCTGCCTGCTGAGCGAAGCGGCGATCGTGCTCTATGACGGCAGCCCCGGCCACCCCGACCTGGGCGCTCTGTGGAAGCTCGCCGACCGCGCGGGCATCACCTGCATGGGCGTCAGCGCGGGGCTGCTCGCGAGCTGCGAGAAGGCGGGCATCGAGCCCGCGCGCGACCACGACCTCAGGGCGCTGCGCGCGATCGGCTCGACCGGCTCGCCGCTCGCACCCGAGAGCTTCAGGTGGGTCTATGAGCACGTCGATCCCGAGGTCTGGCTGTTCTCGACGAGCGGCGGGACCGACGTGTGCACGGCCTTCGTCGCGGGCTGCCCGCTGCTTCCCGTGTATGAGGGCGAACTGCAGTGCCGCGCGCTCGGCTGCGCGGTCGAGGCCTGGGACGAGCAGGGCAACAGCCTGGTCGACGAGGTCGGCGAGCTCGTGATCACCGAGCCGATGCCGTCGATGCCGCTCTTCCTGTGGGGGGATGAGAGCGGGGAGCGCCTGCGCGAGAGCTACTTCTCGATGTACCCCGGCGTCTGGCGACACGGCGACTGGATCCGGATCACGCCGAGGGGCGGGGCGTTCATATACGGCCGCTCGGACTCGACGATCAACCGTCAGGGAGTGCGCATGGGCACGAGCGAGATCTACCGCGCCGCGGCCGCCGTCGAGGAGGTGCTCGACGCGCTCGTCGTAGACATCCCCCGGGGCGGCTCGAACGGCGAGCTGCAGATGATCCTGTTCGTAGTCCTGCGCGACGGCGGCGTGCTCGACGAGGAGCTCGAGGCCCGCATCAAGCGGCGCATCCGCGAGGACTGCTCGCCGCGCCACGTCCCGAACGAGGTCCGCCAGATCAGCCAGGTCCCCCGAACGCTGTCGGGGAAGGTGCTCGAGGTGCCGGTCAAGCGGATCCTTATGGGCACCCCCGCGAGCCAGGCCGCGAGCGTCGAGTCGCTCGCCGACCCGACCTCGCTCGACTACTTCATCGCGCTAGCCGCGACGCTGGCTCGGGACGGCGAGGCGCGGGCGCCGGCCCCGGCGAGCGCCCGCGAGCGCTGAGCGCCTGCCGGACCACGTTCGGCCTGGCGTCCTGAGGACACTAGAGGCCCATCGAGCGCCCGACGATCTCCTTCATGATCTCGTTCGCGCCGCCGTAGATCCGGGTGACGCGCGCGTCGGCGTAGGCGCGTGCGATCGGGTACTCGGCCATGTAGCCGTAGCCGCCGAACAGCTGCAGGCAGCGGTCGGCGACGCGCCCCTGGAGCTCGGTGCACCACCACTTGGCCATCGCGGCGTCCTCCGGGGTCAGCTCGCCGGCGTCGAGCGCCCGCGCGCAGCGGTCTATGTAGGAGCGCGCGATATCGGTTTCGGTGCGGATCTCGGCGAGCGTGAAGCGCGCGCTCTGGAAGGAGCCGATCGGCTGCCCGAAGGCGCGGCGCTCGCGAACGTAGTCGAGCGTCCACGAGAGCGCGGCCTCGGCGGCCGAGACGGCGGAGGCGGCGATCGAGAGGCGCTCCTGCGGCAGGTTGGAGACGAGGTAGAGGAAGCCCTGGCCCTCCTCGCCCAGCAGGTTCTCGACGGGCACATGCGCCTCGGAGAAGGACAGCTCGGCGGTGTCCTGGGCGTGCTGGCCGAGCTTCTCGAGGTTGCGTCCCCGCTCGAAGCCGTCGATCCCCGACTCGATCACGATCAGGCTGATGCCGCGATGGCGGTCCTCGTGCCCACCCACCCCGGTCCTCACCGCGGTGATCACCAGGTCGGAGTTGATGCCGTTGGTGATGAACGTCTTGGCCCCGTCGACGACATAGTGATCGCCGTCGCGGATCGCGCGAGTCGAGATCGCCGCCAGGTCGGAGCCCGTGCCCGGCTCGGTCATCGCGAGCGCGGTGATCAGCTCGCCGCGGGCGATCCCGGGCAACCAGCGCTCGCGCTGTGCCGCGCTGCAGTAGCGCAGGAAGTACGGCAGGCAGATGTCGTTGTGGAGCGTGATGCCGAGGCCGAAGCTGCCGACGGCGGCGCGCTGCGTCTCTTCGCCGATCACGAGGTTGAAGCGGAAGTCCTCCACCCCCGCGCCGCCGTAGCGCTCGGGCACCCCCATCGCCATGAAGCCGCCCTCGCCGGCGCGCGCGAACACCTCCCGGGGGATGATGCCGGCGCGCTCCCACTCGCCGTAGCGGCCCTGCTCGCCGATCACCTCACGCTCGAGGAACGTGCGGAAGCTCGCGCGGAAGTCCTCGTGCTCGTCCTCGAAGAGCTCTCGCCTCATGCGCCGCGGAGCATATTGCCCGGCTTGACGAGCAGCGGCTGCACGCCTCATTCGAGCGGCGTCCGCGGGCCGCCCGGTACGGCGTGAGGCGTTCGAGCGGCGCGGCGTCGAGGGCGTCCGTGAAGGAGTGCGAGGCGAGGACGTCGAAGAGATGCGCCGATGAAGCGTGCTGCCACCCCTCGGCCCACCGAGCCGCAGCCCACCGGCGGCTCGGCGATCGGCGGCACGAGAACCCGTCCCGGCGGCCCGCCGCGCCCCGAGGCGGCCGAGCATCAGAGCCTCTCGAAGTACATCCAGGCTCGCTTCGACGAGTGCTCGCGCTCGCAGAAGGACGTGGCTCAGTACATCGTGGACCATCTCGACGAGGCGGCATTCCAGACAGCAGAGGAGCTCGCCCGCCGCGCGAACACCTCGAGCTCGACGGTCGTGCGCTTCTCCCAGGCCCTCGGCTTCGAGGGCTTCCCCGAGCTGCAGGCGGCGGCGCGCGAGGAATACCGGCGCGTGAACGCGACGGCGGCGAAGAACGGCTCGGCACCGAGCTCGGCGCCGCTCTTCTCACTCGACCAGAACGAGTTCGAGTCCGCGCTCACGGCCGACCACCTGAACGTCGAGGACACCGCCCGCAAGGTCTCCCGAAGCTCCGTCGATGCCCTCATCCAGGCGATCGTGAGCGCCGAGAGGGTGCTCGTCGCGGGCACCGACCAGATGGCCTTCTTCGCCAGCTACCTGCGCCACCTGCTGATGCTGCTCGACCTCAGCGTCGACGTCGTCGCGAGCCCCTCCCAGGAGGCCCTCTCGAGGCTCGGCCGGATCGACGAGCACACGCTCGTGGTCGGGCTGTCGGCCGGGCGGCCGCATCCGCTCGTGGTCCGCGCGATGAAGCTCGCCCGCCACCGCCAGGCACGAACCGCTGCGATCACCGACGCGACCCTCTCCGAGGTCGCCAAGCTCGCCCAGATCAAGCTCTACTACTCATCGAACAGCCCCGCCTACGTCCGCAGCCACACGGCCCTCTTGAGCATCATCCAGGCCCTCGCCTACGGCGTCTACGCGCAGGACACGGCGCAGTACGACGACCGGATCAAGGCGTTCCGCCTCAAGTAGCGCTACGTGGTCATCCTCGAGGGCAGGGGGCCGCCGGCGCGGCGACTCCCGGTTGGTGGAGCCCTGACCGCTCGTCGGTATACCGGACGCCTGTCAAACTAGAGCCATGCGCGACGAGGCGACGTTCCGAGTCAAGAGCGGCCTGGCGGAGATGCTCAAGGGGGGCGTGATCATGGACGTCGTAACGCCCGAGCAGGCCAAGGTCGCCGAGGATGCGGGCGCGGCCGCGGTCATGGCGCTCGAGCGGGTCCCCGCCGACATCCGCCGCGACGGAGGCGTCGCCCGCATGTCAGACCCCGAGATGATCGCGGGCATCCAGCAGGCGGTGACGATCCCCGTGATGGCCAAGGCGCGGATCGGCCACTTCATGGAGGCTCGCGTGCTCGAGGCGCTTGAGGTCGACTACGTCGACGAGTCGGAGGTCCTGACGCCCGCCGACGAGCGCAACCACATCGACAAGTGGGCCTTCAAGGTGCCGTTCGTGTGCGGGGCGACGAACCTCGGCGAGGCTCTGCGGCGGATCGGCGAGGGAGCCGCGATGATCCGCTCCAAGGGTGAGGCCGGCACGGGTGACATCGTCGAGGCCGTCCGCCACATGCGGATGATCACCGGCGAGATCCGCCGTCTGACGATGCTGGGCGAGGAGGAGATAGCGACGACGGCAAAGGAGCTCGCTGCGCCACTCGATCTCGTCCGCGAGGTGGCCCGCGGCGGCCGCCTGCCCGTCGTCCTCTTCTGCGCCGGCGGGATCGCAACCCCGGCCGACGCTGCTCTGATGATGGCGCTCGGGGCCGAAGGCGTGTTCGTCGGCTCTGGGATCTTCAAGTCCGAGGACCCGCCGACGCGGGCCCGCGCAATCGTCGAGGCGACCACCCACTGGCAGGACGCGGAGCGGGTGGCCGAGGCCTCCCGTGGACTCGGCCCGGCGATGGTCAGCCTCGAGAGCTCGAAGCTCGAGCAGGAGCAGCTCCTCGCGCAGCGTGGCTGGTAGCGGCGCGATGGCCTTCGCCTGGCGGCGTCCTCGTTCGCTCGTGTGCTAGCGCACACGTCGCTCGCTGCGTCCTTGCCACGCTCGACCCTCGACCCGCTGTGAACACCGCTCCGCCGCTCATCGGCGTGCTCGCGCTGCAGGGCGGGTTCGAGGCGCACGAGCGGATGCTGGAGGGACTGGGCGCGCGCACGCGGGAGGTGAGGGTGCCGGCCGATCTCGAGGGGCTCGACGGGCTCGTCCTGCCCGGGGGCGAGTCGACGGCGATGACGCTCGGGATCGAGCGCGAGGCCCTGGCCGAGCCGCTCCGCGAGCTCGCCGCCGCGGAGCTTCCGATCCTCGGCTCCTGCGCGGGGCTGATCATGCTCGACCGCGAGCACCTGGGGCTGATGGACATCCGCGCCGACCGCAACGCCTTCGGCCGCCAGATCAGGAGTTTCGAGGCCGACGTCGAGCTGCGCGGGCTCGAGGGGGGCCCGCTGCGCGGCATCTTCATCCGTGCCCCTCAGATCGCCGACCGCGGGCCCGAGGTGGAGGTTCTCGCTGAGCTCGACGGCCATCCCGTCGCGGCCCGACAGGGCATGATCCTCGCCGTCTCGTTCCACAGCGAGCTCGGCGAGGACGTTCGCCTGCACCGCTGGTTCCTGGCGCTCGTGCGCGAGTCCGTCGGCAGCCGGAGCGCGCGCGGCACGCGCTGAGCCCACGCCGGAGCCCAGCCGGCAGGACTCAGATCGGCGTCACAGGGGCCGGCGCGGGCGGTGGCGCCGTCCGCTCCAACGCCCCCCAACCCTGATCGCGCTGTCTCTCCGCCTGATCGGCGGCGGCGCCTCCGCGGATCCCGAACAGGCGCTTCGCGTACAGCAGGTAGGCGACGACCGCCACGTTGATCACGAACGCGATGACCTTGAAGACCGTGGCGCGAGTCGCGATCTCGTAGATCTCGAGCGGGAGCAGCGAGCTCGTGACCAGGAACGTGAGGTACTCGGCCCAGCGCTTCTGGTACCACAGCCCGACAGCCTCGATGCCCTCCACGGCCGCATACGCGAGCAGAACCGCTCCCAGCTCGTGCAGGTGGGCCGAGGAGGTCGTGAACAGGTTGTCGAGCTCGTGCAGCAGCCCATGTCTTGAATGGGATTGGCCCGAGACGACGCCTCCCTGTAGATCGGCGATCACTTTGTAGAAGGTCGGCCGGAGCGTCGTCCGGTTCGCGCTGAACAGCAGCACGAGCACTCCCAGCGCTCCCAGCACGACGAAGTGAAAGGCCCGGTCGATCGCGATCAGGCGCAGCACGATCAGGTCCCGCAGCGCCTTCCCCCGCCGTGGCAGGTCGATCTCGTCGCGTTCCGGCGGGTAGGCGCGGGCCGGATGCTCGGGAGGCGGGAGCGCGAGCCAGCTGTCGCAGCGCAGGCAGCGATACCAGCGCGTTCCCGCAGCGTCCTCGCGCACGAAGACCGCGTCCTGCGCGCGGAGCTCCGCGGCGTCGGCGCCGACGAGCTCGTGGCCGTGAAGGCCGCACCACAACAGCTCCCAATGCAGGCGCGGCAGGAAGCGCTGGGGCGGCTGTGTGCCTGGAGGATGGTGCTCCACGGCGCCACCGTACCTCCCGCCGGCGACGCTTGCGCACGGAGCCGAGCCGCGCCGCGATCGGTGATAGACAGAGACGATGCGCATCTCCGTGGCCGCCGACGAGCTCACCGGCGTCGCCGGCGCGCTCGTGCAGGAGCTGCACCGGCGCGGACATCAGACGCTCGCGCATGGAGCGCTCGCCGACGACGAGCGCGACGACTGGGCCTGGGCCTCGGAGGCGGCCGCACGGGACGTCGCCGAGGGACGCGCCGAGCAGGCGATCGTCTGCTGCTTCACCGGAACCGGCGCCTCGATCGCCGCGAACAAGGTCTCAGGCATCCGCGCCGCCCTCTGCCTGGATGCGCCCACCGCCAGTGGCGCGCGCCGCTGGAACGACGCCAACGTGCTCGCCCTCAGCCTGCGCGCGACCTCGCAGGCGGAGCTCGCCGAGATCCTCGACGGGTGGTTCTCCGGCGCTCCGAGCGAGGAGGCCGAGGACCGCGCGAACGTCGCGCACCTCGACGAGATCGAGCGGGGCTAGCATGGGGCGCGACCCGCACCAGTCAGAGGAGGAGGCGCGATGCCCCGTTTCACCGCCGTGAACCTGCTCGAGCTCGAGGACTCCACCGGTGGCCGGGCTCCCGGCATCGAGGGCCGCTTCGGGCGCTCCCCGCTCGACTCCCGCGATATCGGTGTGAGCCACTTCCGCTACGAGCCCAACCTGCGCAGCCGCTTCGCTCACAGCCACCGTGAGCAGGAGGAGGCCTAT
>DASZIU010000051.1:0-2596 GCA_035948815.1 Solirubrobacteraceae bacterium | reverse complement strand
TCTCGGCGCGGGAGAACGAGCTCGGGAGGTGCTCGACGACCTCGGCTTGCGTGTTCATCGCGGCGCAGGGCTCGAGATCCTCGGCCCGCCAGCGCCGCAGTAAGAGCCTCTCGGTGCGCAGCTCCGGTCCCGCCGGCACCGGCGGGCGCCTAGCGCAGGCGCTCAGCCCGCAAGGCGAACGGGGAGCGACTTCAGCTGGTTGACGAACGGCGATTCGACGAACGTCGGCGTCCCGTCGATCCGCATCCGCGGGTAGCGCCGGATCGACTCCTCGAACAGGATCTGGAGCTCGAGGCGCGCGAGGGCGGTGCCGAGGCAGAAGTGCCGGCCGCCGGCGCCGAAGGCTTGGTGCTCGGGGTTGCGGTGAACGTCGAAGCGGTCGGGGCTCTCGTAGCGCGTCTCGTCGCGGTTCGACGAGACGTACCACATGACCACCTTCTCGCCCTTGCGGATCTTCTGGCCGTGAAGCTCGGTGTCGCACATCGCGGTGCGGCGGAAGTGCGCGAAGGCCGGGAACATCCGCAGGGACTCCTCGACGGTCGCGGGCACGAGCGAGGGGTCCTCGGCGACGAGCCGCATCTGCTCGGGGTCTTCCATCAGCGCGCGCATGCCGCTGCAGTAGGTCGCCTTGGTGCTGTCGTTGCCGGCCGCGACGAGCAGGAAGAAGCCCATCACGATCTCGTGCTCCTCGAGCTTCTCGCCGTCGATCTCGGCGTGCACGAGGACGCTCGTGAGGTCGTCGGTCGGGGCGTCCTGCCGCTCGGCGATCAGCTCGCGACAGCGTTCGAAGATCTCGGGAACATCTTTCTCGATCACGCCCTCGATGCCCTCCGGCGCGAGGTCCTCGTCGCCGGCTCCGAGCGTTGAGTTCATCAGCCGCGCCCACACCGCGTCGTCCTTCTCCGGGATCCCCATGAAGCTGCCGATCACGCGCGAGACGACGGGCTGCGCGACGTCGGGCACGAGATCGCAGCTCTCGCGCCCGTCGAGCCGGTCGAGCGTCCTGCGGACGATCTCTCTGATCGCGCCCTCGTGATCGCCGATCCGCTTGGGGGTGAAGCCGAGCTGGAACAGCGCCTTGAGCCGATCGTGCTTGGGGGGGTCCATGCCGATGAACATCGCCCGCGTGAGCTCGAGCGGGAAGACCACGTTCGCGGCCGTGACGCCTCCCTCTTCAGAGGAGTAGGTGCGGAAGTCGCGGCTGACGGTCTGGACGTCATCGGCGGTCGTGACCGACCAGTAGCCGGCCTCATCGGGAAATTCTGTGATGCGGTCGGTCCAGTGCACCGGGCACTCGCCGCGCAGGCGCTTGAAGAGCTCGTAGGGCGGCCCGTCTTCCCACAGCTCGCGCTCGCCGAGGAGCACGTTCTCGAGATCGCTTCCTACAGCCGCCATCGGGTCCTCCCTCGTCGTTGCCGCCGGACGCCCGATTGATACTACTGGCTGCCCGGCCAGGAGTGCAGGCCTTGGCCCGGCGTGCGATCAGCGTCCGGCGAGGAGCCGGTGGCCGGCGAACATCAGCATCGTGTCGAGATGTTCGCCGAGCGTTTCGAGGCTGTGGCCGCCCGGATACACGGCGCTCTCGGCGCTGGCACCCGCGGCCTGGAGCTTCGCCGCGAAGGCGGGGTCCTCGGCCGGGTTGGCGATGCCGTCCGATTCGGCGCCGTAGAGGAACGCGTGCAGCCCGAGCCGCGACAGGACGGGCCGGTCGATGTGGAGTTTGCGGTCGAGGCCGTCGAAGAAGCCGAGCCAGCTCTCGACGACGGCGAAGCGATACGGGTTGGCCAGCGCGACGAGCATCGCGCCGTGGCCTCCCTTCGAGGATCCCGCGATCGCTCTCGCCGAGCGGGCCGCGATCGTCGGCAGCATCCGGTCGACCATTTCCTGGACTTCCAGCACGTAGGTTTCGCTGTGCCGCGCGCCCAGGTTCTGCCAGTTGTCGTTGCCGCTCGCGTCCTGGATCATCACGGCGATCATCGGCGGGATCGCATGGTGTGCGATCAGGCGGTCGAGGCTTTCCTGCAGGCCGATTTCAAGGAAGGCGTTCGCGTGGCCGTTCTGGCCGTGCAGCAGGTAGAGCACCGGGTAGTGGCGCGTCGCGCTCGCGTATCCGGGCGGCAGGTACGCGAGGAAGGAGCCTTCGCCGCCGAGCGCAGGCGAGACGAAGCTCGCCCGGTCGATCGAGCTGCCGGCGGCGTCCTGACTGACCGCGACGAGCGGCGGAAGCGGCGGCGGTGCGGGCGCGGCGATCACGCTCTCACCGGCCAGCACGGCTCGGTTCGCGCTGCGAACGCCGAGGATCCGTTCGAGGTCGAGCGGCCCTTTGAGCGCCAGCGCCGCCGAGACGGCGACCAGCGCGCTCAACAGGAACGCCAGCAGCAGCCGGCGGGGCGTGGCCCTTCGCGGCAGCGCGCCGGACGACGTCGCCATCCCCACCGCGGGCTCCAGCGGCGCGGGGAAGGCGGGGACCCACGACGGCGGCTGCGGCAGCGCGTCGGCTGCCGCGCCCCGACCGGGCCAGCTCCAGTCGCCCAGGCCTTCGAGCCACACGTGTGTGCGGGAGGCGTTCGTTGCAGGGGTCATCCCAGGGGATTCA
>DASZIU010000050.1:0-12528 GCA_035948815.1 Solirubrobacteraceae bacterium | reverse complement strand
GTTCTGGTGCATCTTGCGAACGGTCCCGCGGCTGATCTGGATCGCGGTGGCGACATCGAGCGGGTCGGAGCGCATGAGCACCACGTCTGCGGTCTCGATCGCCACGTCGGTGCCGGCACCGATGGCGATGCCGACGTCGGCCTGGGCCAGCGCCGGCGCGTCGTTGACGCCATCGCCGACCATCGCGACCGTGTGGCCCTGGCTCTGTAGTTCTCTCACGCGGGCCGCCTTGTCCCGCGGCAGCACTTCGGCGATGACCTCATCGATTCCGACCGCGGCGGCGACCCGCTCCGCGGTGGCCTTGCTGTCGCCCGTGAGCATCACCGCGCGCACTCCCAGCTCGCGCAGAGCGGCGACTGCCTCCTTCGCAGAGTCGCGGGGGGAGTCGGCGATCGCGATGACCCCGGCCGCTCTGCCGTCGAGCGCGACCTCGACGGTGGTGCGGCCTTGGCCGGCGAGCTCCGCTGCGCGCGCGGTCAGGCCGTTCAGGCTGACCTGTTCGCGCTCGAGCAGCGCTGCGTTGCCGACGGCGAGGCGGTGTCCCTCGACGGTCGCCGTGGCCCCGCGGCCTGGGACCGCCTGGAAGTCCTCAACCGGCGGGGCTTGCAGGCCACGCTCGTGCGCGGCGTTGACGATCGCCTGCGCGAGCGGGTGCTCGCTGTCGCCCTCGGCGGCGGCGACGAGCCTCAGCAGCTCGTGCTCGTTGACGCCGTCGGCGGTGGCGATCTCGACAACCTCCGGTTCGCCCCGGGTGAGCGTGCCGGTCTTGTCGAACACCACGGTCTCAAGAGCGGCGGCCTGTTCGAGGGCGCCGGCGTTCTTGAACAGGATGCCGCGTTTGGCGCCGAGGCCGGTCCCGACCATGATCGCGGTGGGGGTGGCCAGGCCGAGAGCGTCTGGGCAGGTGATGACGATGACGCTGATCGCGAACAGCAACGAGTCCTTCACGTCGCGTCCGACGATCGGTGCCCAGATCAAGAACGTGAGCGTGCCGGCCCCGATCGCGACGAGGACGAGCCAGAAGGCCGCACGGTCGGCCAGCCGCTGCGCGGGTGCCTTCGAGTTCTGCGCTTCCTGCACCAGCTTGACGATCTGCGCGAGCGCCGTGTCCGAGCCAACGGCGGTCGCTCGGGCGCGCAGCGCGCCGTTCTTGTTGATCGTCGCTCCGACGAGCTTGTCGCGGGGGGCCTTGTGCACCGGCAGGCTCTCCCCGGTCACGGTCGACTCGTCGACCTCGCTGTCGCCGTCGAGCACCTCGGCGTCGACCGGGATCTTCGCGCCCGGGCGGATCAGCAGCAGATCGCCCACCTTCACCTCGGCGGTCGGAACCTCGACCGGCTCCCCGTCGCGCAGGACGACCGCCTTCGGCGGGGATAGGTCGAGGAGCGCGCGGATCGAGTCCGACGCGCCGCCGCGGGCGCGCATCTCAAACCAGTGCCCGAGGAGCACGAAGGTTGCGAGCATCGCGCCAGCGTCGTAGAACACTTCGCCCTTCAGCCCAAGGGTCACGGCCAGGCTGTAGAGCCAGCTGATGCCGACGGCGACCGCCACCAACACGTTCATGTCGAGCGTCGGCTGGCGAAGCGCGGAGACGGCGCCGGTGAAGAACATCCGCGCTGCCCACAGCACGGGCAGGCTCAGAAGCAGCAGCCAGACGTTGCGGTCGAGCCCAAATGGTGTCGCCAGAGCCGTGCCGAACACCGTCTTGCCGGCGTCCGACCACGCGAGGATCGCCAGCGTGAAGGCGGCCGAGAAGAAGAAGCGGTTGCGCATCTCCGTGGCCATGCCTGCCATCGAGTGGCCCGAGTGGCCGCCCTCCCCGTGTCCAGTCGGATCGTCCGCGCGCTCCATCGCCGCGTGGTCAAAGGGCGGCTGCGGGACTGTCGGCTCCTGGAGTGGGTCGCAGCAGCAGCCGGGGACGTTGCAGCCCGCGCACTCGAAGCCGCCCTCCGCGACGGCGCGCCGCAACTCCTTGACCGACGTGAGCTGAGGGTCGTAGGTGACGGTCGCGGTCTGCGCCGCCGGGTTGGCATCGACCTCGATAACGCCCGGGCGTGAGCGCAGCGCCTTCTCCACGACGAGCTTCTCGCTGCCGCGGTACTGGCGGCCGACGTGCAGGACGACCGTCGAGCAGGTGCGGTCTGCGACGGCGTCCATCTACGTCGCGACCAGCTCGTCGCGCCGCGTTGCGCCCCGATCATCATCTGCCGGTGCGGCGGGCGGGCGCGCCGTCGTTGACGCCGGCAGATCGCTTGAGCGGTCGCGGCCGAAGCGGAACAGGCGCAGCGAGTTCGAGACGACGCTGACTGAGGAGAACGCCATCGTTGCGCCGGCGACGATCGGCGGCAGGATGCCGGCGGCGGCGAGCGGTATCGCGGCCAGGTTGTAGCCGAACGCCCAGCCGAGGTTCTGGCGGATCGTCCGCAGCGTGCGCCGGGACAGCTCGAGCGCGGCGACGACGCCGTCGAGGTCGCCTGACATGAGGGTGATGTCCGATGACTCGATCGCGACGTCGGTTCCGGTGCCGATCGCGATGCCGAGGTCGGCCTGGGCGAGCGCCGGGGCGTCGTTGATCCCGTCTCCGACCATCGCCACCACTCTGCCCCCGCCCTGCAGGCGGCGCACCTCAGCCACCTTGTCCTGGGGCAGCACTTCAGCGAGCACACCATCGATACCGGCCGTGGCAGCGACCGCCTCCGCGGTCTGGGCATTGTCGCCCGTGATCATCACCGTCTCGACGCCGTGCGCGTGCAGCGAGGCGATCACCGCAGCGGCGTTCGGCTTCAGCGTGTCGCCGACGGCGAGCGCGCCGCGGACGCGCCCATCCCAACCGACGAACACGACGGTCAGTCCACTGGCCTCCCAACGAACTGCCTGATCCTCGAGCCCGGCTGGGAGCTCCAGCCCGCGGTCGCGCATCAGCTTGCGCCGGCCGACGGTTGCGCTGCGGTCACGGAGGCGCGCCGTGACGCCGTGGCCCGCGCTCGAGACGAAGTCCGTCGCCGCCTCGAGGGCCAGGCCGCGCTGGCGCGCGCCGGCGACGATCGCGGCGCCGATCGGGTGCTCTGAGGAAGCCTCCACCGCGGCCGCCGAGGAGAGGACGGACTCGGGCGCCTCCCGATCCGCGCTCGCCACGTCCTGCAGCGTCATCTTGCCGGTCGTCAGAGTGCCGGTCTTGTCGAAGACGACCGTGTCGACCCGTCGTGAGGCCTCGAGCACGTCGCCGCCCTTGATCAGCACGCCGAGCGCCGCACCGCGGCCGGTGCCGACCATGATCGCGGTCGGGGTCGCGAGGCCCAACGCGCAGGGGCAGGCGATGATCAGCACGGCGACCGCGGCGACGACCCCACTGGCCGCGGCGCCGGCGAGCAGCCACCAGCCGAGGAACGTGAGCGCGGCGAGCACGAGCACGATCGGCACGAACACGCCGGCGACCCGGTCGGCGAGTCGCTGGATCGGCGCCTTGCTCTCCTGCGCCGCGTGCACAAGGCTGACGATCTGGGCCAGAGCGGTGTCGCGGCCGACGGCGGTCGCTCGGAGCGTGAACGCGCCGTCTAGGTTGATCGTCGCTCCCGTGACCTGCGCGCCCTGACCCTTCTCGACCGGCACCGACTCGCCCGTGAGCATCGACTCGTCGACCGTCGAGCGCCCGTCGAGGAGGACGCCGTCGACGGGGATCTTCTCGCCCGGCCGCACCCGCACGAGCGCGCCGGCAGTAACCTCATCGACCGGGACCAGCCGCTCATGACCGTCGATCACGACGCGCGCCTGCTTGGCGCCGAGCTCGAGCAGCTTGCGGATCGCTCCTGACGCGCGTGAGGTCGCGCGCACCTCGAAGAACCGGCCGAGCACGATGAGCGCCATGATCACGGCGGCGCTGTCGAAGTAGAGATCGCCTCCGACGACCAGGCGCACCGTCGAGAACAGGAACGCCGTCAGCGTCCCCAGCGCGATCAGCGTGTCCATGTTCGCCGAGCCCCGGCGCGTCCTTTCCAGCCCTGAGCGGAGGATCGGCCAGCCCGCCCCGAACAGAACCGGCAAGGTCAGCGCGAACGCCAACCAGCGCGCCCACCCTTGATGGCCGAAGCCGTAGACAAGCACGACGACCGCGACCGCGAACGGCAGGCTAATCGCCGCGCGCCACCCCCAGCCGCGCTGCTCGCGCGCCCGTGCCCGCTCATCCTCGTCCTGACTGTCCTGCGTGACAGCGCGAGCGCGATAGCCGAGCCGCTCGACCGCTGCGCCGAGCCGGGAAACGTCGACGACGGCCGGGTCGTAGCCGACAGTAGCTCGGTGCGTCGCGAAGTTGACGCGTGCCTCGATCACGCCGACCTGGCGCGAGAGCACCCGCTCGACTCGCGCGGCGCACGACGCGCACGTCATGCCCTCGACCACCAGCTCGCACCGCTCACTGGGACCGGCGCCGTCGGCAGGCCGCCGTTCGTCGAAGGTTTGCGTCGCCGTCGCCATCACGCCACCGCGCGAGCGACGACCTCGTAGCCCTGATCCTCGACGGCGGTCACGAGCGCGTCGGCCGGCGCGAGGCCTTCGTCGTGCTCGACGCTCACAAGCTTGCGATCGAGATCGACGCTGACCGCGACGACGCCAGGCAGCGTCTGCAGCGCTCCCGCGACCGTCGTCCGGCAAGCCTCGCAGCTCATCTCGGGGACCGTCAATGTGCTCTCAGCCATGCCGGTCAGGCCCCCTTCGCGGCGTCGGCCGGCTCGCCGCTCGCAGCGCCGGCCAGCGCGGCATCGGCTCCGGTCAGCACCGCGTTGAACTTGACCGCGTCGAGCAGCTCGGCGATCGCCGGCTGCGCGCGCCCCTCGGTGACGGCCTCCGAGAAGCAGGTCTCGAGGTGGTTCTTGAGGATCAGCCGATTCACGCGCTCGAGCGACGCCTGCGCCGCGGATACCTGCTTCATCAGGTCGACGCAGTAGGCCTCCTCCTCGGTCATCCGGATGATCCCGTCCAGATGGCCCCGCACTGTCTTCAAACGATTCAGCATCTCGCGCTTCGCCGGCGGCAACATCGGGTCTCGCTTTCGTTAGAGGCCACCCCACCGGGGGTGGGGGCCCTGAACGGTAGCACCAGGCGATCGCAGCAACCAGCTAGCGAGTGAGCGAGGCGAGACGTGGACGGTCCCGGAAGGCTTTGCAGGCTCGATCTCTCCGCAGCTCTGCGAGCTCGAGGAATACTTCCCGATCCCCAAACAGGCGACCTACTTGGTCGCGCCGGCCTGGCCTCGACTAACCCCGTGGCGTGCCCCCGCAGGCCACATAGCGGCCGCCGTCGCCGCGCGTCAGTAGCCCCATCAGCTCGAGCTCGGTCAGCGCGAGCAGTACCTCGCCTGCGTCGGGGGCGCCGTCGGCGAGCGCACCGGGCGTGTCCTCGCCGGCGCCCACGCGGGCGAGCACATCCGCGAGCGCTGGCTCGAGGTGCGGGACGGGTGAGGCAGCTGTAGGCGCGGCGTTGCGGGAGGGGAGATGGAGGAGATCCAGCACGTCCTCGGCGCCCCGCACGAGCTCGGCGCCGGCCAGCAGCAGGGCGTGGGTCCCGCGCGACACCGGTGAGGTGACCCGTCCCGGGATCGCCGCCACGGGCCGCGCGAGCGACCCTCCGATCGCTGCGCCCGCAAGCTCGCGGGGAGTGTCGTCCGCCTCCACCACGACCGTCAGCTGGGCGAGGCGCACGACGATCCGCTCCGCCGCAAGCGCTCCCCAACGACGCCCGTCGCAGCCGGGAGAGAGCTCCGAGACGACACAGCCCGCCCTGCTCAGCCGTTCTGCGCCCGGGCTCCTCCTGAGGGCCCGCGCGCCGTCGAGCGAGACCCCGCTCACGGCGATCGCGCGCCCACCTCTTTCGAGCGCCCCCGTCTGCGCACCGGCAGCGATGCCGTCGGCCAGCGCGCTGACGACGGTGATCCCTGCGGCGGTCAGGCCGCGCGCGAGGCTCCTGGCCATCTCCATGCCGTAGTCGCTCGCCCTTGTTGTGCCCGCGATGGCCACGGTCGGAACCTCCGCCAGTTCGCTCAGCCGCGCGGCGGAGCCGAGCACGTGCAGCATCGGCGGAGCGCCGGGCTGCATGAGCGCCTGCGGATATGAGGCGCAGTGCCGGCACGCCCGCTCGACGCCGGAGCCAGGCGGTGTTTGGCCGCCGTCGAAATCCTCGTGGCGCGACCTCAGCGCTTGCCTCCTGCTGCCACCGAGCGCGTCTACGAGGGACTCGTCGTCGAGGGCAAGGAGGTCCAGCAGGCGCGTGACATCCGCGGAGCTGTAGTCGAGGACAGGGCTCAGCCACCCGAGCAGCCAGCTTCTGCGCAGGCACTCCCGACAGGCGACGCGGCGTTGCCCAGCGGCCGTCGCGACGCTCATGGCGTGGGGCGCGCGCCGACCGCAGCCTCGGGACGAAGCGCAAGCGCCGCGCCGACGTCCCGTGAGCTGACGCGATCGCTCCCGCGCAGGTCGGCGATCGTGCGGGCGACTCGCAGCACACGGTGCTCGCCGCGCGCGCTAAGAAGTCCCTGCCCGCTCGCCCGTCGCATCATCTCCTGCGACTTCTCGTCCAGCCTCACGTGGCCTCCGAGCAGCGCTGCGCTGATGTGCGCGTTCAGCTCGATCCCGTCCCTCGCCAGGCGCACGGTCTGTCGCTCGCGCGCCAGGATCACCTGCTCGCGCGCACGCGCCGAGGAGGTGAGGGGCTCCGGCTCGGCGTCGGCGCCCCGCGTGAGCTGCACGAACAGGTCGAGACGGTCGACCAACGGACCGCTCAGCCTGCGGCGATAGCGCCCGAGATCCGCTTCGCTGCAGCCGCACCTGTCCGCCTCGCCGGCGTACCCGCACGGGCACGGGTTGGTCGCGGCCACGAGCATGAACCGTGCGGGGTAGACGGCCGCGTGTCCCGATCTCGCGATCGCGATGCGCCCCTCCTCGAGCGGCTGGCGCAGCGCCTCGAGCGCCGCGCGTGTGAACTCCGAGAGCTCATCGAGGAACAGGACCCCGTTGTGAGCGAGCACGACCTCGCCCACGCAGCCACGCCGCCCGCCGCCGATCAGGCCGGCCGCGGTGGCCGAGTGGTGGGGCGCCCGGAACGGGCGCACGCTCGCCAGCTTGGGCGGCGTCCGTCCCATGATGCTTCGAACGCGCGCTACCTCGATCGCCTCGGCGCGGGCGAGCGGCGGGAGGATCGTGGCGATCCGGTGCGCGAGCATCGTCTTGCCGGTGCCGGGCGGCCCGCTGAGGAGGCTGTTGTGGCCGCCCGCCGCGGCTATGACGAGCGCACGAACCGCGTGATGCTGACCACGCACGTCGGCCATGTCGAGCGCGGGAGCGCGGCATCGGATCGGGTCCCGCGCCACGGGCGCCCGGCGCTCGGGGCGATCGGCGTGTCCGCCGCGAAGCACGCGCACAGCGCTCGCGAGCGTCGCCGCGGGCGCGACCTCGATGCGGTCGATCAGGGCCGCTTCGCCGGCACACGAGGGAGCGAGGATCAGCTTCCGGAGGCCGTGTTCGCGTGCGGACTGTGCCACGGCAAGGGCACCGTGGCACGATCTCACCTCGCCCCCCAGCGCGAGCTCTCCGAACAGCGCGTGCTCGTCGAGCAGGTGCGGTCCGAGTTGCCCGCTGGCGGCGAGCACCCCACAGGCAAGAGCGAGGTCGAGCCCGGGCCCGACCTTGGGCACGTCGGCCGGGGCGAGGTTCGCCGTGATCCTCCTCCCGGGGAACTCATAGCCGGAGTTGAGGATCGCCGTCCGCACCCGCTCGCGGGCCTCGCGGACGGCCGCGTCGGCGAGCCCGACGATCGTGAACGCCGGCAGACCCGCGCGCACGTCCACCTCGACGGTGACCCGGCGCGTGTCCAACCCTTCGATCGTGAACGTGTGTGCTCGAGCCAGCAAGCCCGCCTCCCGTGCCGCGCTCCTTCGACGGACGCGAGAGGCTAGGTGGCGACTGCGACGGGACGCTCGGCCGGGCCGCGAAACGCCCGTGAGCTGCCGAGCGAGCTGCTCGAGTTGTTGACCCGCGCGGTCGCGGGCTCGGGGCCGGGCGGCGAGCCGGTGGCCCGCCGCCCGCCAGGCGTCAGTAGCCCGCCGGGTGCCGTTCGACGTATCCGGAAGTCGAGGTCATGCTGCCCGACCAGCGCGAGCCGTTTTCCTGCTGCGCGACGGTGTCGAACCGCCTGCCGTCGACGACCATGTAGACGTGTTCGGCGTTCGCGTAGATGGTGATGTGGCTGCCGGGGCCGGGTTCGCCGTAGGACTCGAAGCCGGTCGAGTCGAGCGGTGAGCTGAGCAGGCCGCCGCCGTGGAGCGCGTATGAGACCGAGCCGGAGCAGTCATAGCCGGCGGACTGGAAGGAGCCGTGCCCACCGCCCCATTCGTAGGGCCGTGTCGCGATTTCTTCGCCGGCCGCGATCACTCTGGAGATCACGTCCGACGATCCGCCTCCGCCCGTGTTGCTGCTCGAGCCTCCTTCGGAGGAGTGGCCGGCTTCGGAGGAGTGACCACCCGAGCCTTCGGGGTTTTCATGAACGATCGCCGAGGCGGGCGGCTTCAGTTCGGGCTCGCTGGTGATACCGAGCAGCGCCCACGTTTCCGCTCCGACGACGCCGTCGACGTTGAGCCCGTGGCGCGCCTGCAGACGGCGAACCGCCGCCTCCGTTTCGGAGCCGAATTCACCGTCGGGGTTCATCCCGAGCGCGTGCTGCAGCCGGGCGATCGCGCTGCCGGAGAACTTCGCGGGCGCTTCCGTGGAGCCGCTCGCTTCCCCGGCGCCGCCGCCTTCGTGTATGGCCGCGCTCTTCGCTGTCGCTTCACCGGACGGCTGCTGGGACTGCGGTTGCTGAGGCTGCGCGGGAGCCGGCAGCGCCGACGGAGGCGGCGTCAATGTTTCCTCGCCGCCGACGTCGATGACGCTCCAAGTCGATGGGCCGACGACGCCGTCGACCGTCAGGCCGTGGCGTTCCTGAAGCCGGCGCACGGCGGCCTCGGTTTCGGGCCCGAACGTTCCGTCGGCCGGCAGCTTCAGAGCGGACTGCAGGCGGGCGACCGCCGCCGCTGGGGAGTGTTCGGGGGAGGGCTTGCCGCTTCCCTGTGATTCCGGTTCGGCGGCGCCGGCGGCCGTCGAGGACGCGGCCGCTTCACCGGTCGAGGCCGAGGTCGATTCGCTCGCGCTGGCCGCGCTCGCGCTCGGCGGGGAGGCTTCCGGTTCGGAGGTGAGAACGGCGGGGACCGCCCCGCCCGTCGCTTCACCAGGAGCCTCGCTTGCGATGCTCGCATATGCCTTCACGGCGACGTCGCCGCGAAGCGCGGCAATCGTCTGCGGGCCCACGACGCCGTCCGCCGTGAGGCCCTTGCTCGACTGGAAGCTCCGGACCGCCTGTTCGGTTTCAGCGCCGAAGACGCCGTCGACGTGGACGCCGCCAAGGGTCGTCTGCAACAGCTTGACGTGCCGTCCTTCGCTTCCCGGCTTGAGAGTGATCACGTGTTCGGTGGTGGTCGGTGGCCCAGGGCTCGCCGATGCTGCGGTGACAGCGCTCGAGCCTCCGCTGAGGAGCGCCGAAGCGGGCCCCACAGAGAGCGCGGCGATGGCTCCCAGGGACATTCGCTTCGCGCGCGAGCTCGCCGGGACGAACCGCAGCTGAGACGCGCGCCGGCGCGCACGGGAGCGCCCCAGCGAGAGCTGCCACGCCTCGAACTGCGCCAGGTCGCGCGCCTCGCGCACGTGAACGCCTGCGTCGATCAGCGCCGAGGCGGGTGCGGCGGTGCTTGCGCTGCGCCGCGCACGACCACGCGCGGCGCGGGCGCGCCGTGCGCGCGAGCGCTCGAGCGACTCTCTCCAGGGGTCATCGACAGCAAGATCACGCGGGAATCCCGGCATCCGAAGGCGTCCTTTCTTCATTGCTTGGCGCCTACGGGGTTAGCTGTCGGGCTCGCGTAAGACGACTACGCTACGCCACAACGGTGGCGATTCGCCCCCGCAGCTTTCGCTGCATTGGGTCCCCCGCTCCACCACCCCTTGAGGTGAAGGACTCGGCACGAACGCGCGGCAAACTAACAGATTCCCCTGCAAGATGCGTTACAGGGGGAGGGATGCAAGCTTTTTTGCCGACGGCGCGATGCGACAGACGAGTCACTGCGCCGAGGCGGCAGGTCCGGCGCGCGACGGCGGTACGCGGATCCTACGCCGGTCAGACGGCGCGCTGGTATGTTCGCTCTGCGATGAAGAGGCGCCCCGTCGACGTTCGCGTGCTGCTCTCGCTGCTGGTTCTCGTGCTCCTCGCCGGCGGGATCGCGCTGATCGCCGTTGGCTCCTCGGCCTCGCCCAAGCAGCAGGCGGCAGCCCGTGCGGCGAACCTCGACGCGGCGGGCCTTCTCTCGCCCGTGACCGCCGCCCCACCGCTCGCGCTACGCAACTACCTCGGTCAGCCCGTGAACATCGACGCCTACCGCGGAAAGGCCGTCCTCGTCACGTTCATCTACTCCCACTGCCCGGACATCTGCCCGCTGATCACGTCGAACCTCCGCGTCGCACAGAACCTGCTGCCTGCGCCGGCGCGCGCGAACGCGGAGATCATCGCCGTGTCGGTCGACCCGAGGGGCGACACGCCCAAGGCCGTCGCGGACTTTCTCGCGCACCACGAGATGACCGGCCGCATGCAGTACCTGGTCGGCTCAGCCGGTGAACTCGCGCGCGTCTGGCAGGCCTGGGGCGTGGGCTCCGAACGCGACGCCACGAAGCCCGAACTGGTCAACCACTCGGGCCTCGTCTACGGCGTGACCGGCTCGGGCAAGCGGCTCTCCATCTACGCATCGAACTTCCAGCCGGCGGAAATCGCGCACGACGTACCGCTCCTGGCAGCCCGCTGAGGTATCCGGCGTGCCGAGGAACGTCGGAGCGGTCGTGGGCGCGCTCGTGGTCCTCTGCGGGATCGCGGCGCTTGCGGTCTTCGGTCTCTCCTCGACGGCTCCCAGGCGCGGCCGTCCCGCCCCGGCGCTCCCTCGCGAACGCCTCGCGGGACCGCCCGCCCCGTCGCTCTCCGCCGGCGGGCGATCGAAGGCGGTGGTCTTCTGGGCCAGCTGGTGCGGACCATGCGTGCAGGAGGCGCCCGCGATCGAGCGCTTCTCGCAGAGCCGCACGGGAGCCGGACGCGTGATCGGCGTCGACTGGAGCGATGCGTTGTCCGGCGCGAAGTCGTTCATCCGGGGTCACGCCTGGACGTTCCCCAACGTTCGAGACGCGGAAGGCACCGTCGGCAACGCCTACCGGCTTTCCGGCCTGCCGACGACGTTCGTGGTCGACTCAGGCGGTCGCATCCGGGCGATGCTGCGCGGTCCCCAGGATGAGGCGTCGCTCGCCCGCGCGCTCGCCGCCGCGAGTTGATCGGGATGGCCGCACTCAGCTGATCGGGCTCGCGAGCGCGCAGAGCCCCGGGTGCCGCTCGGCCCCGGCGCTCTGCGCCGGCGACTAGGTGTAGTTCCTGAGTAGGTTGGTCCATCCGGGCCCCCTTGGAGGCTGAGAGCTGGCAAGCAAACTCAGTCCCAAGGAGGACACCGGATGAATCTGCACGCTAACGCTGCGCTCAGTCTGAAGCGACGTCGGGAGCTGTGCCGCCGGGCGGTCGAGGAACGGTGGTCGCTGAAGGAGACGGCCGCGGCTGCGGAGGTCAGTGGGCGCTGTGCCCGCAAGTGGGTGCGCCGCTACCGAGCCGAGGGCGAGTTGGGCCTTCTCGATCGCTCATCTGCCCCTCTCTCGATCCCTCACCGCACCAGTGAGGAGCGAGTCCAAGCGATCGCGGCGCTCAGGAGGCTGCGCTTCACGGGCCCGGAGATCGCAGAGACGCTCGGGATGGCACTGTCGACGGTCTCGGGGATTCTCACTCGGATCGGGATGGGCAAGCTGGGCCGTTTGGGGCTCGAGCCCGCCCAGCGCTATGAGCGTGAGCGGCCGGGCGAGCTGATCCACATCGACGTCAAGAAGCTCGGGCGCATCGAACGTGGTGCGGGCCACCGGGTGACCGGGAAGCGTCGACGCAACCCCACCAAACGTGATCTGAGCGGAGTCGATCGCCACCAAGTGGGCTGGGAGTGCGTGCACGTCGCGATCGACGACTGCACGCGCCTGGCCTTCGCCGAGGTGCTCCCTGACGAGAAGGCGACCACGGTCGTGGCGTTCCTAAGACGCGCCGTCGCCTTCTTCGAGCGCCATGGGATGACCGTGGAGCAGCTGCTCACCGACAACGGCTCCGGCTATCGCTCGATGGTCCACGCGATCGGGTGCCGCGCATTGAAGATCCGTCATCTGCGCACGCGTGCCTATCGGCCGCAGACAAACGGCAAGGCCGAGCGCTTCATCCGCACCATGCTCGGTGGCTGGGCCTACGGCGCGATCTACCGTGACAGCAGCGAGCGCACGGCTGCCCTTGACGGATGGCTCTGGTATTACAACCATCACCGAAGACATTCAGCCCTCGGCCACAAGCCTCCCGTCGCCCGCCTCAACGAGCGAACCAACCTACTCGGGACTTACA
>DASZIU010000049.1:0-4715 GCA_035948815.1 Solirubrobacteraceae bacterium | reverse complement strand
AGCGCCAGCTCGAGCAGTGGGTTGCGCGGGGCGTCGGGTACGCGCGCTCGCTGCCGAGCAAGCGCTAGGCGACATGGGCAGGCACGCGGCCTTCCCCGTGCTCGCCGCCGCGGTCCTCGCATTGGCGTGCGGCGGGTGCGGTCAAAGCGAAGGCCGGACCGTCTCGGCGCCGGCAGCCACCGCCCCCGAAGGTGGCGCGCAGGTCACCTCGCAGGCGTGCTCGTCGAGCTCCACCGCGGGGGCGCCCGCGCAACCGGCCAGGTGCGACTACGTGCTCAGCGACGGGCGCAGGTACCGCTGCCCCGGCGGGCGCTTCGGAACCTCGACGCCCACGCCCGCCGTGCTCGCACGCACGGCGGGCTGCGTCGCACTCGCACCGCTGGCGTCCGCGACGCCGGCGCCGGCGGCGGTCGCGGCGGTCTCCCGCTCCCGCACGTGCCTGCGTGCGGCCGGGTTCACGGTCACGGGCGGCGCCACCTCGCTCCAGGGGAACGGGGCGGACGGCGAGCTCACGATCCGTGCCGGCGCCGGGCGCGCGCTGATCGGCTTCTACGCAAGCGCCCGTGATGCCGGTCTTGCCGAACACGCGCTGAGGGCGAGCGGGCAGGTATCTGGCGAAGCGCTCGAACGGCGCGGCGCGCAGATCGTCGCCTGGATCCGGACGCCGGAGAGCCGGACCCGCTCGAGCTCCCGGGCGTGCCTGCCAGGCTGACCAGCGGATATCTTGGCCCACGTGTCGACTCACGCCGCGTTCCTCCGCGGGATGAACGTCGGGGCGCACCACCGCGCCTCCAACGAGGAGTTGCGCACGGTCTTCTCGGAGATGGGCTTCGAGGACGTGAGGACCTTTCGCGCGAGCGGCAACGTCTCCTTCAGCGCCGAGTCCGAGCCGCTGGCGCAGATGACCGAGCGGATTGAGAATGCCCTGCAGAAGTCGCTGGGGTTCGCGGTGCCGACGTTCGTGCGCGATGCCACAGAGATGCTCGAGATCGCGGCGGTGGCTCCGTTCGACCCCGACATCGTCGAGGCCTCGCAGGGCAAGCTGCAGGTCTCACTCCTGGCCACGGCCCCGCCCGCGGCCGTCCGCGCGCAGATCCTCGCCCTCGGGGGCGAGGAGGACCGCCTCGTCTTCGGCGAGCGCGAGCTCTACTGGCTTCCCAGCGGCGGGCTGCTCGAGAGCTCGCTGGACCTCGCCACGATCGACCGCGCGCTCGGCCCGAGCACGAGGCGCACGAAGGGCACGATCGACCTGATGACCGCCAAGCACTTCGGCGGGTAGGCTCCATTGCACAGGAGGGAGTGAGTGAGCTCAGTCGCAGGAGCATGGCCGCGGGGACGCAACCCGTTCGACGAGTCAGGGGTCGAGCGGGACCCTGACGGGCTGGCCTCCTACACCGACCGCCCGGCCTCGCTCGTCGAGATGCTCAGCGCGAGCGTCGAGAGAGACGCCTCGGCGATCGCGCTGGTGGAGGTCGGGGGCGCCTCCGTCAGCTACGGCGAGCTGTGGGAGCGCGCGGCGCGCGTGGCCGGTGGCCTGCGCGCCGAGGGGGTCGGCCGCGGCGACCGCGTCGCGATCCGGCTCGCCAACGGCATCGACTGGGTGCTCGCCTTCTTCGCCGTACAGATGCTCGGCGCGGTCGCCGTGCCCGTGAACACCCGCTTCACCGAGGACGAGGTCGCCTATGTGGTCGAGGACTCCGGTGCGGCCTACGTCTTCGGGGCCGGCGCCCCGCTTCCCGTGGGCGAGCCTGTCGGCCCCGAGGAGCTGTCGCCCGAGGATCTCGCCGCGATCTTCTACACGAGCGGAACCACCGGCTTCCCCAAGGGAGCGATGACCTCGCACGGCAACTTCACGACCAACAGCGAGAACGCTTTCCGCTGCCTGTCGACCGAGCGCAGCGAAGGACCGCACATCTCGACGCTCGTCTCGGTGCCGCTGTTCCACGTGACGGGCTGTAACAGCCAGCTGATCCCGATGCTCGAGCACGGCGGGCGGGTGGAGATCCTCTCGGGCCCCCTCGACTTCGCCGGCTTCTTCGAGGCCGTCGGCTCCCACGGCGTCAATCAGCTCGTCTCCGTGCCGGCGATCTATCACGCGGTGATACGCAATCCCGCCTTCTCCGAGCTCGACGTCAGCGGCGTCCGCTGGGTCTCATACGGCGGCGCGCCGATCGCCGAGAGCCTCGTCGAGCGGATCAAGGATGCGTTTCCGAACGCCCGTGTCGGCAACGGCTTCGGGCTGACCGAGACCTCGTCGCTCACATCCTTCCTCCCCCACGAGGAGGCGGCGGACCACGCCGACTCGGTCGGCTTCGCGATGCCGGTCGTCGACCTCGCGATCGACGAGCCGGACTCCGAGACCGGCGTCGGCGAGCTGCTCGTGCGGGGTCCCAACGTCGTCCAGGGGTACTGGAACAAGCCGCAGGCGACCGCCGAGACGTTCGTCGACGGGTGGTTGCACACGGGCGACGTTGCTCGCCTGGACTCCGACGGGCTGCTTTACATCGTCGATCGCCTGAAGGACATGATCAACCGGGGCGGCGAGAACGTGTACTCGATCGAGGTGGAAAACGTGCTCGCCGGCGCGCCGGGGGTCGGCGAGGCGGCCGTCGTCGCCGTCCCCGACGAGATGATGGGCGAGAAGGTCGGCGCCGTGATCGTCCCGGCGGCGGGAGGCGAACTCGATGTCGGCGTCGTGATCGAGCACTGCCGCACCCACCTCGCCGACTTCAAGGTGCCCCAGTACATCGCCGTCCAGGGGGACCCGCTGCCCCGCAACCCCGGCGGCAAGCTGCTCAAGACGCGGCTGCGCGATCAGACCGACTGGGGCGAGCCGCTCCGCTGAGGAGCCAGACAGGAGAGACCGAATGCCGGATGTGCAGACCGTTCAGGGACCCGTCGACGCGCTGAAGCTGGGGGTCACGCTCGGCCACGAGCACGTGCGCTTCCGCGACGAGGCGGTGGTAGGGCAGTGGCCCGGCTTCTATGACGAGCAGGCCGAGCTCGACGCGGCGCTCGAGGCGCTCGCGGGGGCCAGGTCCAAAGGCGTCGAGACGATCGTCGACGCGACCGCGATGTTCGGCGGGCGCGACGTGCGGTTCATGAAGGAGGTGGCCGACCGCTCGGGCGTGCGGATCGTCGCCTGCACGGGCATCTACAGCTACGACTACCTCCCCCACTACTTCCAGAACCGCGACGCCGACGCGATGGCCGACCACTTCGTCGCCGACATCGAGCGCGGCATCCAGGGCACCGACATCAAGGCGGCGTTCCTGAAGTGCGCCGCCGACGCGGCCGGTGTGACCGACAACGTCGAGAAGATCCACCGCGCGGTGGCGCGGGCGAGCGTGCGGACCGGCGCGCCGATCATGGCCCATTCGATGCCGGCCATCGCCACCGGGCCCCGCCAGGTCGAGATCTTCGCCGAGGAGGGCGTCGACCTCTCGCGCGTGCAGATCGCCCATTGCGGCGACACCGAGGACATCGGCTACATCGAGGGGCTGCTCGAGCGCGGTGTCTACGTGGGACTCGACCGCTACGGCCTCGAGATGTTCCTGCCGATCGACAAGCGCAACGCGACGACTGCGGAGCTCCTGCGTCGCGGACACGCGGAGCGCCTGATCATCTCCCAGGACTACTGCGGGACGATCGACTGGTATCCCGCGGAGGCCAAGGAGGTCTTCGAAGGCCAGGGGGCAATCCGCCACTGGTCGATGAACCTCGTCTTCGACGAGGTCGTGCCGAAGCTGCGTGAGCTCGGGGTCGTCGACGACGCGACCTTCAACACGCTCTTCGTCGAGAACCCGAGCCGCTGGCTCGCACCCTGAGCCGCCGCCGTCGCGCCCGGGCGCTTCAGACGGGCGCGAGCAGGAGCTCTGGCCCTTCGGGCGCGTCCCCCGGCTTGTTGACCGCGGGATTGGCGGGTCTCGCCGACAGGCGCTCGGCGGGCAGCGCTCCGCACAGCGAAAGCGCCTCCTCGGCGCCGACCGCCGGGTCCAGCCACGCCTCCTGTGCGTCGCGGTCGGCGAGGATCACGGGCATCCTGTCGTGGATCGCCCGAGCGACGCCGTTCGGTGAGGCGTCGCAGGTCAGCAGCGAGACGCTCTGGATCCACTCGTCATCGACGCGCGCCGGAGTCCAGAGGGCAGCGAAGGCGAAGGGGATGCCGCCGTCGACCTGGAAGAAGAAGGGCTGGCGGGGGCCGCTGTCGCGCTCCGGCTTCAACCACTCGAAGTAGCCGTCGGCGAGCTGGAGCGCGCGGCGGGAGGCGTTCGGGATGAGCCTGCGGTAGGCGGGCGTCCGCTGCACCGTCTCCATGCGCGCATTGATCAGCTTGTACGAGCCCTTGAGGTCCGTCGCCCACGACGGGACGAGGCCCCAGCGCAGCATGCGGGCCTCCGGCTCGCCTCGCGGCGAGACGATCGCGAGGACCTCTTCGGTGGGGGCGATGTTGAAGCGGCGGGTGCCGGCGTCGCTGGTTATGGGCACGCGGAAGCGGTCGTTGAGTTCCTGCACGCCCGCGGTGTTGGTGTACCGGCCACACATTCGATCGAGGATAGGTCGCTCAGGCCCGCGCCAGGCGGTACACGACGTGAGGGGCGAGCGGGTCCTCCGGGCCGAGCGCCGGATGCAGGAAGTCCTCGGCGCGATCGTGACGCATGCCCAGGCGCTCCATCACGCGCCGCGAGCGTTCGTTTCGCCGTGCGGTGTATGCG
>DASZIU010000048.1:0-3555 GCA_035948815.1 Solirubrobacteraceae bacterium | reverse complement strand
GGCCACGGGCGGGGCGGGCGGATGAAGATCGAGCGCGACACCGCCGAGGTCACCGGCGGGGTCAGGCACGGCCTCACGCTCGGGAGTCCGATCGCCCTCCGGGTCGCCAACCGCGACTACGCCAACTGGGAGGACCGGATGAGCCCCTGGCCGGCGCCGGGCGAGGTCTCAGAGGTGCATCTGCCGCGCCCGGGCCACGCGGACCTCGTCGGCACGCAGAAGTACAAGCAGAGCGACGTCCGCAACATCCTCGAGCGCGCATCGGCGCGCGAGACCGCAGCGCGGGTCGCGGGTGGCGGCGTGTGCAAGGCCTTCCTGCGCGAGCTCGGCGTGAGCGTCCACTCACACGTCCTGCAGATCGCCTCGGTGCGGGCGCCGGCGCCCGACCGCGCGCTCGCTCCCGCGGACTTCGCCGAGGTGGACAGCTCGCCGGTGCGTTGCCTGGATCCGGAGACCTCCAAGGCGATGGTTCGCGAGATCGACCGGCTGCGCAAGGCGAATGAGTCGCTGGGCGGGGTCTTCGAGGTGCAGGCCTTCGGCCTCGTACCCGGCCTCGGCTCGCATGTCTCCTGGGAGGAGCGCCTCGACGGTCGCCTGGCGATGGCGCTCTGCTCGATCCAGGCGGTGAAGGGCGCGTCGATCGGTGATGCCTTCGGGATCGCCGGGGTGCCCGGGTCCGAGGCGCACGACGAGATCTTCTTCTCGCAGGAGCGCGGCTACTACCGCGAGACCAACCGCGCCGGCGGCACCGAGGGCGGCATGACGACGGGCTGCCCGCTCGTCGTGCGCGGGGCGATGAAGCCCCTGCCCACCCTGACCAAGCCCCTGCGGTCGGTCGACACCGAGACACATGAGCCGGCGCAGGCGCTGCGCGAGCGCACGGACTCGTGCACGGTGCCCGCCGCGGCCGTTGTCGGCGAGGCGATGGTCGCCTTCGTGCTCGCCGACGCCTACCGGCGCAAGTTCGGGGGCGACCACATAGACGACGTGCTTGAGGCCGTCCGCGCCTACGAGGAGCGGATCGCGTGGCGTTCGTCCTGATCGGGTTCATGGGCTCCGGCAAGTCGACCGCGGCGAGCGAGCTCGCGAGCGCGCTCGGCACCGACGCGCGCGACAGCGACCGCCTCCTGCAGGAGCGCCTCGGCCACACGGTCGCCCGCGAGTTCGAGCTGCACGGCGAGGCTTCATTCCGCGCCAAGGAGGAGCAGCTGGTCCGCGAGCTGCTCGACGACGCGGATGCCGAGGAGGTGATCGCCCTCGGCGGCGGAAGCGTCCTCTCCGAGCGAGTCCGAGGTGCCCTGTCGGCGCACGTGACGGTGCTGCTGGACATCGAGCCGGACCTGGCGTGGGAGCGCGTCCGCGCCACCGCCACCGCCACCGGCACCGAGCGCCCGCTCGCCCGCGACCTGAACGCCTTCCGCGCGCTGGCGGCCGAACGCCGCCCGCTGTACGACGAGCTCGCCGACGCGATCCTGCCAGGCGCAGCCAACGGGACGGCGAGGCGGGCCGTCGGCGCCCTGCGCGCGCTGCGGGCGGCGCCGCCGGGAACGCGGATGGTGTGGGCTAGCTCGGCCTCGGGCGAGTATCCGGTGCTGGTCGGTCGAGGCCTGCTCGAGGACGGGGAGCGGCTCGCGGAGCTCTGGCCGGTCGACCGCAGCTCCTCGCGCGCGTTCTGCGTCACCGACGAGAACGTCGGTCCGCTCTACGGCGAGCGGCTCGGCGGCCTGGGGGCGACGATCACGATCCCGCCGGGCGAGCAGCACAAGAGCCTCGCGGTCGCCGAACGGGTCTGGCGCGAGCTGGCACGGTCGGGGATGACCCGCGCTGACCATCTGGTCGCGCTCGGAGGCGGCGTCGTCGGCGATCTCGCCGGCTTCTGCGCGGCCACCTACCAGCGGGGCGTCGGCGTCGTGCACGTCCCGACGACGCTCGTCGCGCAGGTCGACTCCGCGTACGGCGGCAAGACGGGCGTGGACCTCCCCGAGGCCAAGAACTACGTCGGCGCCTACCACCAGCCGGCGGGCGTGCTCGTCGACCCCGACGTCCTCGCCACGCTGGCGGGGGCCGAGCGCTCGGCGGGCTGGGTGGAGGTGCTGAAGACCGCGCTGATCGCCGGCGGTGGTCTGTGGGAGAGCATCGCCGGCGGCGAGCCGGTCGATGAGCGGACGATCCTCGCCTGCGCGCGGACGAAGCTCGCGATCGTGGCCGCCGACGAGCGCGACGAAGCAGGGCGGCAGGCGCTCAACCTCGGGCATACCGTCGGGCATGCGATCGAGAGCGCCACCGGCTACGGCCGCTACCGCCACGGCGAGGCGGTCGGGCTCGGGCTGCTCGCGACGCTGCGCCTCTCCGGGACAGACGAGCTGCGAGAGCAGGTGCGCGAGCTGCTCGAGGTGAGGGGCTTGCCCGTCGCGCTCGAGGGGACGACGGTCGAGGCCGTGCTGGAGGCGGTGAAGCGGGACAAGAAGCGGGTGGGGAGGACGGTGCCGTTCGTCCTCCTGGAGGCTGCCGGAGAGGTTCGCATCGGCTGCGAGGTCGATCCCGCCGAGCTACGCGGCGCCGTCCAGGAGCTGATCGCATGAACGCCAAGCGCCACCGCGTCGAGGTGATACACGGGGTCAACCTCGACCAGCTCGGCAGGCGCGATCCGCTGCTCTACGGGACGCTCACGCTCCCGGAGCTCGAGCAGCAGATCGAGCGCCACGCCGAGGAGCTCTCCCTGGACGTCGGCTTCTTCCAGACCAACTACGAGGGGGCGCTCGTCGAGCACCTGCACTCGCTTCCGGGCGATGCCGACGCGATCCTGCTGAACCCCGGTGCATGGGGTCACTACGCGTGGGCGATCCGCGACGCGCTCGAGATCGCCGCGCTGCCGGCAGTGGAGATCCATCTCTCGGATGTCGCGACCCGCGAGCCGTGGCGGCGCGTCTCGGTGATCGGGGACCTGTGCTTCGCGACGATCTCCGGCAAGGGCCCCGACGGCTACCGCGCCGCGCTCATCCTCGTGCGAGAGAGGCTCGACAGCTCGTGATGGCAGCCTCGCCCGCCCACGCGGCGGCGCTTGACCGCGCCACGCGGCTCGGCGGCGAGCTGCGCGAGCGCTCGGTCGACGTGCTGCTCGTCGAGACGCCGATCAACCTGCGCTACCTGACCGGCTTCACGGGCAGCAACGGGCTCGCCCTGATCGCAGCGGGAGCGGCAAAGGGTGAGCCGAACGGTCGTCCAGGCCACCGCTTCCTCACCGACTTCCGCTACGCGACGCAGTCCGGTGAAGAGGTGCCCCCCGAGTTCGAGCGCGAGGTCGTGGCCGGCGAGCTGCTCGACGCGGCCGTGCGCTCGCTCCCGGAGCCGGGTGGGCGCCTCGGGTTCGACGATGCGACGCTGCCGGTGGCCCGGCACCGCAAGCTGCAGGACCTTCTGCCGCCGGCGTGGGAGCTCGTCGCCTGCGCCGGCATGGTCGAGCGCCTGCGCGCCGTCAAGGAGTCCGCCGAGGTGGCGCTGATCCGCTCGGCCTGCGAGCTGGCCGAGGAGGCCCTTCGCGACGTTTTGGACGCG
>DASZIU010000047.1:0-7984 GCA_035948815.1 Solirubrobacteraceae bacterium | reverse complement strand
GTTCTGCACTTCCTGGGCGAACGACACGTGCGCCTGCGAGGGCGCGGCGGGAGTGGCACGGATGGGGGTGCTCTGGACGTGCCCCCGTGTGACCGCGGGGTGCGTGGCGGCGCCGTGGACGGTCTGCGGTGTGGTGGCGCGTGTCGAGGTCTGGGCGCCTGGCGTGCCCGGCTGTGCGGGCGCCGTGCCGCCGGTCGTCTGCGTGCCGCCGGTCGTCTGCGTGCTCGCTGCGCCCGAGCTCATGCCGGCCGCGGGTCCCTGACCCTGGTTTCCCCGTCCACCATCCGTGGCATCGTCGTCCAATTATGCGGCATGCATGAGCTATTTCGGCAAAAATCGTCCCGGGCTGGATCAGCCGAGGAGCCGATGGGCGAGGTCGCCGTAGAGCTGGGTGGCCAGGGCGAGGTCGCGGACGTCGATGCGCTCGTCGGCCCCATGCACCAGCGGCTCGGTCGCCACCAGCGGCTGGTGGCCATGCGGGAAGAAGCCGTACGCGACGCAATCGGGGAAGGCGAGCCTGAAGTGACGCGAGTCCGTGAAGCCCGGCAGGATGACCGGGACGACGGCTGCCCCGGGGTCGCGCTCGGCAACCCAGGCCGAGATCGTCCGCATCAGCTCGGAGTCGAGCGATGACCCGTTGCCCATGACACGCTCGCTGAACTCGATCCGCCAGCCGTCCCGCCCCTCGTCGCCGAGCACCTCCGCGACGCCGCGGCGAACCTCCTCCTCGCCGAGGCCCGGGGGCACGCGGCAGTCGACCTTCAGCTCGGACCGGCTGGGGATCACGTTGACCTTCTCCGACGCCGAGATGCGGGTCGGCGTGAACGTGACCCCGAACATGGGCTCGAACATCGTCGCCAGTCGCGGATCCGCCTCCCGCAGATGCTCGACGGCGCGGCCGGCGTCGTCGGGGTTCTCACCGATGCCGCTCAGGAACTGCCGCGGCGCCTCGGTCAGCGCGTAGGACGGCTGGCGCGCCCCTAGCCGCTCGAGCAGCGGCGCCATCTTGAGCAGCGCGTTGTCTCCCATCGCGGGCATCGAGGCGTGGCCCGCCACTCCCTCGGTGATCACGCTGAAGCGGAAGACGCCCTTCTCCGCGCAGCAGACCCCGTAGTGGCGCTTGCCGCGGTACTCGAAGAAGCCTCCGCCGCCCTCGTTGATGAGCATGTCGCAGCGCACCTTCTCGGGGTGCGTCGTCGTGAGCCACTGGGCGCCGAGCCTGCCTCCGGTCTCCTCGTCGACCACCGCCACGACGAGCAGCTCGCCGCGCGCCGGTCTCCAGCCCGAGCGTGCGAGCGACGCCGCGGCGGCGACCTCGGCCGCCACCTGTGACTTCATGTCGAGCGCGCCGCGTCCCCACAGGAACCCGTCGGCGAGGTCTCCCGACCAAGGCTCGTGCGTCCACTCGGCCGGATCCGCGAGCACCGTATCGACGTGCCCCAGATAGCAGAGCGTCGGACCGCCGTCGGCTCCGGGCGCCGCTCGAAGCCTGGCGACGAGGTTCGGGCGCTCGGGCTCGGCTGCGAGCAGCTCGCACTCGAAGCCGGCGGACGACAGGTGGTCGGCGAGGAACTCCTGCGCCTGGCGCTCGTCGCCGGGGGGGTTGACGGTGTTGAAGCGGATCAGCCGCCGCAGGAGCTCTTCGGCCTCGCCCGCCGGTGCGTCGGCGCTCATCGGCGGGATCGTACGCCGATCTCCGCGATCTCCTCGGGGGTCAGAGGGAAGTGGCAGGCCGCCTCGGTCCCCGTGCCCTTGTCCTGCAGGAGCGGCTCCTCGACCGAGCACAGCTCCTGCGCCTTCGGACAGCGCGTGTGGAAGCGGCACGCCGTGGGCGGGTCGGCGGGGCTCGGCACGTCTCCGCCGAGCGTCATTCGCTGGCCACGCGCCGCGCTCGCGTCAACCACGGGCACCGCCGACAGCAGCGCGCCCGTGTATGGGTGGCGGGGCGCGGCATAGAGCGGGTCGGCCGGACCGATCTCGACGATCTTTCCGAGGTACATCACGGCCACGCGGTCGCACATGTGGCGCACCACCGAGAGGTCGTGCGCGATGAAGATGAGCGTCAGCCCGAGCTCGCGCTGCATGTCGCGCAGGAGGTTCAGCACCTGCGCCTGGATCGAGACATCGAGCGCCGACACCGGCTCATCGGCGATCAGGAGCTTCGGCTTCAGCGCGACCGCGCGCGCGATCCCGATCCGCTGCCGCTGGCCACCCGAGAACTCGTGCGGGTAGCGGTTGTAGTGCTCGGGGTTCAGCCCGACCATCTCCATCAGCTCCTGCACCGCGCGCTTGCGCGCTCCGCGGTCGCGCTCGAGACCATGGATCGCGAACGGCTCGCCGATGATCGAGCCGATCGTCTTGCGCGGGTTCAGCGAGGAGTACGGGTCCTGGAAGATCATCTGCATCTCGCGTCTGACGGCCTTCAGCCGCGAGCCGCCGATGCGGGTGATGTCCTGGCCGTCGAACCGGACTTCGCCGGAAGTCGCGTCGAGCAGGCGCATCACGAGCCTCGCCGTCGTGCTCTTGCCGCAGCCAGTCTCGCCGACGAGCCCGAGCGTCTCGCCGCGACGCACCTCGAAGCTGACGCCGTCGACGGCCTTCACCGCCCCGACCTTCCGCTGCACGACGATCCCGTGGGTGATCGGGAAGTGCTTGACCAGGTCGCGAACCTGCACGAGCGGCTCGGTCGAGCCCTGTGGGCTGTCGGGAAGCGCGACGGCGGAGGCGCTCTGCGGCCCGCCGGCCACGCTGGCCCGATCTCCCGCGCGCGAGCTCACGACGCCTCACCTGGACGCCCGGCGGCGGCGAGTGCCTCGTCGGGCATCCTGCCGGCCTGCAACTCTGCCCAGAGCCGGCGCCGCACCGGCGTCTCGAGCAGGCAGGCGACGTGATGCGTGGGCTCGTCGGCCACCGGCTCGAGCGCGGGATCGATGCGCGAATGGTCGGGCTGGGCGTACGGGCAGCGCGGATGGAAGTGGCATCCGGATGGGCGGTGGATGAGGCTCGGCGGCGTCCCGGGGATCGGCACGAGCTGCTCGTCGCGGGGAGCGGTGAGCGTCGGGATCGACTTCAAGAGGCCCCACGTGTACGGATGTTCGGGTGCGGCGAACAGGAGCTCGGCGGAGGCTGTCTCGACGATCCTGCCCGCGTACATGACCGCGATGTCGTCGGCCATTTCGGCGACCACGCCGAGATCGTGGGTGATGATCACGATCGCCATGCCGAGCTCACGCTGCAGGCGCTCCATCAGATCGAGGATCTGAGCCTGCACCGTGACGTCGAGCGCCGTCGTCGGCTCGTCCGCGATCAACAGCTTCGGTTCGTTCGCGAGCGCCATCGCGATCATCGCGCGCTGGCGCATGCCGCCCGAGAATTCGTGCGGGTAGTCGTCCACCCGGCCCTCGGGATCGGGGATGCCGACGAGGCGCAGCAGCTCGACCGTTCGCTCGCGGGCCGCGCGCTTGGAGACGTCGCGGTGCGCGCGGACGGCCTCGACCAGCTGAAAGCCGACGCTGTAGAGCGGGTGCAGGGCGGAGAGCGGGTCCTGGAAGATCATCGCGATCTCGTTGCCCCTGATCGCGCGGAGCTCCCCGTCGGACATTGCGACCAGGTCGCGTCCCTCGAACAGGATCCGCCCGGAGATGCTCGCGCGAGGACCGCGCGTGAGCCCGAGCGTCGTCATCGAGGCGACCGTCTTCCCCGACCCGGACTCCCCGACGATCCCCAGCGTGCGGCCCCGCTGGACCTGATAGGTGATCCCGTCCACCGCGTGGACGACCCCGTCTTCGGTCGCGAACTCGACCCGCAGGTCCTCGACGCGGAGCAGCGGATCGGCGGCGCTCACGAGTAGCGCACCCTCGGGTCGAGATACGCATAGGCGATGTCGACGACGATGTTGGCGACGATCACGAAGAACGAGGCGAGCAGCACCGTCCCCTGCACGATCGGGAAGTCGGCGTGCTGGATGGCGTCGTAGTTGAGCCGGCCGATCCCAGGGATGTTGAACACCGTTTCGACGAGTATCGCGCTGCCGAGCAGGATCCCGATGTCGAGGCCGAGGATCGTCAGGATCGGGTTGATCGCCGAGCGCACGCCGTGGCGGAAGACGACTCTTCGCTCGGACAGCCCCTTGGCGCGGGCCGTGCGGATGTAGTCCTGGTCCATCGTCTCGATCAGGCTGCTGCGCATCAGGCGCGCATAGATGGCAGCCGTCCCGGCGGCCACCACGAACCACGGCAGGATCAGCGAGCTGAACCATTTCGCGGGGTCGCTCGTCAGGGAGACGTAGCTGCCGGAGCCCGGGAAGATCTTCCACACCCCGATGTCGGCGGCGAACAGGTACAGGACGATCAGGCCGAGCCAGTATTCGGGGGCGGAGACGAACACGAGCGCCCCGCCCATGCTGAAACGGTCGAGCAGCGTCCCGGGACGCCGCGCCGAGACGATGCCGATCGTCAGCCCGGTCACGAGCCACAGGATCGCGCCGCCGAGCACGAGCGACACGGTCGCGGGCAGTCGGTTCACGATCAGGCTTTTCACCGATGCGCTGCTCTGGTAGCTGAAGCCGAGGTCGAAGTGCAGGAAGATCGCCTTCATGTAGTCCCAGAACTGGGTGAGCAGGGACTTGTCGAGCCCGAGGTCGTGCCGGAGCGCCGCGATCACTTTCTGGTTCTGGACGCGCCCGGCGCGCAGCGTGGCCGCATCCGCCGTCGGCAGCACGCGGAACAGCACGAACGTCAGTGCCGAGACGAGGATCAGGAGCAGAACGCCCCAGAGCAGGCGGCGGATGATGTAGCGCGTCATCTGGGTGAGCTCACGCCCCCGGCGCTCGCTCGCGCGCCGCAACGGCCACGACGATCTTCACCGCTTGCCGCGCGCCGCGGCGGCCCGACCTGGGTCGAGCCGCCCCGAGCGCACGCACGCTGCCCGCAGCGCCACGTCGCCTACTTGAGTGACGTGAAGCTGTAATCCCAGCCACCGACGTTCCACTGGTCGCCGACGCCGGCGACGTCTTTGGACTCGATCTGCGCCTGCTTGTCCCAGTCGTAGGGGACGGCGACGGCTTCTTCGACGAGTTCTTTGTCGATCTTCGCCCACGCCTGTGCGCGCGCCGACGTGCCGACGACGTTTTCGGCCGCTTCCATCGCCGCGTTGATCTTCGGGTGGTTGACGAGACCCCAGTTGGAGTTCGTTCCGTTCGTGACGATCAGCTTGCCGTTGAACGGCACGAGGAGGACTGCCTGGGGGTCGTTGAAGTCCGCCAGCCAGCCCACGTTCGGGCAGACGTCGATCGCTTCGGAGACGACGCCGCAGTACTTCGCGTACATCGTCGCCTGGTCGACCAGCGTGAGCCGCGTTTTGAATCCCAGGTTGCGGAGCGCCTGATTGGCGATTTCGGCCTCCTGCGGAGCCGGGCTGCCGTTCGAGCCCACGACCTGGAGCACCTTGCTGCCGGTGTACTTGCCGCTCGGGTAGCCGGCGAGCTTCATGTACTTTTCCGCGACCGCCATGTCGCCCTGCGGGTGTTCGTTGTAGTCGACCTTGGGCCCCGCGAGCCCCCCCGCCTCTTCGAACCCGTGGATTTCCGGGTAGATGAAGTGCGTCATCACGTTGCTCACGAGCGACCCACCGCGCGCGCGGTCCATCGCTTCGCGATCGGTCGCGGCCCACGCGGCCTTGCGCAGGTTGACGTTCGTGAACGGGCCCTTGCTGTTGTTCAGCGCGATGTAGTGGTCGCCGGCGCCCGGCGTGATCTGCAGCTGGCTTCGGTAGCTCTGGTAGGCGAGCTTGACGATCGCCTGGGCCGCGGTGTCGTTCTGCACGAGATGCGAGCCTTCGAGCACCTGGCGGCCGATCACGTTCGTGTCGCCGCCGATCTGGATGTTGATCTGGTCGAGGTAGGCGGGCCGGAAGTCGGTGCTCGCGCTCCAGTTCGGGTTGCGGATGAGCGTCGCCGACTTGCCGGGCTGGTAGCCGACGCCGATCACCTTCCCGGAGCTGTCGGCCTTGAACATGTACGGTCCCGTCGCGACCTGGTAGTTGCCGTATTCGCTCGGTTTCTTGGCGTCGAACTTCTTGGCGTACTCGGGCGGGACCGGAGCGCTGATCGGAAGCACCAGAGCGCCGATCACGATCGCGGCCTTCGCTTCGGTCAGGTGGAAGACGATCGTGTACTTGTCCGGCGTCGTGATTCCCGCGATCGGGCCGCCTTTGGCCGTCGGGGCTCCTTCGATCGCCTTGAAATAGCCTTCGAAGTAGGGGTTGCCGACGTTCGGGTTGGTGCCGCGCTCGATCGCGAACTTGACGTCTTCGGCGGTCACTTCACGGTTCACCGGCGGGCTGTAGTGGACCCCGTGGTGAATGTGGATCGTGATCGTCTTGCCGTCGGCCGAGACCTGGGGCTGGGCTTCGGCGAGGTCCGGTTGCGTGTTGACGAACGAGTTCGGCTTGTAGGAGTACAGGGGCCGCTGGGTCGCGTACATCGCCTGGTAGTCGATGTCGAAGTAGGCGGATCCCGGATCGATGTGTTCGAAGTCCTCGTGGTTGAGCACCGTCAGGGTGCCGCCCCGTTTGCCGCCTTCATATGTCTCGCTGGCCGGCGTTTTCACGCCCGCCGCGACGCCGATGCCGTTGTTGGCGAGCGTCGAGCTGCCGCTTGACCCGCAGGCGGCGAGCACAAGCGCGGCGAGGGCCGCCAGCGCGATCGGCATGATCATCTTGAGCGACATTCAGGTGCCTCCTGTGTTGTGTGACAGACCGCGCGACTCATCGAGCGATCCTTGGGTTGAGAGCGTCCCGGAGCCCGTCGCCGAGCAGGTTGAACGCCAGCACGGTGAACAGCAGAGCGAGTCCCGGGAAGGTCATGTACCACCAGGCGGTGTTGAAGATCGGGGTGGCCGAGGCGATCATCTGC
This sequence comes from Solirubrobacteraceae bacterium, assembly GCA_035948815.1. Classification (GTDB taxonomy): domain Bacteria; phylum Actinomycetota; class Thermoleophilia; order Solirubrobacterales; family Solirubrobacteraceae; genus Palsa-744. The sequence goes on along the minus strand of DASZIU010000047.1, from coordinate 1,071 downwards.
CCCCAGCTCGCAGTCGGCGGGCGAATGCCGACGCCGAGGAACGAGAGCGCCGCCTCGGTGAGGATGTTCAGCGGGATCAGCAGGCTCGAGTAGACGATGATCGGGGCGATCAGGTTCGGGAGGATCTCGCGGAACATGATCCGCGTGTTCGATGCCCCGAGCGCGCGCGAGGCGACGACGAACTCGCTCTCGCGCAGCGACAGGACGAGCCCGCGCACGATGCGCGCGATGTAGGTCCAGGTGAGGAACCCGATCAGGAACAGGAGCGATCCGATCCCCGGCTGGATCGTGCCTCCAACGCATCCCCGGACGGCACACGCCGCGCCGATGCCGAGGCCGACGATCAGGATCGGCAGCGACAGCACGACGTCGGTGAGGCGCGAGAGAAGCGTGTCCACCCAGCCGCGGTAGAAGCCGGCGAAGAGCCCGACGACGACGCCGATGACCGTCGCGATCGCCGTCCCCAGGATCCCCACCTCGAGCGAGACGCGCGTGCCGTAGATGACGCGCGACATGACGTCGCGGCCCTGCTCGTCGACGCCGAACGGGTGGGCGGCGCTCGGTCCGAGCGGGCTGCCGAACTGGTCGGTGAGGTTGGGATTCTGGACGTAGGGACCCGGCAGGCCGAGCAGTTTCACGATCAGCGGCGCGCCGATCGCGACGATCACGAGGAAGACGATGAAGCCGAGCGAGACGAGCGCGACCCGATCGCGCCGCAGGCGCGACCAGAACAGCTGCAGCGGCGTGCGAGCGGCGAACTCGACGCCGGCATCGGGAATCGCAAGGTCGCCTCCAGGCCCGGGCAGCAGCTCAGCCGCGGCGGCGCTCATCTGCGCACGCTCCGCGTCGAGGCGCGCAAGGCTGGATGACTGGGAAACACCGGAATGTCCATGTTCGACGCGTCCCTGTCCCCAACCTGCAGCGGTTAATTGTAAACAGCTGCACACCCCGGTACGCCGGTCCACGGCTACGTGTCTTTGTACCCTTTGTCACTAGCTGAGCAGCGATACTCGGGTCATGAACACGCTTTTCGACGACAGCCCCGGCGAGCACGGCGACGAGGAGTCGCGG